>JAYUPN010000139.1:0-11439 GCA_043760065.1 Rubrivivax sp.
CGCGGTGGCGGGGCTGCACGACCTGGACGCGGCCGAGCTGCACCGCGCCTACCGCGAAGGCGGACTGTCGCCGGTGGACGTGCTGCGCGACGTGCTGGCCCACATCGAGCGCCTGGAGCCCAGGCTGCATGCCACCTGGGCGCTGGACGCCGACGGCGCGATGGCCATGGCGCGCCAGTCCGAGCAGCGCTGGCAGCAGGGCCGGCCTCTGGGCCGGCTCGACGGCGTGCCGGTGACGATCAAGGAAAACATCGCCACCCGCGGCGTGCCGGTGCCGCTGGGCACGGCGGCGAGCGAACTCGTGCCCGCGGCCGAAGACGCGCCGCCGGCGGCGCGGCTGCGCGAGGCCGGCGCGGTGTTCGTCTGCAAGACGACGATGCCGGACTACGGCATGTTGTCCTCGGGCCTGAGCAGCTTCCATTCGCTGGCCCGCAACCCGTGGGACCCGGGCAAGAACCCCGGCGGCAGCAGCGCCGGCGCCGGCGCCGCGGCCGCAGCAGGCTACGGCCCGCTGCACCTGGGCACCGACATCGGCGGCTCGATCCGGCTGCCCGCGGCCTGGTGCGGCGTGGTCGGCCTCAAGCCCAGTGCCGGCCGCGTGCCGATCAAGCCGCCGTACCTCGGCCGCGTCGCCGGGCCGATGACGCGCACCGTGGCCGACGCCGCTGCGTTGATGTCGGTGCTGAGCCTGCCCGACGACCGCGACGCCACGCGGCTGCCCTACCAGGCGCTGGACTGGCTCGACCTGGGCGACGCCAGCGCCGTGCGCGGCCTGCGCATCGGCTTCATGCTCGACGCCGGCTGGGGCCTGCCGGTGGACGCCGACATCGCTGCCGCCGTGCAGGACGCGGCGCACCGCCTGCAAGCTGCCGGCGCCGAGGTCCAGACACTGCCTGCCTTCACCACGCGCGAGATGGCCGACGGCATCAACCTCTTCTGGCGCACGCGCTCGTGGCTGGACATCCAGGCGCTGCCGGCCGAGCGTCGCGCGCGCGTGCTGCCCTTCATCCGCGAGTGGGTGGCCGCCGCCGAGGGCATCAGCGCCGCGCAGCTGTTCCACGGCTACAGCCAATTCGCGGCGCTGCGCGACGCGGCGGTGGCGGCCTGCCATGCCTTCGACTTCGTGATCTCGCCGGTGGCCCCGGTGTCGGCCTTTGCCGCCGAGTGGGCGATGCCGAGCAACGACCCCGGGCGCGCGATGGAGCACATCGCCTTCACGCTGCCCTTCAACATGAGCGAACAACCGGCCTTGAGCGTGCCCTGCGCGCACACCGCCGCCGGGCTGCCGATCGGGCTGCAGATCATCGGCCGCCGGCACGACGACCTCGGCGTGCTGAGGCTGGCCCGGGCGTGGGAAGACCTGCGCGGACCGCTGTTGCCGTGGCCGGCCTGAAGGCCATGCGCAGGCCGCCGCTGCGCGGACTGCACCCCGTGCGCCGACGTCGAGTTTGTTGACACCCGGGCCCGGGTCGACGGGCGTTGGCGGCACAGGTCGTTGTTTGCGCGAAGGCTCGCCGCCGCGGATACGGAAGTTGCAAAAAGCCTGTCGTTCACCATGCCGGTGCCCCGGGCACCGAAACCTGACCTTCGTGCTGTCGCGCGGCGTCGGCGGCCTGGGCAGCACCGGTGGCGGTCTGGGCTACGGCGGCGTCGCGCAGAGCGTGGCCATCGAGTTCGACACCTTCAACAACGGCGCTGGCGACGGCAACTCCAGCAACCACGTCGGCGTCGACACCAACGGCAACGTCAACAGCCTGATCCGCGCCAACCCCTACGGCAAGGTGACGTGCGACTTCGGCGCCGCCACGTTCCACACCGCAGCGGGTTGCATGAGCAACGGCAACGTCTGGACGGTGGTCATCAGCTACGACGGCTCGGTGCTCGACGTCACCGTGCAGGACGGCGTCGCCTCCGCGATCACGATCATCGACGACTACGCGATCGACATCGCCTCGATCCTGGGCACCACCAGCGCCTTCGTCGGCTTCACCAGCGGCACCGGCGCCGGCGTCGGCAACCACGACATCCTGAACTGGAAGCTCGCCAACGACACCTCGATCACGCCGGGCGTGCCCGAGCCGGGCTCGCTGGCGCTGGTGGCCCTGGCCCTGCTGGGCAGCGGCCTGGCGCTGCGCAAGCGCCAGGGCTGAGCTGCCCCTTGGACCACTGCGGCGCCTGCGGGCGCCGCTTGGCATTGCGGCAGCTCCACCGCAGCACCACCGGCGGCGCCCTGGCGCGCCGTCTCAGCCGGCACCTCAAGGCGCGCTACATTGCAGCCCATGTCCACCCCGGATGTGCGCGGCAACCCTTGCAGCAGCAGCTCGGCCGCTGCGCGCGCCGCCGCCGAACAGGCCTTGTGGCGGATGATGTCCTTCTACGACACGCCGCTGGCCGACCTCGACGAGGCGATAGGCGCCGATGGCGGCTGGGCCTTGCCGCACATCATGAAGGCCGGTTTCCTGCTCAGCCTGACCGAGCCCGGCCTGATGACCGAAGCCGACGCCCACCTCTCGCATGCACGCGCGCTGATGGCCCACGCCACGCCGCGCGAGCGCGCCCACCACGATGCCGTGCAGCTGGTGCTGCAGGGCCGCTGGCACCAGGCCTGCCGCGTCTGGGACACGCTGCTCGTCGAACACCCGCGCGACGCGCTCGCGCTGCAGTGGGCGCAGTTGTGGGACTTCTACCGCGGCGACGCGCACGGCCTGCGCCTGCGGCCGGCGCGCGCGCTGCCCGAGTGGGACGAAGACGATCCGCTCTTTGCCTGCGTGCTGGCGCTGTACGCCTTCGGCCTGGAGGAGAGCAACCTGTACCCGCAGGCCGAGGAAGCCGGCCGTCGCGCGCTCGCGCTCGACGCCCGCGTGCCCTGGGCCGTGCACGCGGTGGCGCACGTGATGGAGATGCAGGGCCGCTACGAGGACGGCGCCGCCTGGCTGCGCCAGCAGCAGCCCGCCTGGGCCGAAGGCAACGGCTTCGCCTGTCACCTGTGGTGGCACAAGTCGCTGTTCAGGCTCGAAGCCATGGACATTGCCGGCGCGCTGCGCCTGCTCGACACGCACCTGAGCGACGGCGCGCTGCAGGTCACGCTCAACCGCGTCGACGCCGCGTCGATGTTGTGGCGGCTCAACCTGCTGGGCGAGGACGTGGGCGCGCGCTGCGCCGCGCTGCTGCGCGACTGGGAACTGCCGCACGACCACGCCGGGCACTACGCCTTCAACGACGTGCATGTGGTGCTGGCGCTGCTGGGCGCAGGCGAGGTCACCCGCGCCGAGGCCTGGCTGGCGCGCTGCGCCGAGCGCGCCTTGATGCCCACCGATGCCGGGCGCACCAACCACCTGATGGCGCGCGAGGTCGGCCTGCCGCTGATGCGCGGCTTGCTCGCGCTGGCGCGCGGCGACGCCGACGGCGCCGTGGACCTCATCGCGCCGGTTCGCGGCCAGGCCGCGCGCTTCGGCGGCAGCCACGCGCAGCGCGACCTCATCGACCAGACGCTGCTGGCGGCGGCAGCCGACGGCGGCCGCCGCAGCCTGGGCCGCGCACTGATCAACGAGCGCACGATGGCCAAGCCGGTGACGCCACTGACGCGACACTGGATCGAGCGCCTGGCGCTACCGACGGAGGCGCGCGCATGAACGCTGAAGAGAACCGCGAAAAACGGCTGCGGCTGCTCGAAGACGAGATCGGCCGCAAGCTCGCCGAGAGCCAGGCCAACGGCGAACTGGCCTCGGCGCCGAGCTACGGCAAACCGCTGCACCTGGGCGACGGCTACGACGAGACGCCGGCCGAGTTGCGCATGGGCATGAAGATCCTCAAGGACGCCGGCGTCGTGCCGCCCGAAGTCGAACTGATGCGGCAGATCGAAGCGCAGCAGCTGCGCGTCCAAACCGCCACCGACGAGGCCACGGCGCGCACCGAACGGCAGACGCTGTCCGAGATGCGCCAGCGCCTGGCGCTGCGGCTGGAAAAGCTGCGCGCCACCGGGTCGCTGTAGCCGGCGGCGCAGGCTTCTAGAAGATGGGGTCGCCGAGCTGCTCGGCGGCGACCGCGCGCTGCATCGCCGGGCGCTCCAGCATGCGCTGCAGGAACGGTGCGATGTGCACGAAGCTGCGCGCCGGTTGGGCGCTGAAACCGCGCGTCCAGCGGCACAACATCCAGGTGTAGGGGTCGAGTGCCGTGTACTGCGCGCCCATCATCCAGGGGCCGCCGCGGCGCGCCAGGTGGTCGTCAATCTGCGCCAGGCACTGCACCACCCGCGCCTGGGCATGGGCCCTGATCTGCGCCGCACCCTCGGTGTTGCCGCCGTCGACCAGCCGGTCGCCGTAGAAGTAATGGATCAACGTGGACTGCACAGTGCTGCTCAGCCAGACCAGCCACTTGTAGAAGTGCGCACGTTCGGCGCTGCCCAGGGTCGGCGCGAGATTCGCCGCCGGGTGCGTGTCGGCCAGGTGCAGGCAGATGGCCGCGGTTTCGTAGAGCACGAGATCGCCGTCGACGAGCACCGGAATCAGGCCGTTCGGATTGAGCTGCAGGTAGTGCGGCGACTTGTGCGCGCCCACCGTGCGGTCGACCAGGCTCAATTCGAATGGCACGCCGATCTCCTGCAACAGCACGTGCGGCGTGAAACTGGCGTTGCCGGGAAAGTAGTGCAATGTGATCATCGCGGCATCATCGCACGCAAGCCGGCGCCAGCCGCCATCAAGCACATGCACAAGTACCAGGCCCAGGTCGAGTGGCAACGCGCCGACGGCGAGGCGTTCATCGACAACCGCTACAGCCGCCGCCATACCCTTCGATTCGACGGTGGCGTCGAATTCGCGGGTTCGTCCTCGCCGCACCTGGTGCCGCTGCCCTACAGCGACGCCAGCGCCGTCGATCCCGAAGAGACCTTCGTCGCCTCACTCGCCAGTTGCCACATGCTGTGGTTCCTGAACCTGGCGGGCAATGCGGGATTTGTCGTCGACCATTACGACGATGCGGCCGAAGGCCAAATGACCCGTAACGCCGAAGGGCGCCTGGCCATGACGGTCGTCACCCTGCGGCCGCGCGTGCGCTTTGGCGGGCCACGCCTGCCCACTGCGGCCGAATTGCACCTGTTGCACCACCAGGCGCACGAGTCCTGTTTCATCGCCAATTCGGTCAAGACCGAGGTGCGCTGCGAGCCGCGGCACTGATACCCGGCACCCGCACTTCCGGGGGGCGCTGAAAACCCGGGCTTGAATCCCCGGCGGCAGGCGCCCAGATGACCCCGGTGGATGCATCGACCTTCGCTGCCGGCTCGCTCTTCCTGGCCGCCCTGCTTTTGAGCGTGCTGGCCTGGTTGTGGGGGCCGCCGTGGTGGCGCGCCGCACGGCGCGCGCGCATCCGGCGCCAGCCGTTTCCGCTGCCCTGGCGCGAAGTCCTGCGCCGGCGCATGCCGGCTTTTGCCCGCCTGCCCAGCGACGTGCAATTGCGGCTGAAAAAAGCGGCGCAGGTGCTGATCGCCGAGAAGCCGTTCATCGGCTGTGGCGGGCTGGAGATCACCGACGACATGCGCGTCCTGGTGGCCGTGCAGGCGGCCTTGCTGCTGCTGCGCCGCGGCGCCGGTTCATTCGACGAATTGCGCCAGATCCTGATTTACCCGGGTGCTTTCGTCGTCGGTCGCAGCAACACCGACGCCGCCGGCCTGGTGCGCGAAGAACGCCGGGCCTTGGCAGGCGAGTCCTGGCAGCAGGGGCAGGTGCTGCTGTCGTGGGACGACGTGCTGGCAGGCGCGGCCGACCCGCACGACGGCCGCAACGTGGTGATCCACGAGTTCGCTCACCAGTTGGACCAGGCGCACGGCGCAGCCAATGGCGCGCCCTTTGTCCCTGGCGCCCAGCGCCGGGCGCGTTGGGCCAGCGTTCTGGGCGCCGAATTCCGGGCCTTGCAGGAACGGCTGGCGCAGGGCGCCGAAGGCGTGATCGAACCGTACGCAGCCACCAACCCCGCCGAATTCTTTGCCGTCGTCAGCGAGTTGTTCTTCGAACGTCCGGCGGAATTGGCCATTCGGCATGCGGCCTTGTATGGCGAGTTCAGCTTGTTCTATGGCGTCGACCCTCTGTCGTGGCTGGACACGGCGGTGGTTTCGCGACGTTGAAGCATTAGCGCAACACCGGCCGTACCATTGAATGGACATTAACAATCGGAAAACGACGAACGGTGCCGAGCGTGTTATGTTCCGCTCCCTGTTGGCGTCATCAGAGAATCAAGACAAGCGCCAAAGGGCATCCGAACGGAGCGCCTTCAAACAGGAAATCCACCACCGATTGGAAACCATGACCAAGACCTACGCCCAGATCGTCAAGCAGATCGAATCGCTCAAACAGGAAGCCGAAAAACTCCGCCGCGGCGAAGTCGACGGCGTGATCACGCGCATCCGCGACGCCATCTCGTTCTACAACCTCAGCGCATCCGACCTCGGCCTCGCGCTCAAGCCCAAGGGCGCCGGCAAGGCCGCAGCGCCGGCCAAGCGCAAGAAGCGCAAGGGTGCCGCCGCCAAGACGACGGCGGTGGTGAAGTTCAGCAACGGTGCCGGCGGCACCTGGGTCGGCCGCGGCAAGCGCCCGCAATGGCTGCGCGACGCGCTGAACAGCGGCAAGCAGCTGTCGGACTTCGCCGTCAAGTAAGGCGCGTCGGCACGCGCAACTGCAGGCGAATCAGCGTGCCGTGGCCTGCGCCACGGCGTGCTGCCAGCCGGCCATGAGTTCGGCCGCGCGGCTGCGCGACATTGCCGGCTCGAAGCGGCGCTCTTCTTTCCACAGCGCGGCCAGTTCGTCCAGGCCGGCGAAGACGCCGGTGGCCAGTCCGGCCAGATAGGCTGCGCCCAGCGCCGTCGTCTCGGTGACCTCGGGTCGCACGACGGCGATGCCCAGCAAGTCGGCCTGGAACTGCATCAGCATGTCGTTGACGCAGGCGCCGCCGTCGACGCGCAATTCGGTCACCGCCGCCGCGCCGGCGGCGGCGTCCTGGTTCATGGCCTGCAGCAGCGCCGCACTCTGGAACGCGATGCTCTCCAGCGCCGCGCGCGCGATGTGCGCAACAGTGCTGCCGCGTGTCAGACCCAGGATGGCGCCGCGCGCATCGGCATTCCAGTACGGCGCGCCCAGGCCGGTGAAGGCCGGCACGAAGACCACGCCGGCGCTATCGGGCACGCTTTCGGCCAGTGCCTGCACGTCGCCGCTGCTCTTGATGGCTTGCAGGCCGTCGCGCAGCCACTGCACCACCGCGCCGCCGATGAAGACGCTGCCTTCCAGCGCAAACTGCGGCCGCGCGTCCGGCTGCGCCGCCGCTGTGGTGATGAGGCCGTGGCGCGACTGTCCGAAAGTGCCGCCGGTGTGGGTCAGCATGAAGCAGCCGGTGCCGTAGGTGTTCTTGGCCAGCCCGGCCCTGAAACACGCCTGGCCGAAGAGCGCCGACTGCTGGTCGCCCGCGACCCCGGCGATGGCGATCGGCGCGCCGAACAGCGCTGCCTCGGTGTGGCCGTAGACGTGGCTCGACGGGTGCACCGCTGGCAGCAGGCTGCCCGGCACGTGCAGCAGCTTGAGCAGTTCGGGGTCCCACGCGTTGTGGCGGATGTCGAACAGCATCGTGCGCGAGGCGTTGCTGACGTCGGTGGCGTGCACGCGGCCGCCGGTGAGCTTGTACATGAGCCAGCTGTCGACGGTGCCGAAGGCCAGATCGCCCTGCGCCGCGGCGATGTGGGCGCCGCTGACGTGGTCCAGGATCCAGCGCAACTTGGTCGCCGAGAAGTAGGCGTCGACGACCAGGCCCGTGCTGCCGCGGATGGTCTCGGCGTGCCCGTGTTCGCGCAGCTGCGCGCACAGCGGCTCGCCGCGCCGGTCCTGCCAGACGATGGCGTTGTGGACCGGCACCCCGGTGCGGCGGTTCCAGACCACGGTGGTCTCGCGCTGGTTGGTGATGCCGATCGCCGACACGTCCTTGGCGCTCAGCCCCGCGCGCGCCAGCGCTTCCTGCGCCGTGGCGAGCTGGCTCGACCAGATCTCCTCGGGGTCGTGTTCGACCCAGCCCGGCTGCGGGTAGATCTGCCGGAACTCGCGCTGCGCCATCGCCACGACGCGGCCCAGGCCGTCGAAGACGATACTGCGTGAACTCGACGTGCCCTGGTCCAGGGCCAAGAGGTATTTCATGTCCGCGACTCCACTGCACTTGACGGGTTGCAGCCGGTTGCCGGCCGGCGATACGCTTGGCACCTATCGTCTTGGCAGACCCCTGGGAAACCCAGCAGGGAAAACGCGGTGACAGGCACAAGAATGCGCCGTTGTCCCGGGACGCAGCCAGGGCACAAGAACCTTGCGAGGACTACCGCATGCAATTGATGCTTGAGGGCATCACCAAGAACGTCGGCGCCGCGCGCTGGCTGGCGCCGATGACGCTGGCGCCCAAGCCCGGCGCGGTGACGGTGCTGCTGGGCGCCACGCAGGCCGGCAAGACGAGCCTGATGCGCATCATGGCGGGCCTGGACCGCCCGAGCAGCGGCCACTTGAAGGTCGACGGTGCCGACGTCACCGGCGTCGGCGTGCGCGAGCGCAACGTGGCCATGGTCTACCAGCAGTTCATCAACTACCCGTCGATGACGGTGGCGGCCAACATCGCCTCGCCGCTGCGCCTGCGCGGTGAAGACCGCATCGACGAGCGCGTGCGCGAGATCGCGGCGCGGCTGCACATCGAGCCCTTCCTGCAGCGCCTGCCGGCCGAGCTGTCGGGCGGCCAGCAGCAGCGCGTGGCGCTGGCGCGCGCGCTGGCCAAGGGCGCGCCGCTGATGCTGCTGGACGAGCCGCTGGTCAACCTGGACTACAAGCTGCGCGAAGAGCTGCGCGAAGAGCTGACGCAGCTCTTCGACAGCGGCGACAGCACCGTCGTCTACGCCACCACCGAGCCCGGCGAGGCGCTGCTGCTGGGCGGCCACACCGCCGTGCTCGACGCCGGCGAGCTGCTGCAGTACGGGCCCACGGCCGAGGTCTTCCACCGCCCGCAGTCGCTGCGCGTGGCGCGCGCCTTCAGCGACCCGCCGATGAACCTGATGGCCGCCGACGCGGCAGCTTCGGGCGTGCAGCTGCAGGGCGGGCCGGCGCTCCTGATCGCCTTGCCCCAGGCTGCACGGGGCAGCCTGACGACAGGGCTGACGACAGGGCTGACGATAGGCCTGCGCGCCAGTGCGCTGCGCGTGGCGCCGCGGCCGGGCGACGTGGCGCTGCCCGGGCGCGTCGAGCTGGCCGAGATCTCGGGCTCCGACACCTTCGTGCACGTGCAGACCGCCGTCGGCGAACTGGTCGCGCAACTCACCGGCGTGCACTTCTTCGCCCTGGGCGCGCCGCTGACGCTGCACATGAGCGCGGCGCAGGCCTACGTGTTCGATGCCCAGGGCGCGCTGCTCGTGGCACCGGGCCAGAGAAGCTGAAGGCCGAGGATCGCCGCAGATGACCCGCATCGACCTCGACCTCGCGCACTCGTACAAACCCAAACCGCAGGGCGACACCGACTACGCGCTGCTGCCGCTGAAGATGAGCTTCCGCGACGGCGGCGCCTACGCGCTGCTGGGCCCTTCGGGCTGCGGCAAGACGACGTTGCTGAACGTCATCTCGGGCCTGCTCGCGCCGTCGCAGGGCACGGTGCTGTTCGACGGCCGCGACGTCACGCGCACGACGCCGCAGCAGCGCAACATCGCGCAGGTGTTCCAGTTCCCGGTCATCTACGACACCATGACGGTGGCACAGAACCTGGCTTTCCCGCTCAAGAACCGCCTGGTGCCGGCGGCGCAGATTCGGCAGCGCGTGGGCGAGATCGCCGAGATGCTGGAGATGAGCCACCAGCTCGACCAGCGCGCCGCGGGGCTGTCGGCCGACCAGAAGCAGAAGATCTCGCTCGGCCGCGGCCTCGTGCGGTCCGACGTCGCCGCGGTGCTCTTCGACGAGCCGCTGACGGTGATCGACCCGCACCTGAAGTGGCAGCTGCGGCGCAAGCTCAAGCAGATCCACCACGAACTGAAGCTGACGCTGATCTACGTCACGCACGACCAGATCGAGGCGCTGACCTTTGCCGAGGAGGTGGTGGTCATGACGCGCGGCCGCGCGGTGCAGGTGGGATCGGCCGAGGCGCTGTTCGAGCGGCCAGCGCACACCTTCGTCGGCCACTTCATCGGCTCGCCGGGCATGAACTTCCTGCCTGCCGTGGCGCGTGGCGGGTCATTGCAGGTGGCGGGCCAGACGCTGACGGCGCCGCAGGTCCTGCCCGAAGGCGACATCAAGCTCGGCGTGCGCCCGGAGTACCTGGGCGTCACCCACGCCGGCGCCCCGGGCGCATTGCCGGCGCAGGTGACGCTGGCGCAGGACATCGGCACCCACTTCATACTCACCGCCAGCGCCTGCGGCCACGTGCTGAAGGCCCGCCTGTCACCCGAGGCGGTGGTGCCGCCGGTCGGCAGCACGGCCTGGCTGCAGGTGCTGGGCGAGCACACCTGCTTCTACAAGAACGAGGAGCTGGTCGCTTGAGCACGACGACAAAACCGGTCAACCAGAAGGCCTGGCTGCTGATCCTGCCGGTCTTCGTCTGCGTCGCCTTCTCGGCCATCCTGCCGCTGATGACGGTGGTGAACTACTCGGTGCAGGACATCATCAGCCCCGAGCGCCGCGTCTTCGTCGGCACCGAGTGGTTCGCCAGCGTGATGCGCGACGGCGACCTGCACGCGGCCCTGTTCCGGCAACTGCAGTTTTCGCTCTCGGTGCTGCTGATCGAGATTCCGCTGGGCATCGCACTCGCGTTGTCGATGCCGGCCACCGGCTGGAAAGCCAGCGCCGTGCTGGTCATCGTGGCGCTGTCGCTGCTGATTCCCTGGAACGTGGTCGGCACGATCTGGCAGATCTACGGCCGCGCCGACATCGGCCTCCTGGGCGCCGCGCTCAAGGGCCTGGGCTTCGAGTACAGCTACACCGGCAACGCCACCCACGCCTGGTTGACCGTGCTGGTGATGGACGTCTGGCACTGGACGCCGCTGGTTGCGCTGCTGTGCTACGCCGGGTTGCGCAGCATCCCCGACGCCTACTACCAGGCGGCGCGCATCGACGGCGCGAGCAAGTTCGCGGTCTTCCGCTACATCCAGTTGCCCAAGATGCGCGGTGTGCTGATGATCGCCGTGCTGCTGCGCTTCATGGACAGCTTCATGATCTACACCGAGCCCTTCGTGCTCACCGGCGGCGGGCCCGGCAATGCCACCACCTTCCTGAGCCAGTACCTGACGCAGAAGGCGGTGGGCCAGTTCGACCTCGGTCCCGCGGCGGCGTTTTCGCTCATCTACTTCCTGATCATCCTGCTGCTGTGCTTCATGCTCTACAACTGGATGCAGCGTGTGGGCACGGCCGAGAAGGAGCCGACATGAAGAAGCGCTCGGTCTTCCTCTTGCTGTAC
>JAYUPN010000140.1:0-1747 GCA_043760065.1 Rubrivivax sp.
CTGCGCGGCTACTGGGACACCGACGGCCTGCCGGCCGACTTGCAGGCGGCGCTGGAGCGTGCGCTGGCGCTGCAGGCGCCGCCTGACGCCGCGCTGGCCAGCGCCGCCCACGAACTGCTGGCCTACCTGCGCTTCGAGGCCGGCTTCAAGCGCGAGGCGCTGGCGCACGCCGATGCCGCACTCGCGGCCGCCGGCACCGACGCCTCGCGCCGCACCCGCGCGCTGGTGCGCCGGGCCTGGGTCGAGCTGGCGTCCGACCGCAACGCCGTGGGCGCAGGCGCGCAGGCCACGCGGCTCGAAGTCTGGCTCGGCGAAGCGCTGCAACTGGCGCAGGACAGCGGCGACCGTGAAGCGCAGGCGCGCGCGCTGCACCAGATGGCCGTGGTGGCCAGCAACGTGCGGGCCGACTGGGCCGCCGCCGAGGCGCTGCTGGCGCAGTCGCAAGCGCTGTGGCTGGCGCTGGGCGATCGCCACAAGGCCTTCGCCCGCCTGCGCAACCGCGCGCAGTGCTGGACGCAGCTGGGGCGTCGCGACGAAGCCCGCGCCTGCTTCGAGTTGTGCGAGCGCACGGCGCGCGAGCAAGGCGATGCCGTCGGGCAGATCGACAGCCTGCTGTCGCTGTCGACGTTGCTGGCGGCCGACCGTGAGTGGGCCGCCGCGCTGGAGATCGACCGCCGCTGCGTCGCGCTGTGCTGGCAGCGCTGGCACCGCCACGGCCTGGGCTACGCCTTGTGGAACCCGCCGCTGGTGCTGGCGCGCCTGCGCCGGCCCGAGTCGGCGATGCGCCTGATGGGTTTTGCTGCCGCCTTCTGGGAAGCCGGCTTCGGCCCGCTGGACCCCAGTGACCGCCGCACCCTGCGCCGCGTGCACGCGCTGGTGCGGGCGCAACTCGGTGCCGCACGCGCCTAGGCGCTGTGGAATGAAGGCGCGGCGATGGACGTCCCGCAGGCCGTGGCGCTGGCGCTGCAGGCGGTCACGGCGCCGAGTGGAGAGCCCTGGAACGCCTGCTAGCGGCTGCCTAACGACGGCGGCGCACAATGGCCGCGTCACGACCGAACGGGGAACCGCCATGAAGCACCTGAACCTGATCCCTGCGGCAGCCATCGCGGTGCTGGTCCTGGCCAGCACGACGGCCCTGGCCCAGAAACAGACCTGGGCCTACAAGTCCGCGGTGAAGGACCCCGTGAGCGGGCAGTACAGCAACACCGACTTCCGCCACTCCACCGTCACGGTGGAGGAAAAGGACGGCAAGGCGAGCTTCCGCATGATCACCGCCGGCCGCGGCGACCCCTGCATCAGCCAGAGCGAGTTGCCCGCCGAGGTGCAGCGCGACGAGCAGATCACCACCGTCACCGTGACGCCGCCGCTGATGGGCTGCGAGCCGTTCCGCTACCTGATCCGCAACGACGGCAGCGGCGGCGTGCGTCAGATCCGGCGCAACGAGCGCTGGGTCAACGACGGCTTCGACCACGGGCTGACGTCCAAGCAGTGAGCTGGCGGCCGGCCCGCGGGACGGCGCGCGATCACTCGATCGCCTTGACCATGTCCTCGACCACCTTCTTGGCGTCGCCGAAGACCATCATCGTCTTGTCCATGTAGAAGAGCTCGTTGTCGAGGCCGGCGTAGCCGCTGGCCATCGAGCGCTTGTTGACGATCACGGTCTTGGCCTTGTAGGCCTCGAGGATCGGCATGCCGTAGATGGCGCTGCCCTTGACGTGCGCGGCCGGGTTCACGACGTCGTTGGCGC
>JAYUPN010000141.1:0-11291 GCA_043760065.1 Rubrivivax sp.
TTGAGCGCGCCGGCGGCGGTGTCCATCGAGGTCTTGACCATCGCGCCGGCCAGCGACTTGGCGGTGTCCGTCGCGCTGTCCTTGACGGCCTTGGTCGCGAGCTCGGTGAACTGCTGCGTCAGGGCGCCCCACCACTGCATCGGGTCGACGGCCGGGGGGCCCGCCTTGGCTGCCGCTGGCGCTGCCGGCGCCGGCGTGCGCGCGGCGGGCTTGCGCCGTGGCGGCGGGGCGGCGGCGGGTTCGTCGCCTTCGTCAGGTTCATCGGGTTCGTCGCCGTCGGGGCGCTGATCGGGCCCGTCGTCGGCCGCGGGCTTGGGCGCGCCGAAGCTCGGCATCTTGATCTTCAGCGCCTCGGACAGGTCGGCGAAGGGCAGGTTCATCGTCTGCAGCGTCGACAGCGTCATGCGCTGCACTTCCAGCGCCTGGATCGTGGTCGCCAGCAAGCGGGCGTTCTGCTCGAGCCAGAAGTGCACGGTCTTGAGTTCCTGGATGCGCTTTTCCAGCTCCTCGGGGTTGAGCGTGGGCGCGACCCACTGGCCCATGTTGGGCAGGCCGCTGCTGGCGTTTTTCAGCAGCCCTTGCAGGAAGTCGAAACCGGGCACCATGCGCGCCAGATCGTTGGCACCAGTCATTGTGTGTCTCCTGTCGCTAGAAGGGGTTCGGGAAGCGTCTGCCGCGCTCATTGTGCGCCGAGCGCAAGGCGCGCGGCGCAGCCCCCGGCTCAGCGTTTGAAGGTCACGCGCTCGACCTTGAAGCCGCGCTGCGCGAGCAGGCGCGGCAGCGACTGCGGGCCGGTCATGTGAAGCGCGCCGACGGCAGCAAAGACGCGGCGGCCTTGCTTGTGGTGGCTCTCGATGCCGTCGGCCAGCGGCGCGTTGCGGTCGTCGTTGAGCTTCTTGAGGGCGGCGCGGTCGGCTTCGTCGGCGGCGCACTCGCACCACTTGCCGTAGTCCTCGAGCGTGGCCACGTCGCCGTGCTCCCAGGCCTGCGACAACTTGTCGAGCACGCGGCGTGCGCTGCGGTCTTCGAGCTGCTGCAGGCTCTGGTCGAGCAGCTGCCGGGCTTCGCCTTCGTCGCTGGGCACCAGGGCCTGGATCTGCGTCGCTGCCGACTCCAGCGCCACCACGCGACGGCCCAGCGTGCGCACCTGCGCCGACAGCACCTGCTCCATGGCGTAGCTGGCGTCCATGCCCAGCCAGCGCGCTTCCATCACCGTCAGCGTCGTGGCCTGCAGCACCGGGTGCAGCACGGCCAGGGCCTCGGTGGCCAGGCAGGCGCGCTCGAAGGCGCGTGTCAGGCGCTGCTGCAGGGCCTCGGGCAAGGGTTGCGGCGGGCGCATGTCGACCATCGCCTGCAACAGGGCCGGGTCGTTGGGGTCGACCTCCAGCGCCAGCAGGTCGCTGGCGCGCAGTGCGGCGCTGGTCAGCGGCCCGAGCTTGCGCCAGTTGGGTTTGCCGACGTGCAGGGTGCCGAACAGGTAGACGCTGCGGCCGTCGCGCGTGGCGCGCCAGAGCAGGCCGCGGTCCTTGGGCGCGGCGCCCGTGTCGGGCTGCGTCGGCAGCGCCGGCGGGCAGGCAAGTTTTTCGCCGGCCGCGGTTGCGGCCCGCGCCTCGTTGCCCGCCGGCGGCGGCGCCGCTCGCGCCGGCGCTGCGAGCGCGAGCGCCAGTGTCAGCGCCAGGACCGTTTGCGTCATCGTCCGCTCCCTTGCAACTGGATGCGCAGCACACCCGCTTCCTGCTGCCAGCGCAGCCGCCCCAGCACGTCCATGCCCAGCAGCGGCGCGGCCAGGTGCGGCAGCGCGGCCATGCGCAGCTGCTCGGCGCGCACGCCGCCCTGCAGCTGCAGGTCGCCGACGACGAACTGGCCCTGGACCACGCCGCCGGCGGTGTTGGACTGCATGTTGCCGACCACGCGCAGGCCGAGCTCGCGCGCCAGCGCGGCGGGCAGCGCGGTGCCGGTGGCGCCGGTGTCGACCAGGAACTCGATCTCGCGGCCGCCGATGGCGCCCCGCCAGTGGTAGTGGCCGTCGCCGCTGCGGCGAATCTCCACGTTCTGACCGTCGAGCACGAAGCGCGTCGCGCGCTGCTGCGCCTGCCAGGCCTGCACGCCCAGGAACACCGCCAGCGCCAGCAGCATCCAGACGGTGCCGTGCTTGAGCCAGCCGGGAATGTCGCGCATGCCGGGCCGCCGCTTCAGGCCGCCGCGCCGGCGGCCAGCGGCGCCACGCGCTGCTCGATGGCGCCGAACACGCTCGCGCCGTCGGTGCCGGTCATGTGAATGCGGATGGTGTCGCCGAACTGCATGAAGGCGGTCTGCGGCGCGCCGCTCTCGATCGTTTCGATGGCCCGTTTTTCGGCCACGCAGGAATACCCTTGAGCCCAGTCCTTGTTGCTGACCGTGCCGCTGCCCACGATGCTGCCGGCGCGCAGACGTCGCGTCCTGGCGACGTGGGCGATGAGCTGTCCGAAGTGGAAGGTCATTTCCGGGCCGGCGTCGACCTGTCCCACCCGGCGGCCGTTCCACAGGCTCTCCAGCGGCAAGTGCACGCGGCCGCCGCGCCAGGCCGGCCCCAGCTCCTCGGGCGTGGCCGCCACCGGGCTGAAGGCGGTGGCGGGTTTGCTCTGCACGAAGCCGAAACCCTTGGCCAGCTCGGCCGGGATCAGGTTGCGCAGGCTCCAGTCGTTGACCAGCATCAGCAGCCGCACCGATTCCAGCGCCGCGCCGGGCGCGGTGCCGATGTCGACGTCGCCGGTGATCACGGCGACCTCGGACTCGAAGTCGATGCCCCAGTCGGCGCTGGCGAAGACGGCGTCGTCGCAGGGGCCCAGGAAGTCGTCGCTGCCGCCCTGGTACATCAGCGGGTCTTCGTAGAAGCTGGCCGGCACCTCGGCGCCGCGCGCCTTGCGCACCAGCAGGGCGTGGTTGAGGTACGCCGAGCCGTCGACCCACTGGTGGGCGCGTGGCAGCGGCGCCATGCAGTGGCGGGGATCGAAGGCGAAGGCGTGGCGCGCCTTGCCGCCGTTGAGCGTGGCGTACAGGTCTTCGAGCTGCGGTGAGCGGAAGTTCCAGTCGTCCAGCACCTGCTGCATCGTGGTCGCGATGCCACTGGCGAAGTGAGCACTAGCCATGTCGCGCGACACGACGACCAGCAGGCCGTCGCGCGAGCCATCCTTGAGGGTCGCGAGTTTCATTCCGGTGGGGGCGGCAACGCGCCGCAGGGGGTAGCAGCCAGGAACAGGGTCATGCACTATTGTGGAGTGAGCGCTGCCCGCCGTTTCCCCTCTGCCTGGAGTAGGTGGCCGCCGCCGCGAAGGCGCGGCGCGCTGGCCTTGCTGGGACTGGTGCTTCTGGTCCACGCGCTGGTGCTGGGGGGCGTGGCGCCCGGCGCGGGGCCCCTGTGGCGCGGCGAGCCGACGCGGCCGCTGCTGGTGCGGCAGATCGTGCGCCCTTTGCTGCCAGCGCCAGCCGCCATTGCAGACGATGCGCCGGCAGCGTCGATGCCAGTACCCCGGTCGCGCCCGCGCGCCGCGCCGGTGGTGGCGGCTGCGGCCCCCGTCGCGCCGCCGATGCCAGCGCTTGCACCGGCGCCCAGCACCGAAGAACCGCCCGCCCCTGACGAGCGCCTGGCCGACGCCGGCGGCCTGGCCGTACCCGTCTATGCCACGCAGCACCCGCCGCCGTCGAGCCTGCAGTTCGAACTGCGCCGCGGCGCTGCCATCGGGCAGGCAGAGCTGGCCTGGCAGCCCGCGGACGCGCACTACCGGCTGACGCTGCAGACGCAGCTTGCAGGTGCGCAACGGCTCGCCTGGAGCAGCGTCGGCGGCTTCGACGCGGCCGGCCTGGCACCGTTGCGCTACACCGAGAGCCGGCGCGGCCGCGAACTGCGCGCGGCCAACTTCCAGCGCGAGCACGGCCGCGTCACGTTCAGCGGCCCGGCCGTCGAACACCCGCTGGTGCCCGGCGGACAGGACCGGCTGAGCTGGATGGTGCAGCTGGCCGCCGTGATGGCCGCCAACCCGGCCCTGGCCGAGCCCGAAGCCCAGGTCTCGATCTGGGTCGTCGGATCGCGCGGCGACGCCGAGGTCTGGACCTTCACGGTGCAGGGCCGGGCCGCGCTGGACCTGCCGATCGGCCGCATCGACGACACCGTGCACCTGCAGCGCGAGCCGCGCCGACCGTACGACACGCAGGTGCAGGTGTGGCTCGATCCCTCGCGCCACTTCCTGCCGGCGCAGGCCTTTCTGCGCGTTCGCGCCACCGGCGAAGGCATGGAATTGCGACTGCACGACTTGAAATGAAGCGCCGGCTGCCCCAACTCAGGGGCAGGAGGTTCACGCCATGCACATGCTCTACAACTCGGACAGCTTCGTCGTCGTCCAGTTCTTGCACCTGGCCGAGCCTGAGCACGCGCGTGCGGCGCACGGCGGCTTCGAGATCGTCGACAAGTTGGCGGGCAAGGAGATTTATTTGCAGGGCGCGGTCGCCGAATCCTTCCAGCGCGGCGTTGAGGCACTGGTGCAGCAAGGCCCCAGCGAAGAGTTGCTCGACGAGTTCATCGCCGGCTTCACGGTGCTGGCGCAGCAGCCCGTCGTGCTGCACTGACGGGACCTGGCATCGGCAGCAAGCCTTGCTGACGCGGCAGGGCTTGTCGGGGGGCCCGTGGTGGGCCAAGATCAACGGCATCCGGTGGCACGGGCGGGTTCGCCTGGCTCCCGGTCCGGCCTGTCCGACCTGAGCAAGGGAAGCCCCGATGGCCCGAGCGTTTGCCGATTCGCGTTGCCTGCTGTCACCTGGCCTGGCCGAGGCGCCGGTGATGGACGCGTTGTGCTCGCACTTCGTGCTCACGCTCACGCTGCGCCAGGCCGGCCGCTTCAACCTGCGGCGCGACTGGAACAGCCTGCTGTCGCTGGTCGGCCGCCACTTGGTGTGGCCGGTGCCGGTGCTGGCCCGCGTGCGCGGCTTCCTGCTGCAGCGCTGCAAGGGCAACCCGCAGTGGAAGGGCCACGACGCGTTGTCCGACGAGGCCTTCCTGGCCAAGCACGGCCCCTGGCGCGGCCCCTACGAGGAAGGCACGCTCTTCTTCTACATCGACGAGTACATCAAGGACGCGCCGAAGGACCTGCTCACCGTGCTGGCCACCACCTGCGACTGGCTGGCGCGGCGGCTGAAGAAGGAAAGCACGCTGGTGCAGAAGAACATCGACGCGCTGGCCGGGCTGCTGCAGCTCAACCCGGCCGAGCGCGCGCTGTTGCTGTACGGCACGCTGGCGCGTTATCAACGCGACCTCCGCGGCCTGCTCGTCGAGTTCAAGGTCAGCAACGCGCAGGAAGCCTACGCCGCGCTGGCCGCGGTGGCCGGTGTCGAGGCCGGCGAGGTCGCCGATGCGCTGCGCGCCGGTTCGCGGCTGGAACGCATCGGCATGATCGAGAACCTGATCTCCGAGCAGAACATCACCGACCTCGCCGACCTGATGAAGGTCAGCGAACAACTGCCGCCGGTGCTGATGCGCGAGTACCGCGCCCCGGGCGAGCTGATGGCGGTGTTCACGCGCCCGGTGCCCAGGAGCGAGCTGCAGCCCGGCGACTTCGCCTTCGTCGAAGATGACGTGCGCGTCATGACCTCGCTGCTGCGCAACGCCACGCTGCGCAAGGAGCCGGGCGTCAACGTGCTGCTGTACGGCCCGCCCGGCACCGGCAAGACCGAGCTGGCGAAGGTCTGCGCCGCGGCGGCCGGCCTCAACCTGTACGAGGTGGAAAACGCCGACCGCGACGGCAACAGCCTGTCCGGCCGCGACCGCTACCGCAGCCTGCAGATCAGCCAGGTGTTCCTGAAAGGCAGCCCCGACGTGGCGCTGCTGTTCGACGAGGTCGAGGACGTATTCCCGCCGATCAGCGGCGAGGCGGCGCAGATCATGGCGCGCCTGGACAGCAGCGACGCCGCCGCCGGCGGCACGAGCAGCAGCGTCAGCGGCAAGGCCTGGGTCAACCAGATCCTGGAGACCAACACGGTGCCGGTGATCTGGGTCACCAACCGCATCGAACAGATCGACCCCGCCTTCCGGCGCCGCTTCCAGTACCACCTGCTGCTGAAGAGCCCGCCGCCCGGCGCGCGCGAAGGGCTGGTCACGCGCGCGCTGGCCGGCGCGGTGGTGAGCGCGGGCTTCGCCTCCAAGCTGGCCGAGCGGCGTTCGCTGACGCCGGCGCAGATCCGCACCGCGGTGCGCTTCGCTCGCCTGGCGCAGCCCGAGGCGGCCGAGCCGGCGGCCTTCGAGTCGCTGATCGAGCGCCAGCTGGGCAACGCCGACAAGGCGCTGGGCGCGGCGCGCAGCGAACGTGGCGCGCGCGTGGTGGTGACGTCGTACGACCTGTCGCTGCTGAACATCGAGTCGCGCTTCGAGGTGCCGCGCATCGTGCAGGCGCTGCAGCGCCGCGGCGACCGTCTGGCCGGCAGCACGCTGTGCTTCCACGGCGCGCCGGGCACCGGCAAGACGGCGCTGGCCGAGCACATCGCGCAGTCGCTGCAGCGGCCACTGATGGTGCGCCAGACGAGCGACATCGCCAGCAAGTACGTCGGCGAGACCGAGCAGAACATGGCCAAGATGTTCGAGGAAGCCGGCAATGAAGGCGCGGTGCTGCTGCTCGACGAGGCCGACAGCTTCCTGCGCAGCCGCCGGCTGGCCGAGCGCAACTACGAGGTCACCGAGGTCAACGAGATGCTGCAGGGCATGGAGCGCTTCGGCGGCGTCTTCATCTGCACCACCAACCTCTTCGACGAGCTCGACGAAGCCGCCTTGCGCCGCTTCACCTTCAAGGTCCGGTTCCACCCGCTGAGCACCGAGCAGCGCTTGCGCATGTTCATGGCCGAAGCCCTGGGCGGAGACGCCGGCCGCCTGAGCGACGAACAGCGATCGCGTCTGGCGGCGCTGGACCATCTGGTGCCGGGCGACTTCGCGGCCGTGCAGCGGCAGGTCGAGATCCTGGGCGATGCCCTCGAACCCGACGAGTTCCTGTCGCAGCTCGAGAGCGAACACCGCGTCAAGCCCGAGGTGCGCCAGCGCCGCGGCATCGGATTCAAGACCCACTAGACGTGCGGGCTCAAGTTCGGCCGTGCGCTGTTCGCGCCTGCGCTTGGCCCACTCCCAACTGGACGGACTTCGCGGCCAGGATCCGCTCACCGGGCTGGTCACACGCGCCGAGTTCGAGTCGCTGCTGGAGCCCGAGGTGGCGCAGGCCGACCGCGACAACGCGCCGCTGGCCCTGCTCTACGTCGGACTCGACGGCGTGCGGGCGGTCAACGAACGCTTCGGCCTGCGCGTCGGCGACGGTCTGCTCGTCGAAGCCGCCAAGCGGCTGTTGGTCCTCGTCGTCGACGCACCGCGTGTGGCACGCGCCGGCGGCGACGAGTTCGTGCTGCTGCTGCGCTGCGACGCGGTGCAGGCCGCGGCCGAGGCTGCGACGCTGCACGAGGCGCTGACCCGGCCCTTCACGGTCGAAGCGCAGACCCTGCAGCTGGGGGCCTCGATCGGCATCGCCTGCTACCCGGAACACGGCTCGCGGCCGAGGCTGATCTCCCACGCCGCGCTGGCCATGCGCACGGTCAAGCTCGGCGGCGGCGCGGGCCACGCGCTGTACGACCCTGCGATGGGCGTGAACATGCGCGAACAGGCCGAGTTGCTGCAGGACCTGCGCCATGCGCTGCCGCGGCGCGAGTTGCAGCTGTACTTCCAGCCCAAGATCGACGCCCGCACGCTGCAGGTCACCGCCGCCGAAGCGCTGCTGCGCTGGAACCACCCCCGGCGCGGCATGATCAGCCCGGCGGTGTTCGTGCCGCTGGCCGAACGCCACGGCCTGATCGCCGAGATCGGCGCCTGGGACATCGAGGAAGCCTGCCGGCAGGCCGCGCAATGGCGCCTGGCCGGCCTGCGCATGCGCATCGCCGTCAACATCTCGGGCCTGCAGTTGCGCCACGAGGCGCTGGTGGACCAGATCGAGGCCTCGCTGCAGCGCCACCAGATCCCGGCCGGGCGGCTGACCTGCGAGGTCACCGAGACCGTGGCGATGGAGCACACCGCCGTCACGCGCGCGGCCTTCGAGCGGCTGCGCCAGGCGGGGCTGCACGTCTCGATCGACGACTTCGGCACCGGCTACTCCTGCCTGGCCGCGCTGCGCCGGCTGTCGGCGGCCGAACTCAAGATCGACCGCGCCTTCGTCACCGACTTGGACGACGGCGGCACGGATGCCGACAGCGCACGCAGCATCGTGCGCGCCATCGTGCAGATGGCACACTCGTTGAAGCTGCGCGTCGTGGCCGAGGGTGTGGAGACCGAGGCGCAGCGCGACGAACTGGTGCGTCTGGGTTGCGACGAACTGCAGGGTTACCTGTTTGCCAAGCCGATGACGGCGTCGTCGCTGGCGCTGTGGGCCGACGGCGACTGCGAGACCGCGGGCTCGATGTTCAGGCCCTCGCTGTTCGACCCGACCGTACCCGCCGCCCTGGACGCGCCGATCGGCAAAGCCACAACTTAAGGACGTTGTCAGCGACTTATTCCCTCATCAGGATGACCCGGTCCACTCCCGGTCGGCATGCAGTCGGTGCGATGATCAGGGTCACGTTCGCACGTTCGGCCCCCGCCCCCCATGTCCTCGACCGGTGACTCGTCTTTGCTGCTGTGGCTGGTGTCCGCGGTGGTCGCCTTGTTGGCAGCACACGTGTTCGTGGCCTGGGTGCGGCGCGCACAGGGGCTGACGGGTTTCAGGCAGTTGATCGGTCCCTTGACCTTGGCCGGCACGATGCTCGGCCTGGGCATCACCAGCTCGATGGTGCTGGCCTTGTCCGCAGAGGCCCTGTCCTTCTCGCTCGGCTACCGCTGGTTGGCCGTTCCAGCGCTGGTGCTGGGCCCGATGCTGGCCTGCGTGCCGGTGGCCTGGTGGTTGTCGCGCAAGCACAACTGGTGGAGCCTGCTGGCTTGTGCGGTGCTGCTGACGGCCATTGCCGTGGGTTTGCAGGTCGGCTGGATCGTGGCCGCCGGCATGCGGCCGGGCGTGCGCTGGATCTTCCCGTTGCTCGGCGCCGCCGCGGGTGTGCAGCTGATGGGGTTCGGCGCCAGCCTGTGGCTGGCCTACTCCGACGCCAGCAGCGACGGTGCCCGCAAGACGCTGTGGCGGGCTGGCGGTGCGGCGCTGATGGCGCTGACCCTGGTCGCCGGCGAAGAGGTCACGATTTCCTCCGCCGGGCTGCTGTCGCAGGTGGGCGCGGTCTACCAGCGGCAGGCCGCTGCCACCTGGTTGTGCCTGGTCGCGGGGGCCATCGTGCCGATCGTCCTGGCCTTGCTGTCGCTGGACATCTGGCTGCGCAACCGCGGCGACCGGCCGCGCCGGCGCAGTTCTTCGTCGAGCATCTCGCCGGACGCTTCACTGAACTCGTCGCCGCGCCGCAAGCGGCGGCGCAAGTACCGCACGCTGTAGGCCCCCGAGCCTACAGCTGCTCCCACGGCAGCCCGTCGTGGCGCCAGCCGTTGAGGCGCCCGCGCTGGAAGTGCTCGTCCAGATCGCCCTCGAAACCGTGCACCACGTTGATGACCTGCTCGAAGCCGGCGGCTTCGAGCGCCAGACCCGCATCCACCGTGCGCTTGCCCGACCGGCACAGCAGCACCACCGGCCGCTCGCGGCGGCCGCCTTCGCGCTGCACGCGCTCGACGAAGTCCTGCGGGTGGGCCTGCATCTCGGGGTACTCGTACCAGGCGAGGTGCACCACGCCGGGCGGATGACCGACGTACAGGTACTCGATTTCCATGCGCACATCGACGAACAGCGCGTGCGGGTGATCCTGCAGGAACTGCCAGGTCTCGCGGGGGGTGAGATCTTTCATGCGCAGGGAACGGGCGGGCTTCCTACAATCGGACGATGAACGCTCGAACGAACGCAGCTGGGGCCGGCCCGGCACTGCACTACACCCGGGGCGCGGCCCTGCCGGCGATTCTGCAACAGCGCATCGCCATCATCGACGGCGCGATGGGCACCATGATCCAGCGCCACAAGCTTGGCGAAGCCGACTTCCGCGGCGAGCGCTTTGCCGCCCACGGCAAGGACCTCAAGGGCAACAACGACCTGCTGGTGATGACGCGGCCGGACGTCATCCGCGAGATCCACGCCGCGTACCTGGCCGCCGGCGCCGACATCATCGAGACCAACACCTTCGGCGCCACCAGCATCGCGCAAGAGGACTACGGCCTCGCCGCCATCGCGCGCGAGATGAACGTCGCCGCGGCCCGCATCGCGCGCAGCGCCGCCGACGAGTACAGCACGCCCGACAAGCCGCGCTTCGTCGCCGGCGCGCTGGGCCCGACGCCGCGCACCGCCAGCATCAGCCCCGACGTCAACGACCCCGGCGCGCGCAACGTCAGCTTCGACCAGCTGCGCGACGCCTACCGCGAACAGGCCGAAGGTCTGCTCGAAGGCGGCTGCGACCTGTTCCTGGTGGAGACGATCTTCGACACCCTCAACGCCAAGGCCGCGATCTTCGCGCTGGACGAGTTGATGGAGGACACCGGCGAGCGGCTGCCGGTGGTGATCTCGGGCACCGTCACCGACGCCTCGGGCCGCATCTTGAGCGGCCAAACCGTGGCCGCGTTCTGGCATTCGGTGCGCCATGCGCGGCCGCTGGCGGTGGGCCTGAACTGCGCGCTGGGCGCGGCCGTGATGCGGCCCTACATCGAGGAGCTGTCCAAGGTCGCGGCCGACACCTTCGTCAGCTGCTACCCCAACGCCGGCTTGCCCAATCCGATGAGCGAGACCGGCTTCGACGAAACGCCGGACGTCACCGGCGGCCTGATGGAGGAGTTCGCCCGCTCGGGCTTCCTCAACATCGCCGGCGGCTGCTGCGGCACGACACCCGAGCACATCGCCGAGATCGCCCGGCGCCTGCGCGCCTACCGGCCGCGCAACCGCCACGACCCGCTGTTCAGCGGCCTGCTGGCCGCCTGAAGAACGACTAGATCTCGATCTTCGTGCCGAGCTCGACGATGCGGTTCGTCGGCAGGTTCAGGAAGTCGGCCGCCGCTGCCGCGTTGCGGTGCATGCTGGCGAAGAGCTTCTCGCGCCACATCGCCATGCCGCCGCCGAAGGTGGGGATGACGGTGTCGCGGCTGAGGAAGTAGCTCGTCTCCATGTCGTCGAGCTGCACGCCGCGGCCTTGCAGCAGCTTCAGCGCCTCGGGCACGTCGGGGTCGTTCTTGAAGCCGAAGTGCAGCGTCACCTGCCAGCAGTCGTGGCCCAGGGGCTCGATCTGGCAGC
>JAYUPN010000142.1:0-4183 GCA_043760065.1 Rubrivivax sp.
GCCGGCGATCGTGACCTGGCGTTCCTGCATCACTTCGAGCAGCGCGCTCTGCACCTTGGCCGGCG
This sequence comes from Rubrivivax sp., assembly GCA_043760065.1. Lineage (GTDB taxonomy): Bacteria > Pseudomonadota > Gammaproteobacteria > Burkholderiales > Burkholderiaceae_C > Rubrivivax. The sequence continues at coordinate 66 of JAYUPN010000142.1, forward strand.
CGCGGTTGATCTCGTCGGCGAGCAGCAGGTTGGCGAACACCGGGCCCAGGCTGGTGCCGAACTCGCCCGTCTTCTGGTTGTAGATGCGCGTGCCCACCAGGTCGGCCGGTACCAGGTCGGGCGTGAACTGGATGCGCTTGAAACTGCCGCGCACGGTGCGCGCCAAGGTCTTGACGGTGAGCGTCTTGGCCAGACCCGGCACCCCTTCGACCAGCAGGTGCCCTTGAGCGAGCAAGGCCACCAGCACCCGCTCGAGGAAGCGGTCCTGGCCGACGACGACGCGCTTGACCTCGTACAGGATGCGCTCCATCAGCTCGGCGGTGTTCTGGGCGGGTTCCTGCATGGTGTGGGGGCTCTCGTTCGGGGCGGACTCGCGGCCGCCGGGTTGTGCATCAGAAGGGCGGCATGCCGGCGGCCGAGGCGGCGTTTTCAATCGGCACCGCGAAGCCGATGCCGATGAAGGTGCGCTGCTCGCTTGGGTTGAGGATCGCGGTGACGACGCCGACCACCTGGCCGTCCATCGTCACCAGCGGGCCGCCGCTGTTGCCGGGGTTGGCGGCGGCGTCGAACTGGATCAGGTTGGTCAGCGTCTTCTCGCCCTCGGGCGAGCGGAACTCGCGTTTCAGACCCGAGACCACGCCGTAGCTCACGCTGGGCCCGATGCCGAAGGGGTGGCCGACGGCGACGACGTGGTCGCCGGGTTTCAAGTCGGCGGTGGATCGCATGGTCGCGGCTTCGAGGTCGTCTGGCAGGCTCAGCGCCTTCAGCACCGCGAGGTCGTTTTCGGGCTGCGCGCCCATCATCACCGCCTCGCTCTCGTGGCCGCCCGCAAAGCGCACGCGGATCTTCTTGGCGCCCCACACGACGTGCAGGTTGGTCAGGATGGTGCCGTTGTCGATGATCACGACGCCGGTGCCCAGGCTGCGTTCCATCGCGCGCTGCTCGGGGTTGTCCTCGCCCTTGTCGTTGTCGTCCATGAGGCCGATGACGCGCACGACCGACGGCAGGATGGCCTCGTAGGCTTTCGCAGCGGCCGAGGGCAGGGGCTCCTTCTCGAGCGACTCGCGCACGGCGGCGTCGATGTCGTCCTGCGTGATCGGGCGCTGGCTCGGGTGCAGGCGCAGGAAGCCGACCATCGCCAGCGTCGCCAGCAGCGCGCCGAGCAGGGCCCACGCGGCGGGGCCCAGGCGCTGGCGCCAATGTGGCCGGCGCGCCGTCACCGGCGTTGCGTCCGGCGCGACGGCTTCGGGCGCGCCGGCCTGCGCAGCGGCCGCAAGGGGCTGTTCACGGCGGGGCGAGCGGCTGTAAAGCGGTGCCTTCTTCATGCGTACGGCAGGCAGTGTGAAAGCACGGTATCACGTTGCGCATGGGCCTGCATCCCGCCAGCCGGGGTGCGAATATGCTGGCGACCTTTTCGCCCGGCCGGCAGACGGCCGACTCGACTCCTTCTACCCTGGTCTTTCGACATGATGCGATTGCTTTTGCTGTGCGGGCTTGCGGCCCTGCCTATGTGCGCCGCGGCCGACCGCCCGATGACCACCGATGATGCCGACGTTGCAGAGCCCGGCAGTTGCGAGGTCGAGGCCTAGGGCGAGAAAGCCGGCAGCCGCCGCGCCTGGGCCCTGGCGCCGGCTTGTGCCATCGGCGCGGGCGCCGAAATCAATGCCGAGTACCGACGCTGGCGGCCGGGCAGCCCCGTGCGCGCGCAGGCGGGCCTGGCGCTGAAGTGGGCGCCCCAGCAGTGGAAGCTGGACACCGACGCCGGCGAGCTGAACTTCGGCGTCACGGTCAGCGGCAGCTGGGCCCAGGCCGCTGCCGCGGGCTGGAAACGCAGCGGTGAATCGCTGCTGGGCCTGGTCTCGTGGGAGCTGCACCCGGCCTGGACGGTGCACCTGAACCTGGGCGCCGCGCGCGACGCCGCCAGCGCCACCCGCGCCACGCTGCTCAACCTGGCGCTGCTGTGGACGCCGGCCGAGCGGCTGCAGCTGGTGGCGGAGACGCAGCGCAACAGCAAGCGCGACGCCTTCGGTGGCGCGGTCAACGGTGTCGGCGCGCGCTGGTGGCTGGTGAAGGATGTGCTCGGCCTGGATCTGACGTCCAGCCGCGAGGCGCAGTCCGGCAGTCCGCGGCTGTGGACGCTGGGACTGGGCTGGTACGGCATCGGCCTGTAGCCGGCGGCCGGGCGCGGGTGCGCGATCATCGGTGCATGTGGACCGACACGCATTGCCACCTGGACGCCCCGGAGTTCGACGCCGACCGCGCCGCCGTGGTGCAGCGGGCGCGTGCTGCCGGCGTGTCGCAGATCGTGCTGCCGGCGGTCGCTGCGGCGCACTTCGACAGCGTGCGTGCGCTGGCCCACGAACAAAGCCTGGCCTACGCGCTGGGCCTGCATCCGCTGTGCACCGAGCAGGCCGTCGACGAGGACCTCGACCGCCTGCAGCAGGCCCTGCGCGAAAACCGCGACGATCCGCGCCTGGTGGCAGTGGGTGAGATCGGCCTCGACCACTTCGTGCCGGGGCTCGACCGCGCGCGGCAGGAGCGCTTCTACGTCGCGCAACTGAAGCTGGCGCGTGACGCCGCGCTGCCGGTGATCCTGCACGTGCGGCGTTCGGCCGACGGGCTGCTCAAAGGGCTGCGGCGCGTGGATGTGGCCGGCGGCATCGCGCATGCCTTCAACGGCAGCGCGCAGCAGGCGCAGCAGTTCCTGGACCTGGGCTTCTGCCTGGGTTTCGGCGGTGCGATGACCTTCGAGCGCGCGCTGCAACTCCGCGCCCTGGCCGCGTCGCTGCCCGACCACGCGCTGGTGCTGGAGACCGACGCCCCCGACATCCCGCCGCACTGGCTGTACCGCACCGCTGCCGAGCGCCTGCAAACGCCCGGCCAGGGCCGCAACGAGCCCGCCGAGCTGCCGCGCATCGCGGGCGTGGTGGCCGGCCTGCGCGGCTGCACGCCGCAGGCGCTGGCGGCGTTGACGACAGCCAATGCCCGCCGCGCCCTGCCGCGGCTGGCGGCCCTGCAATGACGGACGGCGATCGTCTGCAGGGCCTGCCGCCGGTGATCGCGCGCCACAGCCGGCTCGTCATCCTGGGCAGCTTCCCGGGTCTGGCATCGCTCGTGGCGCAGCAGTACTACGGCCATCCGCGCAACCAGTTCTGGCCGCTGCTGGGCGCGCTGTGGGGTGTGGATCTGCTGGCGTTACCCTATGAGCAGCGTCTGGCCGAGATCCGCCGCCGCGGCCTCGGCCTGTGGGACGTCTACGCCAGCTGCCGCCGCCAGGGCAGCCTGGACAGCGCGATCGAAGAGCCGGTGTTCAACGACCTCGCCAGCCTGCGCCGGCGCGCACCGGCGCTGCAGCTGGTGGCCCACAACGGCGGCGAGTCGGCGCGCGCGATGAAGCAGTTGCAGGCGCTGGGCCTGCCGGTGCTGAAGCTGCCGTCGTCGAGCCCGGCCAACGCCAGCTGGTCCTTCGATCGCAAGCTGGCGGCCTGGCGCAACGCCTTCATCCAAGCAGGAATACTCTGAACCCATGAGCCGTCCACGCCCAGCAGCCATCGACTTGCCCGAGGTCACGTTGTCCGAGGAGGACGGCGTGCGCTACCTGCACCTGGGCACGGTGTGGATCCAGGGTGGCATGCGCATCAAGAAGCCGCAGGTGGTGGAGATCGACTACGTGCAGCGCATGCTCGCCAGCCTGCTGTGGCTGCCGACCGAGACGCTGGGTGAAGGCCTGGCCGTGCAGCTGGGGCTGGGCGCCGGCGCGCTGACGCGCTTCACGGCGCGGCAGCTGCACATGGCGACCACGGTGGTCGAGATCAACCCGCAGGTCATTCACGTCAACGCCGCCTGGTTCCACCTGCCGCAGGAGGCCGAAGTCGTGCGCGGCGACGCCGCCGACTGGCTGCGGCAGGCCGAGCGGAGCAGCGTGCGGCTGCTGCACGTCGACCTCTACGACCACGAGGCCGCAGCGCCGGTGCTCGACGACGTGGACTTCTACCGTGGCTGCCGCGCGGTGCTCGAAGAAGGCGGGTTGATGAGCGTCAATTTGTTCGGCCGCCACGCCAGCTTCCATGACAGCATCAACCGTATCGCTGCCGCTTTCGGCACCGACCAGGTCTGGA
>JAYUPN010000143.1:0-11206 GCA_043760065.1 Rubrivivax sp.
GCGGTGGTCGTCGGTGAGCCACTGGTTCTCGATCATGCGCGCCGACATCTTGACCAGCGCCATCGTGTGCTGGTGGTAGCCGCGATGGTCACCCGAGACGTCGAGCACGCCCAGGATGTTGCCGCGCGGGTCGAGGATCGGTGCCGCCGAGCAGGTCAGGAACTGGTTGGCGTGCAGGTAGTGTTCCTGCGCGTGCACGAGCGTCGGAGCTTCCTGCATCAGCGCGGTGCCGACGGCGTTGGTGCCTTTGGCGGCTTCGGACCAGTCGGCGCCGGTCTTGAGCGCCACCTTGTCGGCGCGCTGCAGGAAGTCGTCGTCGCCGATGGCGTGCACGATGACGCCGGCCGCGTCGGTGAGCACGACCATGCTGTGGCTGTCGACGATCTGCTGGTGCAGCATCTCCATCACCGGCGTGGCGCGGTCGAGCAGCCGGCGCGTGCGCTCGCGTGCGATCGCCAGGTCGCCGGGGCCGATGCCCGAGAAGTCCGGCCGCCCGATGCGCGACACGCCCATCGATGCGCAGCGCGCGTGCGAGCGCGCGATGGCTTCGACGTGCAGCGCGCTCAAGCGCAGGCTGTCGGCGATCGGGCCCGGACCGACGTCGACGCGGCGGCCCGCGCCGGCTGGCGTGCGTTGCAAGTGGGCCATCGGTGTCTCTCTCCTGCCTCGGCCACGACGTGCGGTGGCCTGGCGCGGATTCTGGCGGAATGCGGGGCCTTCGCATGGCCCGGGCCGACCCCTAGGAGTCCCGCGCCGGGCCCGGGTATACCCCTCGGTACCCGCCCGCCCACCTGCCGGCCGGCCTTCAGGCCGACGCGATGTTCTGCGCCGTGAACGGCATCCGGCGCACGCGCTTGCCGGTCGCCGCGAACATCGCGTTGGCCACCGCCGGCGCGATCAGCGCCGTCGCCGGCTCGCCGATGCCGCCCGGCTTTTCGGTGCTGTCGACCAGCGTGATGTGGATCTGCGGCGCCTCGTTGTTGCGCATGATCCGGTACTGGTGGAAGTTGGTCTGCTGCACGCGACCCTTGTCCACCGTGATCTCGCCCCACAGGGCCGTACCCAGGCCGAAGATGATGCTGGACTGGATCTGCGCTTCCACCGTGTCCGGGTTGACCATGCGGCCCAGGTCGGCCACCACGGTGACCTTGTGCACCACCGGCACCCCGTCCTTCATCGAGATCTCGGCCACCTGCGCCATGTAGGTGTCGTAGCCCTCCATCAACGACACGCCGCGGAAGCGGCCCGCCGCTGCCGGGCTGCCCCAGCCCGCCTTCTGCGCGGCCAGCTGCAGCACCTGCGCAAAACGCGGCTGCTTGCCGAGCAGGGCCAGCCGGTAGGCCACCGGGTCCTGCCCGGCTGCCGCGGCCAGCTCGTCCATGAAGGACTCGTTGGCAAAGGCGTTCATGTTGTGGCTGACCGCGCGCCAGTAACCCACGCGCAGGCCGGCGTCGTGCTTGATCATCGCGTGGCGGGTGGCCGGGATGTCGTAGCCGGCGACCGCGGCCTCGCTCATCAGCGCGTCCGGCGCTTCGGGCGGGATGCCGAACACCCGTGCCGTCACCGACTGCGACGCGACCTTGAACGTGAGCGCCGTGGGCTTGCCGTCGGCACCCAGCGCCGCCGTCATCTGCGTCACGGCCAGCGGGCGGTAGAAGTCGTGTGTCATGTCGTCTTCGCGCGTCCAGATCAGCTTGACCGGGCGGTTCACCGCCTTGCTGATCTGCGCCGCCTGCAGGATGAAATCGATGTCGATGCGCCGCCCGAAGCCGCCGCCCAGGAAGGTGGACTCGACCGACACCTTGTCGGGGCCGATGCCCAGCAGCTTGGCCACTGCGGTCTGTGCGGCATCGGGCCACTGCGTCGGGCCGATGAGGTCGCAGCGCCCGTTGCTGCAGTGCGCCGTGAAGTTCATCGGCTCCAGCGGCGAGTGCGTGGCGCTCTGCGTCAGGTACTCGGCCCGCACCACCTTGGAAGCCGAGGCGATGACGCCGGCCGCGTCGCCGACGTCGGGGCGCACCGGGATCTCCTTGCCGCTGCCGAGCGCGGCCCGCGTGCCGTCGAACATGGCCGCGGTGTTGAGGCCGGCCTGCGCGCCTTCGTCCCACTGCACGACCAGCGCTTCGCGCGCCTTGCGCGCATGCCAGTAGGTGTCGGCGACGACGGCGACGCCGTCCGGAATCTGCACCACGTCCAGCACGCCGGGCATGCCCTTGGCCTTGGCGGCATCGAAGCCCTTGACGGTGCCGCCGATGACCGGGCACTGCTCGAGCGAGGCGTAGACCAGCCCCGGCAGCTTGACGTCGATGCCGAAGCGGGCGCTGCCGTTGACCTTGGCCGGCGTGTCCAGCCGCGTTGTGCGCTTGCCGACGATGCGGAACTGGCTTGGGTCCTTGATCGCCGGTTTCTCGGGCGCCGTCAACTTGGCGGCTGCGGCAGCGAGCTGACCGTAGCTCGCCTGCTTGCCGCCGGCGCCGATGACCATGCCGTTGTCGGCCCGGAGCGTCGACGCGTCGACCTTCCACTGCTGGGCGGCGGCGGCGATCAGCATCTCGCGCACCTGGGCGCCGGCGATGCGCAGCTTCTCCCAGCCCTCGCGCACCGAAGTCGAGCCGCCGGTGAGCTGCAGGCCGAAGATCAGCGCGTTGCCGTAGGCCTTGTCGGGTGGCGCGAAGGCGACCTTGATCTTCTGGATGTCGACGTTGAGTTCCTCGGCCACCAGCATCGGCATCGAGGTGTAGACACCCTGGCCCATCTCGGCTCGCGCTGACAGGATGGTGATGGTGGAGTCGTCGGCGATGTGGACCCAGGCATTGGGCGTGTGGACGAGGCCCGCGGCCTGCGCCGGGCCGGCCATCGGCAGGTAGGTGCCGACCAGCAGGCCGCCGCTGACGGCGCCACTGGTCTGCAGGAAGCCGCGGCGCGAAACAGAAGTGTTGACGGGGTTCATGGTGCGTCCTTCAGGCCTTGACACCGCGCATCTCGGCGGCCGCTGTCTTGATGGCTGCACGCACGCGAACGTAGGTGCCGCAGCGGCACAGGTTGCCGGCCATCGCGTTGTCGATGTCGGCATCGCTCGGGTTCTTGTTGGTGGCCAGCAGCGCCGCCGCGCTCATCAGCTGTCCCGACTGGCAGTAGCCGCATTGCGGCACGTCGTGCTTGATCCAGGCCCGCTGCAAGGGGTGGGTGTTGTTGCGCGACAGGCTCTCGATGGTGCTCACCGACTTGCCGGCGACCGCCGACAGCGGCGTCTGGCACGAGCGCACCGGCACGCCGTCGACGTGCACCGTGCAGGCCCCGCACAGGCCGGCGCCACAGCCGAACTTGGTGCCGACGAGGCCGACTTCATCACGCACCACCCACAGCAGCGGCGTGTCGCCCTCGGACTTGGCCTCGACGGTTCGGCCATTGACTCTCAGCTTGATCGACATGGGGTCTCCTCGTGCATGGACATCACGCCGCATCTTCCCCACAAGGCGCGCCCGCCAGTCGAGGTGGCAAACCCGGATTCCGTTGTGGGGGGGGCTGTACCGCTTTGGAACACCGGCTGCCGCGGACCGCGTGACCGCGCGTCGCCGCCCGCTGCGCGCCGCCCCGCCTTATGCGACGTCTCTCACCCAGCCGTCGGTCAACGACAGCGCGCCGCTGCCCACCAGGTCGTGCAGCGTGCGCTGGCCGAAGGCCGCGACGCTGCCCTCGGGCCGACCCAGCCGCTGCCAGACAGCCAGGCACAGTGCCGTGCCGGCGAACCAGGCCAGCAGTTCGGCAGCGGATTGGCGCTGCACTTCCATCAGGTGGTACTTCATCAGCACGCGGATCGCGTGCCGTGCGTGGCGGTCGGGGTCCGCGACGTAGCCGGCCAGCCGCCGCCGCGCCCGCTGCAGCGCCGCGGCCACGTCGCCGAAGGGCGCGCCGTGGCCGGGGATCACCCACTGCGCGTCCAGCGATTCGATCAGGTCCAGCGTGGCCGCCACGTCGTCGAAGGCCTGCTCGCCCTCGAGTTCCGGAAAGACGGCGCCGAACCCGTTCTCCCACAACGCATCGGCGCTGAGCAGGACACCGTGCCCGGCGTCGAAGAGCACGATCGAGTGCGGGTCGTGGCCCGGCGAAGCCAGCGCCTGCCAGCGCCGCCGGCCGGCGAGCAGCGTGCTGCCGGGTTCGATGCGCTCGTCGGGTTCGAAGCGCGCGCAGGACTGCCCGGTGGCGCGGTAGCTCAGGGCGTCTTCGTCCCAGGCGCGGGCGGCCGCGAAGTGGCCGGGCGGCGTGGCGATGCGGCAGCGCCAGGCGCGCTGCACGGCGGCGTTGCCGCCGCAGTGGTCGGAGTGCAGATGGGTGTTGACGATGCGCGTCAGGGCCTCGCCGCGCAGCGCGTGGTGCAGCAGCGCCACCGTCTGTTCGGCGTGCAGGCTGTGGCTGGTGTCCACCAGCACCGCGCCCTCGCCGTCGCCATCGCCATGAAGGATCACGTTGTTGCAGGACAGCCAGCCGCGCTCGAGCACGGTCAGGCCTTGCAGGCGGTCGATCGAGGCGGGTTGGCTCATCCAGCGGTCCGGGGTTTGACGTGTGAAGTGAGCATGATTCTTGCCGATCCGGAGCGTGGGCCCGCCTTTGGGCGAGCTACCATTCCCGCCTGCAACGCATTCAACGCTTGCCACCCATGCGAACCGAGCCGCTGATCCTCCGGCCGAGCCCGACCCTGCTGCGCGAACCGGCCGCTGCGCTGTGGCGCGCCGCGCTGTCGGGCGTGCTGGCGCTGGCGGCTGCAGCCGGCTGGGCCGCAGAACCGCCCGCCGTGCTGACGATGCTGGAAGGCGAAGCGAACCTGGTCATCGGTGCCCGCGCCTTCACGGCGGTGCGCGGCGCCCGGGTGCCCGCGGGTGCGCTGGTTGAGACCGAAGCCAGGACCGGCCTGCTGCGCCTGGAGTGGCCCGACGGTGCGACGCTCGACCTCGGTCCGGCCACCAAGGTCATGGTCCGGCCGACGCTGGCCGGCGTGGCCGGCGCCGGCAGCCGCGCCGCACGTTTCTACCTGCTGCAGGGCTGGGCCAAGCACAGCCAGCCCACGGACGCCAGCGGACAGCTCGCGGCGGCTTTCGAGATCGCGCCGTTCAAGGGCGTCATGCTCAGCCAGGTCGACGACGCGCAGGCGGTGCTGTTCTGCGAAGCCGGCGGCGCCGGCTTCACGTCGCGCCGCGACGGCAAGGCCTCGACGCTGCGCGCCGGCGAGGCTGCGACGATGGCCGGCACGGCGGCGCCGCAGTTGTTGCCTCGCCCTGCATCGGCCTGGCTGCAGCAGGTGCCGCGCGCGTTTCGCGAGACCCTGCCTTCACGAGCGGCGCAATTCGCTTCCGGCCCGGCGCCGGTCTTGCAGCCGCGGCCGGCACCCAGCTACGCCAGCCTGCAGCCGTGGCTGAGCGCCGAACCCGCGCTGCGCCGGGCGTTCCCGGCGCGTTTTGCCGAACTGCTGTCCGACCGCTCGTTCAAGGAAGCGGTCAACGCACGACTCAAGCACCACCCCGAATGGGAACCGGTGCTGCGGCCGCCACCACGCCCTGGCGCCAGCGCTCGCAAAAACCCCGCCGACCCGGAGCCCCCACGATGAAGCTGCTCGTCAAGTTCAACCTGATCTTTGTCCTCGTCATGGCGCTGGGGGTGGCGGTGGCCGGCTGGATCAGCCGCGGCATGCTGCAGGAGCAGGCGCGGCAGGAGGTGCTGTCGATCGGCCGCCTGCTGATGGAGCAGGCCACCGCCGTGCGCGGCTACACATCGGGGCAGATCACCAAGCTGCTCGAGACGCAGATGAAGTACGAGTTCCTGCCGCAGTCGGTGCCCAGCTACTCGGCCACCGAGGTCCAGGCCACGCTGCACAAGAAGTACCCCGAGTATTCGTACAAGGAAGCCACCCTCAACCCGACCAACCCGCGCGACCGCGCCGCCGGCTGGGAGGTCGACATCGTCAACGCCTTCCGCAACGACGCCGAACTGAAGGAATTCGTCGGCCAGCGCGATACGCCCACCGGCCGCTCGCTCTACATCAGCCGGCCGCTGCGCATCACCAACCCGGCCTGCCTGCAGTGCCACAGCAGCGTCGAGGCGGCGCCGAAGACGATGGTCGAGAAGTACGGCCCCGCCAATGGCTTCGGCTGGCAACTGGGCGAGGTCGTCGGCGTGCAACTCGTGTCGGTGCCGATGGCGCTGCCGCTGCAGCGTGCGGCCGACAACTTCAAGCTCTTTGTCGGCGCGCTGGTGGCGGTGTTCGTGGGGGTCGGCATCGTGCTCAACCTGATGATCTGGCTGGTGGTGGTGCGCCCGGTGACGCAGCTGTCGGAGCTGGCCGACCGCGTCAGCCAGGGCGACCTGAGTGCGCCCGAGTTCACGGCCACCAGCAAGGACGAGATCGGCGTGCTCACCGAGTCCTTTGCGCGCATGCGCGCCAGCGTGGTGCAGGCCATGAAGATGCTGGACAACTGATCGCGGCCGACACAAAGCCCGTGAGCCACCCCGACAAACTCGGCAAGTACCAGATCACCGGCGTGCTCGGCGAGGGCGCGATGGGCGTGGTCTACCGCGGCTTCGACCCCGACATCCGCCGCGTCGTCGCGCTCAAGACGATCCGCAAACAAGGCGGCGACAGCGCGCAGGCGGCGGCCCAGGCTGCGGCGCGGTTTCGCAACGAAGCGCAGGCCGCGGGGCGGCTGCTGCACCCGGGCATCGTCGGCGTCTACGACTTCGGCGACGATGGCCGCGTGGCCTACATCGCGATGGAGTTCGTCGAAGGCCACACGCTGTCGCAGTACCTGGCGCAGAAGGTGCGGTTCTCCGAGGCCGACGTGGCCAGCCTCGCCGGGCAATTGCTCGAAGCGTTGGCGCATGCGCACGAGCACGGCGTCTGGCACCGCGACATCAAGCCGTCCAACGTCATCATGACCAAGACCGGGCGCATCAAGATCGCCGACTTCGGCATCGCGCGCACCGACACCACCGGGCTGACGATGGCCAACAGCGTGCTCGGCACGCCGATGTACATGGCGCCCGAGCAGTTCATGGGCCTGCCCATCGACCACCGCGTCGACGTCTACAGCGCCGGCGTCGTTTTCTACCAGTTGCTGGGCGGCCGCGCGCCCTTCGTCGGCCCGCACGAGGCGCTGATGTACAAGGTGGTCAACGAAGTGCCGCCACCGCCGTCGACGCTGGAAGGCGCGCCGCACGGCCCGCGCTTCGACGCCGTGGTGGCCACCGCGCTGGCCAAGGACCCGCGCCAGCGCTACGCCAACGCCAGCGCATTCCGCGATGCCGTGGTGGCCACGCTGGGCCACCCGGCGCCGGCAGCGGTGTCGCGCGAGGCCGTGTTCGCGATGCCGATGGTCGGCGACTACGCGCCCACCGAGCGCATCGCCAGCGCGCCGGTCACCGACAGCGCCCCGCTCACGCACTGGGACCCGGCGGTGCTGGCCCAGGTCGAGGCCTCGCTGGCGCGCCACGTCGGCCCGATGGCGGCGGTGATGGTGCGCCGCGCTGCCAAGGAGTGCCAGGACCTGCCGACGCTGCAGGCGCGGCTGGCCGAACAGATCACCAGCAGCGCCGCGCGCGAGGCCTTCCTGGGGCACGGCGCCAAGACCGGCGGCGGCACGGGTGGCACCGGCGGCACCGGCGGCAGCGTGGGATCGCGTCACGGTCCGCCGTCGACCTCTGCACCCGCCGGGGGCACCTTTGCCGGCGCAGCCGCGCCCGTCAACGAAGCACTGATGGACCAGGCACAACGCCTGCTGTCGGCCCAGCTCGGGCCGATCGCCCGCGTCGTCGTCAAGCGCGCCGCCGAGCGCACGCGCCAGCGCGAAGCTTTCTACTCGCTGCTGGCCGAGGCCGTGCCCGAGGCCGGGCGTGCCAGGTTGCTGGCCGAACTGCACAAGCTGCCCTGAATCCGGCGCGCCCTGAAATGGGCGGTCGCAGGACGTGTTTTTCTGCCTATGCGCGCCGGGCGCGGCCGGTATACCTTGGGCTGCACAAACGCCCAGGCCCGCCATGCAGTCCTACTTGCCCGACTACAGCCCCCCCAACCAGCAGCGCGCCGCCCTGGCCGCGGGGCTGTCACCGCTGCTGGTGCTGCTGACCTTCACCGCCGTCGTCGTGCGATGGATGGACGTCGAGACCGGACTCGCCATCTTCGTGGCGTGCAGCAGCTGGGTCGTCTACGAGATGCACGTCTTCCAGGCCACGATCGACGGCTACAACGAGGACTACGTCACCCGCCACCTGGCCTGGCGCAGCTCCGACGCCCTGCTGGCAATGAGCCGCGCGCCCGGCGTGCAGGACGCCACGCGCTGCTTCGTGCAGCGCTTCGTCGACGCCGAGCGTGTGCTGCTGCGCGACGGCCAGATGCCCTGAGTCAGGAAGGCGGCTCGACGCCGGGCGTCTGACCCGGCGCGCCGATCCGGCACCACGCGCGTATCGGCACGGCCGCGGCGGCTGCGACAATGGTCGACCTTCCAGAACTGCGCCGCCTGGTCATGACCCCCGATGAGCCCGACAGTGACCGCACCTTGATGCCGCCCGGCCCTGGGCCCGGCGCCGGGGACAAGACCGTCGCGGTCGGCGGGCCGCAGCCCGCGGCGGGCTTCGACAAGACGCAGGTCTACGACAGCCCACCCCCGGCGCGCGCCAGCGTCGCGCCCGACATGGGCAACGGGCTGCCGCTGGGCACCCGGCTCGGCGAGTTCGAGCTTGTGCAGCTGGTGGGCGAAGGCGGCTTCGGCATCGTCTACCTGGCCAACGACCATTCGCTGCACCGCCGCGTGGCGGTCAAGGAGTACATGCCCAGCTCGCTGGCCGCGCGCACCGGCGACAGCCAGGTGCACGTGCGCGCCGAGCGCTACCGCGAGACCTTCGAGGCCGGCCTCAAGAGCTTCATCAACGAAGCCCGGCTCCTGGCCAGCTTCGACCACCCGTCGCTGGTCAAGGTCTTCCGTTTCTGGGAGGCCAACGGCACCGCCTACATGGCGATGCCGTTCCTCGAAGGCAAGACGCTGCGCGACATCCTGCGCGCGCGGCCGCAGGCGCCCGATGAAGCCTGGCTGCGCTCGGTGCTGGCGCCGCTGACCGAGGCGCTCGCCGTCATCCACGCCGAACATTGCTACCACCGCGACATCGCGCCCGACAACGTCATGCAGCTGCCCAATGGCCGCTGGCTGCTGCTGGACTTTGGCGCCGCGCGGCGCGTCATCGGCGACCTGACGCAGGCGCTGACGGTGATCCTCAAGCCCGGCTACGCGCCGGTCGAGCAGTACGCCGAAATCCCGGGCATGAAGCAGGGGCCGTGGACCGACGTCTACGCGCTGGCCTCCGTCGTTCACTACGCGATCATGGGGCGCACGCCGCCGCCGTCGGTGGGCCGCATGCTCAACGACACCTACCAGCCGCTGACGAAGGCCGCCGCCGGCCGCTACAGCGAGCCCTTCCTGGCCGCCATCGACCGTGCCCTGGCGGTGCGCCCCGAGATGCGCACGCAGACCATCGAGCAATTGCGCCAGGACCTCGGCCTGGACGGCTTCGTGCCGCCGGCCACGACGACGCTGACGGTGGCCCCGCCGGCAGCCCCGTCGGCTGCGGCGGCCTCGGCCGCGCCCACGGTGCGGCTGGCCGACCTGCCGCCGACGGCCGTCGTGCCGCCGGTGGCGCGGCCCAGGCCGGCCGTGGCGCCGGCGCCGGCCGTGCCTGCGGCCAAGGGCCAAGGTGCCCTGCTCGGCGTGGGCGTGGGTGCTGTGGTGCTGGCCGCGCTGGGCTTCGGGGCCTGGAAGATGATGGGCACGGCGCCACCGGCGAGCTCACCCGCGCCGGCTGCCGCCACGCCGGCCCCGGCCACGGCGCCGGCTGCTGCAGTGCAGTCGCCCGCCGCAGCCGCGGCGCCCGCTGCACCGCCGGCGCGCTTCGACCCGCAGCGCGAGTTCGACCGCGTGCTGCAGGCTCAGAGCGCCGGCTTCGGCGTCACCGCCACGGCGCTGCAGTCCGATATCCGCATCTCGCGCGGCGACCAGGTGCGCTTCAAGGTCACCGCCGAACGCGATGGCTACCTGCACGTGGTCGGCCTCAGCGCCGACGGCTCGCTGGCGCTGCTGGTGCCCAACGCCAACTCGAGCAGCGTGCGCGTCCGCAAGGGCCAGGCCTACAACTTCCCCAGCAAGGACGGCTTCTTCCTGACCGCCAGCGAGCCGGTGGGGACCGGCCGCATGCTGGTCATCGTGTCGGCGCAGCCGCGGCGCTTCGACGCGCTCAAGCCCAGGACCGAGGGCCCGATCAAGCTGCTGGCCAGCGGCGACGAAGCGACGGCGCTGCTGGCCAACTTCAAGGGCAGCGGCTCGATGCTGGCCGGCACCGTCCAGTGCCCGGCCGGCGCCGCCAGCTGCGCCGACGAGTACGGCGCCGCGGCCATGAGCTTCGAGACCCTGCGCTGAGCGCCCGCACGTGAGTCACGCGACGCCGCGGTGAACAAGGCATTCGTCAAGGAAGGCGAGGGCGACGAGGACGACGACGCCGCGCCGGGGCTGCCGCCGCTGCCCGCCGGGGCACGCAACTACCTCACGCCGCAGGGCTACCGGCGGCTGCGCCAGGAGCTGATGTCGCTGCTCGACGACGAACGGCCGAAGGTCGTCGAGATCGTGTCCTGGGCGGCCAAGAACGGCGACCGCAGCGAAAACGGCGACTACCTCTACGGCAAGAAGCGGCTGCGCGAGATCGACCGCCGCATCCGCTTCCTGAGCCAGCGGCTGGACATCGCCGAGGTCGCCGACCCCAGCGTGCACCACGGCAGCGACCAGGTCTTCTTCGGCGCCACCGTCACCTACGCCAACGCGGCGGGGCAGGAGCGCACGGTGCGCATCATCGGCGTCGACGAGGCCGACAGCCTGGCCGGCGACGTGAGCTGGGTGTCGCCGATCGCGCGCGCGCTGATCAAGGCACGCGAGGGCGACGAGGTGACGCTGGTGACGCCGGGCGGGCCGGAGAAGCTGGAAGTGCTGGCGGTGAATTACCCGGCGCCCGGGGTTCAGGAGAACCTGTAGCGCGACACCTTCAGCACCACCGGCGAGCGGCGCAGCGTGCGCAGCACGTCGGCGAAGTGCACGCGGTCGCGCACGCTGACCTGCAGCCGCAGCTCGATGGTCTCTTCGGCCGGCTCGGGGTCCATGTCCAGGTGCACGATGTCGGCCTCGGC
>JAYUPN010000144.1:0-4158 GCA_043760065.1 Rubrivivax sp.
GCGGCCGGGTGGCCAACGGCATTTGCATCCGGCTTTACAGCGAGCTTGATTTCAACGGCCGCCCGCGCTTCACCGACCCCGAGATCCTGCGCAGCAGTCTGGCCGCGGTGATCCTGCGCATGAAGGGCCTGCGCCTGGGCCACATCGAAGACTTCCCTTTTCTGGAAGCGCCGCCCAAGAAGGCCATCGCCGACGGTTATGCCCTGCTGGGCGAGCTGGGTGCCGTGGACGAGGTCAACGAGCTCACCCGCATGGGCCACGAGCTGGCCAAGCTGCCGCTGGACCCGCGCATCGGCCGCATGATTTTGGAAGCCCGCGATCGCAACGCGCTGAGCGAGGTGCTGGTCATCGCGGCGGCGCTGTCGGGGCAAGACGTGCGCGACCGACCGCAAGAGGCGGCCCAGCTGGCCGACGAGCGGCACAAAAAGTTTGACGACGAGCGTTCTGAGTTTGTGGGCGTGCTGAAGTTGTGGGACTGGATCGAAGAAGGGCGCGGCCACGCACCCGCTCAGGCCACGCCCCACACGGCCCACAAACTGACCCACCGGCAGCAAGAGCAACGCCTGCGCGACAGCTTTGTCAGCCCACGCCGGGTGCGCGAGTGGCGCGACATTCATTCGCAGCTGCACACCGTGGTGGCCGAGCAGGGCTGGCACCTCAACACACAGCCGGCCAGCTACGAGCAGCTGCACCAGTCCATGCTGGCCGCGGCCCTCCTCGATCCATTGCCACAGCTTCAGGTAACCGACGAATTCCGAACGTTCGTCGTCGAACTTCTTGTGTTTCTCGTCGGCGGCCGCAGCCGCTTCCAGCGGCCGGTCGCGCACGTCCTGGCCCGACAGTGCCGAGGCGATCACCAGCACCTCGTCGAGCGCGCCGCGCTGGCGCGCTTCCAGGATCATGCGGCCGATGCGCGGGTCCAGCGGCAGCTTGGCCAGTTCGTGCCCGGTGGGCGTGAGCTCGTTGGCGTCGTCCACCGCGCCCAGTTCGCCCAGCAGCGCGTAGCCGTCGGCGATGGCCTTCTTCGGCGGCGCTTCGAGGAACGGGAAGTCCTCGATCTGCCCCAGGTGAAGGCCTTTCATGCGCAGGATCACCGCGGCCAGGCTGCTGCGCAGGATCTCAGGGTCGGTGAAGCGCGGCCGGCCGTTGAACTCGCCCTCGCTGTACAGCCGGATGCAGATGCCGTTGGCGACGCGGCCGCAGCGGCCCGCACGCTGGTTGGCGGCGGCCTGGCTGATGGCCTCGACCTGCAACTGCTCGACCTTGTTGCGGTAGCTGTAGCGCTTGACCCGCGCTTGGCCGGCGTCGACGACGTAGCGGATGCCCGGTACGGTCAAAGAAGTCTCGGCGACGTTGGTGGCCAGCACGATGCGTCGTCCGTTGCCGGTGCTGAAGACGCGGTCCTGCTCGGCCTGCGACAGGCGTGCGTAGAGCGGCAGGATTTCCGCCTGCGGCCCACCCCGGTGCTGCTGCGCCAGGTGCTTGCGCAGGTGGTCGGCGGTCTCGCGGATCTCGCGCTCGCCGGGCAGGAAGACGAGGATGTCGCCCGCGCTGCCACCGGCAGCGCCTCCTGATCCGCTGCCACCGGCAGCGCCTGCTGATCCGCCGGCGCCTTCGCGCCACAGCTCGTCCACCGCGTCGGCGATGGCGTCGTCGAGGTCGAAGTCGCGCCGCTCTTCGAACGGCCGCCAGCGCTGCTCGACCGGGAACAGCCGCCCCGACACCGTGATCACCGGCGCCGGTCCGTGCCTGGAGGCAAAGTGCTGCGCAAACCGGTCGGCGTCGATGGTGGCCGAGGTGACGACGATCTTCAGGTCGGGCCGCCGCGGCAGAATCTGCCGCAGGTAACCGAGCAGGAAGTCGATGTTCAGGCTGCGCTCGTGCGC
Organism: Rubrivivax sp.; assembly: GCA_043760065.1. GTDB lineage: Bacteria > Pseudomonadota > Gammaproteobacteria > Burkholderiales > Burkholderiaceae_C > Rubrivivax. The sequence continues at coordinate 1,887 of JAYUPN010000144.1, forward strand.
CTCGTCGATGATCAGCGTGTCGTAGGCCTTGAGCAGCGGGTCGTTCTGCGTCTCGGCCAGCAGGATGCCGTCGGTCATCAGCTTGACGCTGGCGCCCGGCTGCAGCCGGTCCTGGAAGCGCACCTTGTAGCCGACGACCTCGCCCAGCGGCGAGTTCAGCTCTTCGGCGATGCGCTTGGCCACGCTGCTGGCGGCGATGCGCCGCGGCTGCGTGTGGCCGATGAGGCCGCGGCCGCCAGCGCCCCAGCCGCGGCCCAGTTCGAGTGCGATCTTGGGCAGCTGTGTCGTCTTGCCCGAGCCGGTCTCGCCGCAGACGATGACCACCGCATGCTGCGAAATGGCGCGCGCAATCTCGTCGCGCCGGGCGGAGACCGGCAGCGACTCAGGGTAGGTGATCGGCGGGACGGGGTGGGCCTGAACCGGGTTCGGGCCGCGGGGAGGTCTCACGGGGCGCGGATTATGTCCGCGCCCGCGCAACAGCGGATCAGCGCGCCTCGTACTGCATGATGCTGAGCATCGCGCCCTGCGGATCGTTGAAGGCCGCCATGCGGCCCACGCCCGGCACGTTCATCGGCTCCATGCACACCTGGGCGCCCATCGCCTTGGCTTGCGCCAGCGTCTCGTCGACGTTGTTCACGGTGACGTAGACGCCCCAGCGCGGCGGAATGCCCTTGGCTTCGGGCGGCACCGACATCAGGCCGCCGACGCCGGTGTCGCCGATGTTGGCCACCAGGTAGCTGCCCATCGCCGCACCCATGTCCTTGACGGTCCAGCCGAAGAGCTTGGAGTAGAAGGCCGTGGCGGCGGCCGGGTCGGTGGTCATCAGCTCGCTCCAGCTGAAGGCGCCGTGGGTCTTGTAGACGTCCATCGAAGTGTCCTGTTCGAGGCCGAGGGGCGGACATGCTGCGGCACAATCACGCGTCCTGTCGATCCCCTGCATGAGCCTCGTTTTCCCGCACACCTTCGTCCCATGGTTCCGCGCCGTGGCGCCGTACATCCACGCCTACCGGGGCAAGACCTTCGTCGTCGGCCTCGCGGGCGAGGCCATTGCGGCCGGCAAGCTCAACCACTTCGTGCAGGACCTGTCGATCCTGCACGCGATGGGCCTCAAGCTGGTGCTGGTGCACGGCTTCCGGCCGCAGGTGACGGAACAGCTGGCGGCCAAGGGCCAGGTCTCGCGCTTCTCGCACGGCATCCGCATCACCGACGCGGTGGCGCTGGACGCGGCGCAGGAAGCCGCAGGTCAGCTGCGCTTCGAGATCGAAGCCGCGTTTTCGCAAGGCCTGCCCAACACGCCGATGGCCAACGCCACCGTGCGCGTGGTCTCGGGCAACTTCCTGACCGCGCGGCCGGTGGGCATCGTCGACGGCGTCGACTTCCAGCACAGCGGCCTCGTGCGGCGGGTCGACCAGGCGGCGATCAGCCGCGCCATCGAGATCGGCGCCATCGTGCTGCTCAGCCCCTTCGGCTTCTCACCCACCGGCGAGGCCTTCAACCTGTCGATGGAGGACGTCGCCACCGCCACCGCGATGGCGTTGCAGGCCGACAAGCTGGTGTTCGTCGGCGAAGTGCCCGGCATCCGCGAGAACGGCAACCACCCCGACAGCCCGATCGACACCGAGCTCGCGCTGGCCGACGCCAAGAAGCTGCTCGCCACCCTGCCCCGCCCGGCGCTGCCCACCGACCCGGCCTTCTACCTGCAGTACTGCGTCAAGGCCTGCGAAGGCGGCGTCGAGCGTTCGCACATCCTGCCCTTCGCCACCGACGGCGCGCTGCTGCTGGAGGTGTTCACGCACGACGGCGTCGGCACGATGGTCGTCGACGAGAAGCTCGAGAGCCTGCGCGAGGCCACGGCCGACGACGTCGGCGGCATCCTGCAGCTCATCGAGCCGTTCGAGAAGGACGGCACGCTGGTGCGGCGCGAGCGCACCGAGATCGAACGCGACATCGAGAACTACAGCGTCGTCGAGCACGACGGCATCATCTTCGGCTGCGCCGCGCTGTACCCCTACCCCGAAGCGCGCACCGCAGAGATGGCGGCGCTGACGGTGTCGCCGCTGTCGCAGGGCCAGGGCGACGGCGAGCGGCTGCTCAAGCGCGTCGAGCAGCGCGCCCGCGCCAGCGGCCTCGACAGCATCTTCGTGCTGACGACGCGCACGATGCACTGGTTCATCCGCCGCGGCTTCACGCAGGTCGACCCCGACTGGCTGCCCGAGGCGCGCAAACGCAAATACAACTGGGACCGGCGCTCGCAGGTGCTGGTCAAGAAACT
>JAYUPN010000145.1:0-4141 GCA_043760065.1 Rubrivivax sp.
GTTCATGCCGTAGATGCTGGCGATCAGCGTCGGCGGCAGCAGCGCGACGCTGGCCACCGAGAAGATCTTGATGATCTTGTTCTGGTTGATGTTGATGAAACCGACGGTTGCATCCATCAGGAAGTTGATCTTGTCGAACAGGAACGCGGTGTGGCTGTCGAGCGAGTCGATGTCGCGCAGGATCTGCCGCGCCTCTTCGAACTGCTCGGCGTTGAGCATGCGGCTGCGCATCATGAAGCTCAGCGCGCGGCGCGTGTCCATGACGTTGCGGCGGATGCGGCCGTTCAAGTCTTCCTCGCGCGCGATGGCCGTCAGTGCGGCGCCGGCGGCCTGGTCGTTGACGTCCTGCGTCAGCACGCGGGCGCTGACCTGCTCGAGGTGGTCGTAGATGCCCTCCAGCGCGTCGGCCGAGTACTCGGCGTCGGCGTCGTAGAGCTTGAGCAGCACGTCCTTGGCGTCCTCGATCAGCGCCGGGATGCGCCGCGCGCGCAGGCGCAGCAGCCGGAACACCGGCAGGTCCTCGCCGTGGATCGAAAACAGCACGTTGGCGTGCAGGATGAAGGCCACGCGCACATTGCGCGCCTGCTTGGCCTCGGCGCCGGCCTTGGCGTCCTCGGCGTCGATCAGGAAGTCGGAGCGGATGTGCAACTCGCCGTTGTCCTCTTCGTAGAAGCGGGCCGACTCCTCGAGGTCGTCGTCGACGGCGTCCTTGGGGATCGTCAAGGCAAACCGCGTCTCGACCCAGCGCTTCTCGTCCTCGCTCGGGTTCTCGAGGTCAACCCACACGGGCTGCACGTGGGCCAGGGCTTCCAGGCTGTCGATCTCTTCCTGGAACAAGCGGCCGTTGGCCAGCGTGAAGACGTTGAGCATGGGACTCTTTCGGGGCTGCTGCCGCCGGCGCACGGGCGCGGGCGGTGGGAACTGCGGCTGGGGTGCGACCGTCCCGGTCCAGCACCTGGCAGGGCCCGGAGGGGACGGTCACCGAGGGTGACTCTGGTCCAAGGCGTCTCTCCGAAAGAGCAACGGCAAATTATGCCCTGACCTGGGGCCCGAAGCGGTGCCGCCGGCAGCCGGCAGCGCGCCATGCGAAGATCGCCGCGACCTCGCCGACTCCATGCCGCGCCGACCCTGCACCCTGCCCTTCCTGCCCGTGCCGCACGGGCCCTCGCGGCCCCCGCGTCATGCTTGTCCGGCCGGGCCGGCATGAAGTCCGTCGCGCGACTGGCCCTGTTGGGCAGCGTCCTCTTCCTCGGCTTGCTGGCGGTGCTCGTCGCCGCGGCGCTGCAGCGCGAGCCGCGCGTGATGGCTGGCCAGGACGTCGCGCCCGACGACGTGGCGCGCGCGCTGTCGCTGCTGCGCACGCACGATCCGCGGCAGGCGCGGCCGGGCCAGGTGAGCACGGCGCTGGTGCGCGAACGCGACATCGAGGTGCTGCTCAGCCATGGCGCCCGGCGCTGGGTGCAGGCCGCCAGCCAGGTCGACCTGCAGCGCGGCGCGGCCACGCTGCACCTGAGCCTGCAGCTGGCGCCGCATCCGCTGGCGTTCCTGGGCCGCTGGCTGAACCTGGAGCTGCGCCTGGTCGAGACCGCCGGGCTGCCGGCCATCGACGGCGTCACGCTCGGGCGCCTGCCGGTGCCGTCGGCGCTGGCCGAACGCGCGCTGCTGCACGGCGTCGCGCGCGCCGGCCTGCAGGCCGAGGCGGAGCTGCTGGCCGACGTCGTGCGGCGCGTGCGCTTTGCACCTCAGCAGATGCTCGTGACCTACGCCTGGCAGGGCGACAGCGTCGGCCGCCTGATGAACGGCCTCATGCCTGCCGATGAACTGGAGCGGCTGCGCGCCTACTCCGGCCGCCTGGCCGAGGTCGTCGCACGCCACCAGGGCGGCTGGGAGATGCCGATGGCGCAACTGCTGCCGCCGCTGTTCGAGCTGGCACGCAAGCGCAGCACGGGCGACGCCGACGCCGCTGCCGAGAACCGCGCGGCGCTGACGGTGCTGGCGCTGTTCGCCAACGGCCGCCAGCTTGCCAAGGTGATTCCCGCCGCACGCGGCTGGCCGCAGGCGCGGCCGGTGCGGCTGATGCTGGCCGGGCGCCAGGACTTCCCGCTGCACTTCCTGGTCTCGGCGGCCCTGGCCACCGAGAGCACGAGCCCGCTGTCCAAGGCCATCGGCGTGTACAAGGAGGTCAAGGACTCGCGCGGCGGCAGCGGTTTCAGTTTCAGCGACATGGCCGCCAACCGCTCCGGCACGCGCTTTGGCGAAAAGCTGGTGCAGGACCCGGCGCAGATGCAGCAGCGGCTGGCGCGCGGCGTCACCGACAGCGACCTCGTGCCGCCGGCACAGGACCTGCCGGAGTACATGAGCGAGACCGAGTTCCTGCGCCGCTTCGGCGGCGTCGGCGCGCCGGCCTACAACGCGCAGCTGGTCGAGATCGACCGCCGCATCGAGTCATTACCGCTGCTGCGGTAGCCCGGGTTGCGCCGGGCCCGCAGCGGCGCGGCCACCGGGGCCTGCGCCGGCGGTCATGTCGAAGCGGAACAGGCGGCACTCGATGGCGCCGTTGAACAGCGGCACGCGGCGCGACTCCTTCAGCCGCATCAAGGTCGGCAGCTTCATCTCCGGGCTCAGCAGCCAGGCGGTCCAGCCCGCGTAGTGGCGCTTCCAGTGGGTGGCCAACTGGCTGAAGAACTCGGCCGGTGTGCCGCCGCCTTCGAAGTTCTCGCGCGGGGCGCGCGCAGGGCCTTCGCGCGCCCCGCCCGAGCCTCGGCCCTTGGCATCGATGCGCTCGCCATACGGTGGGTTCATCAGGATCACGCCGGCGGGCAGCGGCGGCAGGCGCTGCAGTGCATCGGCGGTCTTGAAGTCGATGGCGTGCCGCACGCCGGCGCGGTCGGCGTTGCGCACCGCAAAGTCAGTCATGCGAAAACTCACGTCGCCGGCAAAGAGCGACACCGCAGGCGCGTGCACGCGGGCCTGCGCCTGGCGCTGCAGGTCGCGCCACGCGGCGGCGAAGGGCTTGAAGGGCAGCAAACGTTCGAAGGCGAAACGGCGCTGGCCCCCGGGCGCGATGCCGCAGGCCATCTGCGCCGCCTCGATGACGATCGTGCCGGCACCGCAGCAGGGGTCGAGCAGCGGGCCGTCCTCGGCGCGGCCCTGCCAACCCGCTGCCGCCAGCATCGCCGCGGCCAGCGTCTCCTTCAGCGGCGCCTCGCCGGTGTCCTCGCGCCAGCCGCGCTTGAACAAGGGGTCGCCTGAGGTGTCGACGTACAGCGTGGCGTGCTCGGGGCCGACGAAGAGCGCGATCGGCAGATCGGGCCAGCGCGTGTCGACGCTGGGCCGCGCGCCGGTGGCTTCGCGCAGCGTGTCGCAGACGGCGTCCTTGATGCGCAGGGCGCTGAAGTTCAGGCTCTGCAGCGGCGAACGCTGGGCGCTGACGTCCACGCGCAGCGTCTGCTCGGGCGTGATCCAGTGCAGCCAGTCGACGCGCCGCGCCAGTTCGTACAAGTCGTGTTCATCACGGTACGGACCGTCCACCAGCGGCCACAACACACGCGTCGCCAGGCGGCTCTCCAGGTTGAGCTGCATCGCCATGCGTTCGTCGCCCTCGACCCAGACACCGCCGCGCGTGGCCTCGGCGGCGACGCCGGTGATGCGCAGCACCTCGTCGGCCAGCAGCGCCTCGACGCCGCCGCCGCAGGGCAGGAACAGCGCGGTCATAGGGCCTTGCGCAGGCTGGCCGGCGCGATCTTCAGCGCTTCGCGGTACTTGGCCACCGTGCGGCGCGCGACCTGAATGCCCTGCTCCTCGAGCATCGAGCTGATCTGGTTGTCCGACAGCGGCTTGGCGATGTCCTCGGCGCTGACGAACTGCTGGATCAGCGCCCGCACCGCGGTGCTGGAGGCGCTGCCGCCGGCGTCGGTGTTCAGCGACGAGCCGAAGAAGTACTTCAGCTCGAAGGTGCCCTGCGGCGTGGCCATGTACTTGGCGGTGGTGACGCGCGAGATCGTGCTCTCGTGCAGCCCCAGTTCGTCGGCGATCTCGCGCAGCACCAGCGGCTTCATCGCGATCGCGCCGTGCGTGAAGAAGCCCTTCTGCCGCTCGACGATGGCCTTGCTGACGCGCAGGATGGTGTCGAAGCGCTGCT
>JAYUPN010000146.1:0-11136 GCA_043760065.1 Rubrivivax sp.
CAGCCACGCGGTTTGCGGCTGCCCATCGACTTGCTGTTCTCGTCGCTTGCCAGAAGCCAGGGTGAGCGGGCCATTGGGGTGGTGTTGTCGGGCATGGGCTCCGACGGCACGCTGGGTTTGCAGGCCATCAAGTCACAGGGCGGCCTGACGTTGGCGCAGTCACCCGAGTCGGCGCAATTCGACTCCATGCCGAGCAGCGCCATCGCAGCCGGCTGCGTCGATATCGTCGGCCTGCCGGCTGACCTGGCCGGGCACATTCATCGTGTGACAGCCGACCAGCAGGCCGCGTCACTGTTGCCCGAGGGCGGCGAAGAGAGCAACGCGCATGCGATGGCCTCGATCCTGCACCTGCTGCGCGAACGCAGCAAACACGATCTCTCCGACTACAAGCCCAGCACGTTGCGCCGCCGCATCCAGCGCCGCATGAGCGTGCACAGCCTGGCCAGCAAGGCCGCCTACGAGGTCTTTGTCAGGCAGAACCCGCAGGAACTGGACTTGCTGTTCAAGGAAATGCTGATCGGCGTGACCAGCTTCTTCCGCGACCCCGAGGTCTGGCAAGAACTGAAGGATGAGGTCCTGCCCGTGTTGCTGGCGCGCGGCGCCGAAGGCAGCCGCTTGCGGGCCTGGGTGGTGGGCTGCTCCACCGGTGAAGAGGCCTATTCGCTGGCCATGCTCTTCAGCGAAGTGGTGGCCGACACGCCCGCAGCCGCAGGCCGGACATTGCAGATCTTTGCCAGCGACCTGAGCGCTGACGCCATCAACGCAGCCCGCAAGGGCCTGTACCCGGCCCGGATCGCGGCTGATGTTGGCGCCGAGCGGCTGGCGCGTTTCTTCTCGACGCAGGGCGACCGTTACCTCATCGACAAGCAGATTCGCGAGATGGTGCTCTTCGCGCAGCACGACGTGATCCTGGACCCGCCCTTCACCCGGCTCGACCTGCTGTGTTGCCGCAACCTGATGATCTATTTCAACGCCCCCTTGCAGCGGCGTTTGCTGCCGCTCTTTGGCTACAGCCTGCGCCCGGGTGGCGCGCTGTTGCTGGGCGGCTCTGAGACGGTGGGCAGCGCGCAGACCTTGTTCACGCCGCTGAGTCTGAAAACCAGGCTCTACTGGCGCAACGAGAGTTCCCTCAACGCCGGGTCGGTGGACTTCCCCGTTGTCTCTCGCCTGCCATTGGGCAGGCATTCCAAGGAGTTGAAAGTGTCTCAACCGGCCACCCCATCCGCCAACCTGCAGAGCCACGCAGAGCAGGCGCTGCTGCAGGAATTCTCGCCAGCGGCGGTGCTGGTCAACGAGCAGGGCGATGTCGTGTACATCAACGGCAGCGTCGGCAAATACCTGGAGCCGGCGTCGGGCAAGGCCAACTGGAACATCCACGTCATGGCCCGCCCGGCCATCCGGGCGCAGATCGCCGCCGCGCTGCGGCTGGCACAGCAAGAGCGCGGCAGCATCGAGTTGCGCGGCCTGCGCCTGGGCGACGACGCGCAGCCGACGCTGAACGTGACGGTCAAGGCGATGCAGGAGCCCAGGTCGCTGGCCGGCCTGGTCATGATCGTCTTTCGCGACGTTGCCCTGCCACCTGCGGCCAAACGCAGGCGCGCGCGATCCGGCAACGCGGGGGACCCCGCAATGGCCGAAGAAGTGCAGCGCTGCAAAGACGAGATACACGCCTTGCGCCAGGAGATGGGTGCGGCGGGCGAAGAGTTGCAGGCGGCCAATGAAGAGCTGCAGTCCACCAACGAAGAACTGCAGTCGGCCAACGAAGAACTGACCACGTCGAAAGAAGAGTCGCAGTCGATGAACGAGGAATTGCAGACCCTCAACGGCGAGCTGCAATCCAAGCTGGACGACCTGGCGCTGGCGCAGAGCGACATGCAGAACCTGCTCAACAGCACCGACATCGCCACGCTGTTCCTGGACAGTGCCTTGAACGTGCGGCGCTACACCGACCGGATCACGCGCATCATCCACCTGCGCGACGGCGACATCGGCAGGCCGCTGACCGACCTGGCCAGCACCCTGATCTATCCCGAGCTCAACGACGATGCCCGGGAGACGTTGCGCACCTTGACCTTCACCGAGAAGCAGATCACCACCACCGACGGGCTGTGGTTCCTGGTCCGCATCAAGCCATACCGCACACTCGCCAACGTCATCCAGGGCGTCGTCATCACCCTCATCGACATCACCGCAGCCAAGGAACTGGAGTCCCGGCTGCGCAAGGTGAACAGCCTCTCCTGAACCGACCGACCGATCCATCCCCCCCAGGAGGTCCCATGTCCCGTGCCCTTGAAGTCGCCACCCGCAGCGCGCAACTGCGCCAGCGTGCGCTGGCGCAGTTGAGCGTCGGTCCCGAGACCGACCGCAAGCGGGTCAGTGCGTCCAATGCCTTGGCGGTGCTGCACCAGCTGGCGTCTTCGCCTTCGACGGCGGGCGATGCGCTGGCCTTGCTGCACGAACTGCAAGTTCATCAGGTCGAACTGGACCTGCAGCAGGAGGAACTTCGCAGCGCACGCTACGAGCTCGAGACGACCCTGGTCCGGCAGTCGGCCCTGTTCGAACGGGCGCCGGTCGGCTACATGAGCATCGATGCCGCGACCGTGTTGTGCGAGATCAACCTTGCCGGCTCGCGGCTGCTGGGTGCGACGCGCGATGAGCTGCTGGGCCGGCCGCTGTCCGGCATGCTGTGGGCCAGCAGCGTCGGCGCCTTGCAAGACCTGCTCGCAAGGGCGCGCAACGGCCTGCCGCCCGAGACCTGCGAACTGCGGCTGCTGCCGCAGGCGGACGTGGCGCGGGTCTTGCACGCCGCCGTCGACACCGACACCACCCCCGGGTGCTTCCTGGTGGTGCTGATGGCCGCGGCTGCGCGGGCGGGCTCGGCGTAGCCGCTGCGCCTGGGTCGAACCCGGAAAGAAAGACGCCGCCGGGCAGGGCCGCGGCGGCGTGGGCACGAAGCGCGTGCGGCTACTTGCCGGTAGGCACCTTGCCTTCGACGCCCTTGACGTAGAAGTTGACGCCGCCCAGGAACTTGTCGTCGGCGACGGCGTCCTTGGCCAGCACTTCCTTGCCGTCGGAGCCGACGATCGGGCCCTTCCAGATCACGAAGCTGCCGTCCTTCAGCCCGGCCTTGATCTTCTCGACCCGGGCCTTGGTGTCGGCGGGCACGTCGTCGGCGATCGAGACGAAGTCGATGGCGCCTTCCTTGACGCCCCACCACGAGGCCTCGCCGCCCTTCCACTTGCCTTCGAGCGCGTCGCGCGTGGCCTTGATGTAGTACGGGCCCCAGTTGATGACGGCCGAGGCCAGGTGCGCCTTCGGGCCGTAGGCCGTCATGTCGCTGTCCCAGCCGAAGGCGCGCTTGCCCTTTTCCTGCGCCGTCTTCAGCACCGCGGGCGAGTCGGTGTTCTGCATCAGCACGTCGGCGCCGCCGTTGATGAGCGCGGTGGCGGCCTCGGTTTCCTTGGGCGGGTTGAACCACTCGTTGACCCACACCACCTTGGTGCGGACCTTCGGGTTGACGCTCTGCGCGCCCATCGTGAAGCTGTTGATGTTGCGGATGACCTCGGGGATGGGAATGGAGCCGACGACGCCCAGCACGTTGCTCTTTGTCATCGCGCCGGCCACGACACCGGCCAGGTAGGCGCCTTCATAGGTGCGGCTGTCGTAGGTGCGCATGTTGTCGGCCTGCTTGTAGCCGGTGGCATGCTCAAACTTCACGTCCTTGCTGTCGGCGGCGACCTTGAGCATCGGCTCCATGTAGCCGAAGGTGGTGCCGAAGACCAGCTTGTTGCCCTGCCCGATCATGTCGCGGAACACACGCTCGGCGTCGGCCGCCTCGGGCACCTTCTCGACGAAGCTGGTCACCACCTTGTCGCCGAATTCCTTCTCGACTGCCTTGCGGCCGTTGTCGTGTGCGAAGGTCCAGCCGCCGTCACCCACCGGGCCGACGTAGGCGAAGGCGATCTTCAGCGGCTCGGGCTTGGGCGCGGGCGCCGAAGCCGCGGCGGGTGCGGCGGCGGTCTTGGCCGGCTCTTCCTTCTTGCCGCAGCCGACAAGGGCCGCGGTGGCTGCCAAGGCCGACCAGCCGGCCAGCCTGAACAGTGATCTCTTGGATGCAAGGGTCATGGAATCTCTCTCCTGTTGTGGGTGCCAACGAATGTCAAATTATGGCCCGCACGGCCCGCATCGCCGCGCACGGCTCACGAGCCCGGGAAGAAGGGTTTGCCCAGAGAAGCCGGCATGTTGGCCTTGATCCAGGCCGCGTTGCGCGAGATCAGCACCAGCACGACGATGGTCGCGACGTAGGGCAGCATGCTCAGGAACTGGCTCGGCACCTCGACCCCTTCGCCCTGCAGGTGGAATTGCAGCATCGTGACGCCGCCGAAGAGGTAGGCGCCCAGCAGGATGCGGCCCGGCCGCCAGGTCGCGAAAGTGGTCAGCGCCAGCGCGATCCAGCCCTTCCCGGCGACCATGCCCTCGACCCACAGCGGCGTGTAGACGACCGAGATGTAGGCCCCCGACACACCGCACAGCGCGCCGCCCAGCATCACTGCGGCCATGCGGATGCGCCGCACCGGATAGCCCAGCGCGTGCGCCGACTCGGGCGACTCGCCCACCGCGCGCAGCACCAGTCCGGCGCGGCTGCGGTACAGGAACCAGGCACTGCCGAGCACCAGCGCGATGGCGATGTAGACCATCGGGTGCTGGCGAAAGAAGGCCGGCCCGAAGAAGGGCAGGTCGGCCAGCACCGGGATCTGGAAGTGCGATCGCTCGGCGAGCTTGCCCTGCACGTAGCCGATGCCCACGAAGGCCGAAAAGCCGGCGCCGAAGAGGCTCAGCGCCAGGCCGCTGGCGACCTGGTTGGTGTTGAGCCAGATCACCAGCACGCCGAAGGCCGCCGCCATCAGCGCCCCGGCGACGGCACCGGCACCGAAGGCCAGCCAGTCGTTGCCGGTGGTCACCGCGGTGGCAAAGCCGGCGATCGCGGCCACCAGCATCACGCCCTCGGCGCCCAGGTTCAGGATGCCGGCGCGTTCGTTGATCAAGAGGCCGATGCCGGCAATGGCCAGCACGGTGCCGGCGTTGAGCGTGGCGGCCAGCAGGAGCGCGATGCTGTCCATCTCAAGCCCCCTGTGTGCGCACTGCCGGCGCCGCACGCCGCCAGCGCAGGCGGAAGTGGATCAGCGTGTCGCTGGCCAGCAGCGTGAACAGCAGCAGGCCCTGGAAGACGCCGGTCAGCGATTTCGGCAGGCCCAGCCGCGACTGCGCCAGCTCTCCGCCGATGTAGAACATGCTCATCAGGAGGCCCGAGAAGATGATGCCCACCGGGTGCAGCCGCCCGACGTAGGCGACGATGATGGCGGCGAAGCCGTAGCCCGCCGGCACATGCGGCGACAGCTGCGCCAGCGGCCCGGCCGCTTCCAGCCCGCCGGCCAGCCCGGCCATGCCGCCGGAGATCAGCAGCGCCGTCCACACCGCGCTGTGCGACGAGAAGCCGGCGTAGCGCGCGGCAGCCGGCGCCAGGCCGCCGACCTGCAGCGCAAAGCCGCGGTAGGTGCGGAACAGGAACAGCCAGAACCCGGCCACCGCCACCGCCGCGAGGAGGACGCCGATGTGCGCGCGCAGGTTGGGCACCAGCCGCGGCACGCGCGTGTCGGGCAGGAAGGTGATGGTCTGCGGGAAGTTGTAGCCCTTGGGGTCTTTCCAGGGCCCGTAGACCAGGTACGACAGCATCAGCTCGGCGACGTAGACCAGCATCAGGCTGACCAGGATCTCGTTGGCGTTGAAGCGGTCGCGCAGCAGCGCCACCACGCCGGCCCAGAACATGCCGCCCAGCACGCCGGCCAGCAGCACGAAGACCACGATGCCCTTGCCCAGCCAGGCGGTGTCGGGCCCGGCCTGCATCGCGACCCAGCCGGCGCACAGCGCGCCGACGACGAACTGGCCCTCGGCGCCGATGTTCCAGACGTTGCTGCGGTAGCACACCGCCAAGCCGAGCGCGATCAGGATCAGCGGCGTGGCCTTCACCGACAGCTCGCTCAGCTGGTACAGGTTCTTCACCGGCTCGATGAAGAACACCGCCAGGCCCTTCAGCGGGTCCTTGCCGAGCAGGACGAAGAGCAGCACGCCGATGAGCACCGTGACGGCCAGCGCCAGCAGCGGGCTGGCCATCGACATCAGCTTGCTCGGCTGCGGCCGGGCTTCGAGCTTGAGCATGGTCAGGCCTCCACGGCGGTTGCGGCGCGGCCGGCCCACAGGCCCGACATCCACTCACCCATCTGCAGGGCGGTGGCTTGCGAGGTCGGCACGCTGGGCGACAGGCGCCCCTTGGCGATGACGACCAGGCGGTCGCTGATCTCGAACAGCTCGTCGAGTTCTTCGCTCACCACCAGCAGCGCGCAGCCTTCGTCGCGCAGCTTGAGCAGCTCGCCGCGGATCTGCGCCGCCGCGCCGACGTCCACACCCCAGGTCGGCTGGCTGACGATCAGCAGCTTGGGGTTGGCGGCGATCTCGCGGCCGACGATGAACTTCTGCAGGTTGCCGCCCGACAGGCTCTTGGCCGCTGCACCGGCGCCGCCGGCGCGGACGTTGAAGCGCGATATGAGGTCTTCGGCCAGGCGCTGCACACGACCGGTGGCGATCCAGCCGCTGCGCGACACCGTCTCGGTGCGCGTCAGCAGCGTGTTCTCGGCCAGGCTGAGTGTGGGCACCGCGCCGCGGCCCAGGCGTTCCTCGGGCACGAAGTGCAGGCCCTGCTTGCGCCGCCGGCGGGGGCTGGCCTGCGCGATGTCGCTGCCACTCAAGGTGATGCTGCCGCGCGCGGCGCGCGGATCCTCGCCCGACAGCGCCGCCATCAGCTCCTGCTGGCCGTTGCCCGAGACACCGGCGACGCCGACGATCTCGCCGGCGCGGACTTCGAAGCCGATGCCGTGCAGGTCCATGCCGAAGGGGTCCTGCTTGGCCAGGTCCAGGCCCTGCACGCCCAGCACCACCGCGCCGGCGCGCGACGCCCGGTGCTGAAGCTGCGGCGGCTCGGCGCCGATCATCAGCCTGGACAGGCTGGCGTTGCTCTCCTTCGTGGGGTCGACCTCGCCCGTGACCTTGCCGCCGCGCAGCACCGTGCAGCGGTGGCACAAGGCGCGGATCTCGTCGAGCTTGTGGCTGATGTAGAGGATGCTGCAGCCGCCGTCGCTGAGTTTGCGCAGCGTGACGAAGAGCTTGTCGACGGCCTGCGGCGTCAGCACCGAGGTCGGCTCGTCCAGGATCAGCAGCTGTGGGTTGGTCAGCAGCGCGCGCACGATCTCGACGCGCTGGCGTTCGCCGACGCTGAGCGTGTGCACCGGGCGCTCGGCCTGCACGTCCAGGCCGTAGGTGTGCGCGACCTCGCCGATGCGCTGCGACACCGCGGCCAGCGACAAGCTCTTGTCCAGACCGAGCCAGACGTTCTCGGCCGCCGTCAGCGTGTCGAACAGGCTGAAGTGCTGGTAGACCATGCTGATGCCGAGCTTGCGCGCGTGGGCCGGGCTGCTCACTTTCACGGCCTGGCCGTTCCAGTGGATCTGCCCTTCGTCGGGCTGCACCGCGCCGTAGATGATCTTCATCAGCGTGCTCTTGCCGGCGCCGTTTTCGCCCAGCACGGCGTGGATCTCGCCGGGCCTGACGCGCAGCGCCACACCGTCGTTGGCGCGCACCGCCGGGTACTGCTTGCTGATGCCCGTCAACTGCAGCCGCAGGCCGCTGTCCGTCGTCATGCCGCTCTCCTTGCGTAGCGTTCCTGCCCGGCGACCCAGGTGCTGACGAGGTGGCGCTCGTCGGACAGCGTCATCCAGGCAAAGACCTTCTCGTGCAGGTCGCGCGCCACCGACTGGCGCAGCGCGTCGACGGGCCCGGCCGACCAGTCCCACAGGCACAAGTCGGCCATCAGTCCACTCTCCAGGGTGCCGATCTCGTGGCCCAGCTGCAGCGCGCGCGCCGCGCCGCGGGTGGCGGCGTGCAGCGCGCTCCAGGCCGTCAGGCGCTGGCCGGCCAGCGCCTGCACGCGGTAGCCGTCGGCCAGCGTGCGCTGCATGTTCAAGGACGTGCCGCCGCCGACGTCGCTGGCCATGCTGATCTGCGCGCCGGCGCTCGCGGTCGCGCGCCAGTCGAACAGGCCGCTGCCCAGGAACAGGTTGCTGCTGGGGCAGAAGGCGATCTGCGCGCCGCTGGCGGCCAGCACCGCGCGGTCGGCGGCGTCGAGCCAGATGCCGTGCGCGAGCACGCTGCGCTCGTGCAGCAAGCCGGCGCCGGCGTAGACGTCGAGGTAGCTGCGCGACTGCGGGAACAGCTCGGCCACCCAGCGCACCTCGTCGCGGTTCTCGGCGACGTGGGTCTGCATGTACAGCGTCGGGTCGGACTTGCACAGCGCGCCGGCCATCGCCAGTTGCGCCGGCGTGCTGGTGGGGGCAAAGCGCACCGTCACGGCATAGGCGTTGCGGCCGCGGCCGTGCCAGCGCTGGATGAGGTCGACGCAGTCGCGTTCGGCTTGATCGACCTCGTCGCGCAGTCCGTCGGGCGCGTGGCGGTCCATCAGCACCTTGCCGCCGATGATGCGCATGCCGCGTGCGCTGGCGGCGCTGAAGAGCGCGTCCACCGACACCTTGTGCACGGTGGGGAAGACCACCGCCGCCGTGGTGCCGTGGGCCAGCAGCGCGTCCAGGAAGTGCGTGCTGCCGGCGGCGGCGACGGCCGGGTTGGACCAGGCGCTCTCGGCCGGAAAGGTGTAGCTCTCCAGCCACTCCAGCAGCGCGCTGCCGTAGCTGGCCATGACGCCGATCTGCGGGCTGTGGACATGCGTGTCGATGAAGCCTGGCATCAGCAGCCGGCCGCGGTGGTCGTGGCGTTCGGCGCCGGGGCCCGGGTCTTCGGCCTGCACGCCGGCGATGCGGCCGTCGTCGCCGATCAGCAGCCAGTGCTCGGGCCGCCAGCGCACGGCGGGGCTTTCGGTCTGGCCCCACGCGGGCTCGGCCACGAAGTCCAGCAGGTCGGCGCACAGGGCCTTCATGCGGTGCCGCTCATTCAGGCGCCGTGCCCAGGTTGCCGGGCGCGCCCTGCGGCAGGCTGCGCGCCACTTCGCGCACCTGCTCACGGAACCAGCGCATCGTCGGCGCCGCATGCGTCAGTTCGTGCCACAGCTGGTAGTAGTTCAGCGGCGGAAAGGCCACCGGGCAGCGCACGATCTTCACCGGCAGCGTGCCCAGGTAGCGGCTGCAGAACAGGCGCCCGGTGGTCAGCACCAGCAGGCTGCCGGCCACCATCAGCGGGATCAGGCTGAAGTGCGAGGCGCGCACCACGATGCGGCGCTGCACGCCGGCGGCGTGCAGGTGCTCGTCGATCACGCCCAGTGCGCCGGGGCTCATCGGCATCGGCGCCACGTGCTCCTGGTCGAGGTACTTCTGCACTGTCCAGCCGCCGCGCGTGCTGCGGCCGGCACTGGGGTGGTCCTCGGCCACCAGGCAGACGACCTCGTCGCTGAGCAGCCGGCCCAGGTGCAGTTCTTCGGGCGGCTGCAGCCAGTTGCCGATCACCAGGTCGACGTCGCCTGCCGCCAGGTGACGCCGGTAGTCGTAATCCTGCGACAGCGGCATCAGCTCCAGCTTCACGAGCGGCGCCAGGTGCTTGATGTGCGTCACCAGCCGCGGCAGGAACACCGGGTCGAGGTAGTCGCTGGCGGCGATGCGGAAGAGGGCCTCGGAGCCGGCGGCGTCGAAGGGCGCGCTGCGCAGCAGCCGGCCGTGGCGGCTGAACAGCCGCTCGGCGTCCTGCAGCATGCGGGCGGCGGGCTCCAGCAGTTGCAGCGCCGCTTCGGTGGGCTGCATCTGCTGGCCGGCGCGCACCAGCAAGGGGTCGCCCGTCAGCGCGCGCAGGCGCTTGAGCTGGGCGCTGACGGTGGGCTGGGTGCTGGCCAGCTTGAGGGCGGCGCGGGAGACGCTGCGTTCGACGATCACGGTGTGCAGGACCCGGATGAGGTGGAGGTCTATGGTGTCGAAGTCGGGCCGCATGGTCATACGAATGTTTACATAGATACTATGCTCTTGAAAGTATCCCGACAGCCACGCGGCGGGGTACCTTTCGGGTAAATCCCAGTCGAGCCTGGACCACGCCATGGATGCTCCCTTCAACACTCGCCCGCTGCGCTTCTTCCACCGCGGCGCCGTCGTCGAGATCGATGACCCCGAGCCGACGCGCACCGTGCTGCAGTGGCTGCGCGAGGACGCGCGCTGCACCGGCACCAAGGAGGGTTGCGCCGAAGGCGACTGCGGCGCCTGCACGGTGGTGCTGGGCACGCTGGACGGGCAGGGCGGGCTGGCGCTGCAGCCGGTCAACGCCTGCATCCAGTTCCTGCCCACGCTGGACGGCAAGGCGCTGTTCGCGGTCGAGGACGTGGCGGGTGCCGACGGCACGCTGCACCCGGTGCAGCAAAGCCTGGTCGCCTGCCACGGCTCGCAGTGCGGCTTCTGCACCCCGGGTTTCGTGATGAGCCTGTGGTCCTGCTACGAAGGCCACCAGCAGGCGGGCACGGTGCCGACGCGCCAGCAACTGGCCGACGACCTGTCGGGCAACTTGTGCCGCTGCACGGGCTACCGGCCGATCCTCGACGCCGGCCAGCAGATGTTCGATGCCGCGCCGGTGCGACTGCGGCGCCAGCCGGTGGTGGCTGCGCTGCAAGAGTTGGCTCTGGCGCCGCCGCTGCACACCGCACGCGGCTTCCACGCGCCGCGCACGCTGGAGGACTTTGCGGCCCTGCGCGAAGCGCTGCCGCAAGCCAAGGTGCTGGCCGGCAGCACCGACATGGGCCTGTGGGTGACGAAGCAGTTCCGCGATCTGGGTGAGCTCATCAGCATCAACGAGGTGGCCGAGTTGCGACTGGTGACGGTCGACGACAGTCAGATCGTGATCGGCGCCGCCGCCAGCCTGGAAGCGGCCTGGCGCGCGCTGGTGCACGAGTGGCCCGCGCTGCGCGACTTGTGGCTGCGCTTCGCCTCGCTGCCGATCCGCCACGCCGGCACGATGGGCGGCAACGTCGCCAACGGTTCGCCCATCGGCGACTCGGCGCCGGTGCTGATCGCGTTGGGCGCCACCGTCGTGCTGCAGCGCGGG
>JAYUPN010000147.1:0-4135 GCA_043760065.1 Rubrivivax sp.
GGCGCGCTTCACGCAATGGCGGCAGCGGGCGCAATGGGGGTGCCGGCCGCGCCAGCAGGTCGAGCAGGCCGAGCCGAATGCTTGCTACCACCGACAGCCCCAGCGGCGCCCAGGCGGCGATCTGCGGGTCGTCGACCAGTTGCACCAGCTGCGCGCCCGCCGGCAGGTGCGGACCCTGGCCTTCGACGTGGTACGTGAAGGCCGGCGCGCCGAGTGCGAACACCACGTCGTGCCCGGCCAGCAACTGCACGATGCGTTCGCGCATCGCCGGCAGGAAACCGGCGAACAGGCGGTGGTCCTCGGGGAAGCCGCAGCGGCCCGACATGGGTGCTGCGAAGACGCGCGCTTGGTGGCGTTCGGCCAGCGCGACGGCGGCGTCCCAGGCGCCGTCGCGGTCGACCGCGGCGCCGATGACGAAGGCCGGGCGCTCGGCGGCGTCGAGTGCATCGCCCAGCTGCGCCAACAGGCCGGGCTCGGGCCGCAGCTGCGTGCTGACCTGGCGCGGCGCCAGCGGCTCGGTGAGCTGCGTCCAGTCGTCGGCCGGGATCGACACCAGCACCGGCCCGCGCGGCGGCATCATCGCGATGAAGTAGGCGCGTGCAATGGCCAGCGGCACGTCCTGCGCGCGCGCCGGCTCGACGCTCCACTTGACGTAGGGCTTGGGCAGTTCGGTGGCCTGCGCCGAGTGCAGGAAGGGGTCGAAAGGCAGGATCGACCGCGCCTGCTGACCCGCGGTGATGAGCATCGGCGTGCGGTTCTTGTGCGCCGTGAAGATGTTGCCCATGGCGTGGCCGACGCCGGCCGCCGAGTGCAGGTTGACGAAGCTGGCGTTGCGCGTGGCCTGCGCGTAGCCGTCGGCCATGCCCACCACCACCGCTTCCTGCAAGCCCAGCACGTAGCGGAAGTCGGCGGGGAAATTCAGGAACAGCGGCAGCTCGGTCGAGCCGGGGTTGCCGAAGACGGTCGTCAGGCCGACCGAGCGCAGGAAGGACAGCGTGGCTTCGCGCACGCTGATGCGGGGGTGGCTGCTGTGGTCGTCGATCAAGTGCGCCTCGGCGCTCTGGGCTGGACGCACAGTGTCGCTGCATGCACGGTGCAGCTCCATACGATCAAACGCGAACGACCGGCGCCGGCTGTGCGGCCTCTCGCGGCAGTCTGCGGCCGCCGCGCGCCAAGAACGACACCGCGGCCGGCAGGGCCGGGCCGCGGTGTCGGAATGCGTTGGCCGATCAGCGCGTGGTGCGGCTCAGCTTGGCCAGCCAGACCGGGGGGACTGCAGCCGGCTGCGTCGCGCGCGCCAGGTAGACCGCGCCGCTGTCTTCGCCGGTCATCGCGAGAGCGAAGCCGTCGCGGTTGACGCGCATGTCGACGATGACTTCCTGGCGCGTCAGCACGCTGGCATAACGCTGCGCCGGCACGTAGTCCGCGGTCAGTGCCGCCAGGCTGCCGTCGGCGCGGGCCTGCAACAGTTCGGCCTTGACCTCGG
Organism: Rubrivivax sp.; assembly: GCA_043760065.1. GTDB lineage: Bacteria > Pseudomonadota > Gammaproteobacteria > Burkholderiales > Burkholderiaceae_C > Rubrivivax. The sequence continues at coordinate 1,487 of JAYUPN010000147.1, forward strand.
CACGGGTCTTGGTCGAGACGAAAGGCGTGTTGTCGATGGTGATGTCGTCGGCCCAGGCCGAGCCGGCGGCGGCGGCGATCGACAGGGCGGCGATGAAGCTCAGCTTGTTCATGGATTCCCCACGGTGCATCCTGGCGGTGATCGGACCTGGTGAGGTGGTGGATGCAAGCCCCCTCGGTCCCCGGCATCTTTGCAAGACCTTGCGGCCCTGCTTCAACGTGCTGCCAATGTCACCGATGCGCGCCGCCGGGGCGCCGACATCTTCACGCGCAGGTTTTGCGCAATTCACACCGCGGCTTCAGCGCCCGGCCTTCGCGCGCCAGGCCGCGAAGTCGGTGCGGCTGTGTTCGTCGGTGGGCGGGTACAGGCCCAGGATGCTGTGACCCTGCTGCACCTGCTCGATAACGAAGTCCTCGAAGACGGTCATCTCCACCGCTTCGGCCGCCACTTCGTCGGCGATCGCCGCCGGGATCACGATCACGCCTTCGCCGTCGCCGACCACCACGTCGCCCGGCCACACCGCGACGTCGCCGCAGCCGATCGGCACGTTGATGTCCAGCGCCTGGTGCAGCGTCAGGTTGGTCGGCGCGCTGGGCCGCTGGTGGTAGGCCGGGAACGGCAGCCGCGCGATCTCGGGGCTGTCGCGGAAACCGCCGTCGGTGACGACACCGGCCACGCCGCGCTGCATCAGGCGCGTGACCAGGATGCCGCCGGCCGACGCGGCACGCGCGTCCTTGCGGCTGTCAATCACGAACACAGCGCCAGCGGGGCACTCCTCCACCGCCTTGCGCTGCGGGTGCGCGCGGTCCTGGAACACCGCGATCGGGTTCAGGTCCTCGCGCGCCGGGATGTAGCGCAGCGTGAAGGCGGGGCCGACCATGTGGGGCCGGTCGCCGCCGAGCCCGGACACGGGCAGCACGCCCTGGATGAACTGGTTGCGCAAGCCGCGCTTGAAGAGGGCCGTGCACAGCGTGGCGGTGCTCACGCCCATCAGTTGTCGGCGGGTGTCGGGGTTCATCATGGTGTGTTCAGTAGATGACGGGTTCGGGCACCGGGGCGCCGAAACTGGTCTCCAAGAAGTCGAAGTCGCAGCCTTGGTCGGCCTGCAGGATGTGCTGGCCGAACATCCAGCCGTAGCCACGCTCGTAGCGCCGCGGCAGGGGCTGCCACGCCGCCTGGCGGCGCGCGAACTCCTCGTCGCTGATGTCGAGGTGGATGGTGCGCGCCGGCACGTCGACGATGATCGTGTCGCCGGTCTTCACCAGCGCCAGCGGGCCACCGACGTAGGCCTCGGGCGCGCAGTGCAGCAGGCAGCCGCCGTAGCTGGTGCCGCTCATGCGCGCGTCGGACAGGCGCAGCATGTCCTTCACGCCCTGCTTGAGCAGCTTGGTCGGGATCGGCAGCATGCCCCACTCGGGCATGCCGGCGCCCTTGGGGCCGGCGTTGCGCAGCACCAGGATGTCGTCGCCAGTCACGTCCAGGTCCGGGTCGTCGACGGCCTTCTTCAGCGCCGGGTAGTCGTCGAAGACCAGCGCGCGGCCGCTGTGCTGCAGCAGGTGCGGCAGGCAGGCGCTGGGCTTGATGACCACGCCGTCGGGCGCCAGGTTGCCGCGCAGCACCGCCAGCGCGCCTTCGGCGTAGATGGGGTTGGACAGCGGCCGGATGACGTCGGCGTTGTAGACCTCGGCGCCGTCGATGTTGTCGCCCACGCTGCGGCCGTTGACGCTGAGCGCGTCGGTGTGCAGGTGCTCGCGCATCACGTTCATCAGCGCCGGCAGACCGCCGGCGTAGTAGAAGTCCTCCATCAGGTACTTGTCGCCGCTGGGCCGGATGTTGGCGATGACGCCGACGCGGCGGCTCGCGGCATCGAAGTCGTCCAGCGTCACCGCGTGCCCGGCACGCCGGCTGATGGCCACCAGGTGGATGATGGCGTTGGTGCTGCAGCCCATGGCCATCGCCACCGCGATGGCGTTGTGAAAGTTCTTGCGCGACAGCATGCGCGCCGGGGTCCAGTCGTCCCACACCATCTGCACGATGCGGCGGCCGCATTCGGCGCTCATGCGCACGTGGTTGGCGTCGGCCGCCGGGATGCTGCTGGCGCCCGGCAGCGTGAAGCCGATGGCTTCGGCGATGCCCATCATCGTCGCCGCAGTGCCCATCGTCATGCAGGTGCCGTGGCTGCGCGCGATGCCGGCTTCCATCTCCTGCCAGGCCTGGTCGGACAAGCGGCCGGCTCGACGTTCATCCCAGTACTTGAAGGCGTCGCTGCCCGAGCCCAGCACCTGGCCCTTCCAGTTGCCGCGCAGCATCGGGCCGGCGGGCAGGTAGATGCTGGGCAGGCCCATGCTCAAAGCGCCCATCAAGAGGCCCGGCGTGGTCTTGTCGCAGCCGCCCATCAGCACCGCGCCGTCCACCGGGTGGCTGCGCAGCAGCTCTTCGGTTTCCATGGCCAGGAAATTGCGATAGAGCATCGTCGTTGGCTTGACCATGCTCTCGCTCAAGCTGATGGCCGGCAGCTCCAGCGGAAAGCCGCCCGCCTGCAGCACGCCGCGCTTGACGTCCTCCACCCGCTGCTTGAAGTGCGCGTGGCACTGGTTGGCGTCGCTCCAGGTGTTGACGATGGCGATGATCGGCTTGCCGACCCAGTCG
>JAYUPN010000148.1:0-37763 GCA_043760065.1 Rubrivivax sp.
ACCGCGCGGGCCGTCCCGGTCCCGGTCGCGATCACGTGGCCCGCCGTCGCGATCGCGTGGCGGGCGCTGGTTCGGCTGGGCCGGCGGCAGCGGTTGTGGCTGCGCAGCGGGCGGCAGCGGCTGTGCCACTGGCGGCCGGTCGCGGCGCAGGTCGACGACGGCGGGCGGCTGCTGCACCTGGGGCTGCGGCTGCGACTGCATGATGGGCGCCGGCGCGGGTTGTGGCCGGCGGCCGTCGCTGCCATCCCTGCCGTCGCGTCGGTCGCGGCCTTCCCCCCGGTCGCGGCCGTCACGGCCGTCACGGCCATCCCGGTCGTCCCGGCCATTGCGGTGGCCTGGTGGCATCGGCACGGGCTGCGCGCCGCCCGGCACCGGCTGCACGGCGCCCGGTGCCGGCTGCGGACGCGGGCCGCGGAACTGCGGTGCTTCGTGTTCGGGCGGCGCTGCACGCGGCAACGGCTCGTGCCCACGCGAGCGCTGCCACTCGCGGCTGTCGATGGCGCCCCGGCTAACCGGCTGGCGCTGGAGCAGCACGTCGCGCGGCACCACCGTCACCGCACCCGGCACGCCCTGGTTGTTGTACATGATCGGGCCGGTGTGCACCGGGCGCTCGTAGCGGCGGCCGGGTGGGTGCGGGTTGACGCGCTCGACGTAGACCGGCGTGTGCCGGTGGTGCGGAACGTACCACTCGCGCGGCGCCAGCGGCACCCAGCCGATGGTCGGGCCGCCGATGTTGATGGAGACGCTGAAACCGCCGCCGCCCACCCAGGCCACCAGCGCCGGGGCGTAGACCGGACGCGCCACGTAGTCGCCGGGCACCCAGCCCCAGCGGCCGCGCCAGTGGACCCAGCGGCCGTAGTGGAAGGGCGCGAAGCCCCAGGGCGCTTCGTCGACCCAGGTCCAGCCCCAGGGGCTGACCCAGGCCCAGCGGCCGTAGCGGTACGGCGCCCACTCGGCGCGCACCTGCAGCGGGAACCAGATCGCGCCGTACTCGTCGTGGCGGTCCCAGCGGCCGTGGCGGTCCAGATCTTCGGCGCCGGTCATCTCGGGCGAGACGTAGCGCGACGATGCGCTGCGCTCGTCGCGCTGCTCGTCGCGCGCGACCCAGTCGCCGAAGGCGTCGCTGGGCAGGTTACTCCAGGCAAAACGCAGCTGGCGGCCCTGGCGGCCTTCGCGCCAGAGTTCGGCACGCTGGCCGGTTTCGATGATGAAGCCGGCCGGGTCGTCGATGCGCAGCGAGCCGCGCCAGGCGCCGGCAAAGGTGCTGTCGTCGCTGCGGTCGAAGCGGTAGTGGCCGGCGCGGGCGGGAACGAAGCGCGCTTCGGTGGTCAGCACCTCGATCTCGCTGGCGACCTCCCGAGAGCGCACGCGCAGCGCCAGGCTGCCGCTGTGCAGCTGGAAGCTCATGTGCTGATCGTCCAGGCGCACGATCTCGAGTTCGGTGCCCGCAGCCAGCCGCAGCACGGTCGAGCCGACGCGCAGTTCGGCGCGGCCCTGGGCGCCGGTGGACACGCGGTCGCCGCCGGTCAGCGGGCGGTTGCGCTCGGCGTCGCTCCACACGCCCTGCTGGTCGTCGTACCAGGAGACGCTGCCTTGCAGGTCGGCCAGGCGGCCGACGCGGCCGGGCGGGTCGTCCTGGGCCCAGGTCGGGCCCGCGCACAGGCCGAGCAGGGCCAAGGTGGTGAGGCCCAGCCAGGCCCGGGCACGGCGCAGCGATTGAAGGGTATTCATCGGCCTACAACGCCTGCCGGGCGGCCAACGCTGACGGCCGTGCTTGTAAAGCCGTGTTGCCGTCCACGCTCGCTAGTCGTCGGCAGCATCCACGAGTTCGGGGAACAGCACGCTCGTGAAGCCGAGCTGCGTCAGGTCGGTCATGCGGGTCGGGTAAAGGCGGCCGACGAGGTGGTCACACTCGTGCTGCACGACGACGGCGTGGAAGCCGTCGACCTCGCGCTCGATGAGCTGGCCCAGGGGGTCCCGGCCGCTGTAGCGGATGCGGGCATGGCGCGGCACCTTGCCGCGCAGGCCGGGCACCGACAGGCAGCCTTCCCAGCCTTCGACGATCTCGTCCGACAGCGGCGTGAGCACCGGGTTGAGCAGCACCGTGCGCGGCACGGCGGGGCGGTCGGGGTAACGCTCGTTCCTGCTGAAGCCGAAGATCACGAGCTGCAGGTCGACGCCGATCTGCGGCGCCGCGAGACCCGCACCCTGCGCCGCTTCCATGGTGTCGAACTTGTCGGCGATCAGCGTGTGCAGCTCAGGCGTGTCGAAGTTGTGCACCGGCTGCGCCACGCGCAGCAGCCGCGGGTCGCCCATCTTCAGGATCTCATGCACCGTCACTTGAAGCTCACCTTCACGCTCGGGTTGCCGGGCAGGCCGCTGTAGATCACCTCCACCGCCAGCCCCGCCTTGGGCGGCAGCAGCTTGGAGAAGGAACCCAGGCTGACCACGTCGCCCGGCCGCAGCGCGATGCCGTGTCGCGGCAGGTCCTGCACCAGCCAGACGACGGCGTTCAGCGGGTGCTCCAGCACGTCGCTGCCCTTGCCGCGGTCGACCTCGGCGCCGTCGGCCTTGACGATGGTGACCATGTCGCGCAGCGCGTCCTGCAGGGCCTGCCGGGCGGCGCCGGGCGGCGGCACCGCGATCGGCTGGCCCGTCACGCCCAGGCGCGCGCCGACGTTGATGGCGGCGACGGCGGCGCCGTTGAGCTTGGGCGGCGCCTGCACCATCAGGTCGGGCAGCTCGATGAAGGGGATCACCTGGTCGATGGCGGCCATGACCTCGGCCGGCGTGCGCGCGGCGTTGATGGCGGCGCTGGACACGCGCACCAGCAGGTCGGCTTCGTACAGCGGCCGGGCGGCGAAGGCGGCGGGGACTTCCACGCCTTCCTTCAGCAGCATCTCGGCGTACAGCGCGCCCCACACCGGCGCGCTGGCGTTGAAACGCTTCTGCACCGCCGGGTTGGTGAGGCCGGCCTTGTAGCCCACCGGCTGCCCCATGGTGGAGCGCAGCACGGCGTTGACCTTGGCGCGCGTGCACTCGCCGTCAGCGTCGGACAGGCCTTCGGGGTTGGCCGCCGGCGTGCGCGCGGTGTAGGCGGCCATCAGCGCCGCGACTTCGGCGTCGCTCAGACAGGCCGCCATCAGCGGCGTGGTGGCGAGTGCGAACGCGGCGGGCATCAGCAGGCGGGCGAAGTGCATCGGGGCTCCTTGGGTGACGCGGATACGTGCACCGATTCCAGCACGGCTGCGGCCGCCCTGCCAGCGGTGAATGCGCGTGCAGCGCGCATCAGGCGATGGCGCCCCGGCGCTGGTGACCCGGCAGCTGGGCCAGCACGCGCTGCAGCCGCTGGTGCACGCTGCCGCGCACCAGCAGCGGCTCGATGCCCTGCTCGGCCAGCCGGGTCAGTGTCCAGGCATGCTGATGTGCACGAAAGGCGTCGTCGCGGCGGCAGCCGTCCTGCACGAAGTCGAAGTCCGGCAGGCACAGCACCGTCAGCTCGTAGCGCCGCCGGGCCAGGTCGTGCAGTTCGGCGCTGGCCTGGCCGTGGTCGTGCAGGCAGTATTGCAAGGTCGTCAGCGGCGTCGTGTCGCAGACCAGCCAGCCGCGGGCATGCGCCGCCTGCTCTTCTTCCCAGGCCACCTGGGTGCGCGCCACCTGCAGCAGTTCAGCGAGCGACAAGGTCTGGCGCAGCTCTTCCCAGCGCTGGCGCCCGTACTCGGGCACCCAGACCGTGCCCAGCGCGTGGGCCAGCGAGCGCGCCAGCGTGGTCTTGCCGCTGGACTCGCCGCCAAGCAGCGCGATGCGCTTGACCGCGTCAGTGTCTGCTGCCATTCAGGATCGCCCGCAGGCCCTCTTCGTCCAGGATCGACAGGCCCAGTTCGCGCGCCTTGTCCAGCTTGCTGCCGGCTTCCGCGCCGGCCACGACGTGGTGTGTCTTCTTGCTCACCGAGCCGGCGACCTTGCCGCCAGCGGCTTCGATCAGGTCCTTCGCCTCGTCGCGCGACAGCGTCGGCAGCGTGCCGGTCAGCACAAAGGTCTGGCCGGCCAGCGGCAGCGGCACGGCATCGGCGGTGCCGTCGTTTTCGGGCCAGCTGACGCCGGCGGCGTGCAGCTGTTCGATGACCTCGCGGTTGTGCGGCTGCTGGAAGAAGGCGTGCACGCTTTCGGCCACCACCGGGCCCACGTCGGCAACCTGCAGCAACTGCTCGACGCCGGCGGCCAGCAGGCGGTCGATGTTGCCGAAGTGGCGCGCCAGGTCCTTGGCCGTGGTCTCGCCGACGTGGCGGATGCCCAGCGCGTACAGAAAGCGCGCTAGCGTCGTGTGCTTGCTCTTGGCCAGCGCCGCCACCAGGTTGGCCGCGCTCTTGCCGGCCATGCGCTCCAGGCCCGACAGCCGCGCCGCGTCCAGGGCGTAGAGGTCGGGCAGGGTGCGGATCACCCCGCCGTCGACGAGCTGGTCGACCAGCTTGTCGCCCAGGCCCTCGATGTCCATCGCGCGGCGGCCGGCATAGTGCAGCAGCGCCTGCTTGCGCTGCGCAGCGCAGAACAGGCCACCGGTGCAGCGGTGGTCGATGCCGCCTTGCTCGCGCAGCACCGCGCTGCCGCACACCGGGCACTGGCGCGGCATGCGGAAGTTGGGCACGTAGGCCGCGCGTGCGCTGCCGACGCGGCCCACGACTTCGGGGATCACGTCGCCGGCGCGGCGCACGACGACGGTGTCGCCGACGCGCACGCCCTTGCGCCGCAGCTCGAAGACGTTGTGCAGCGTGGCGTTGCTGACCGTCGTGCCGCCCACGAACACCGGCTCCAGCTTGGCCACCGGCGTCAGCTTGCCGGTGCGGCCGAGCTGGATCTCGATGCCGTTCAGGCGCGTCATCTGCTCCTGCGCCGGGTACTTGTGCGCCACCGCCCAGCGCGGCTCGCGGGTGACGAAACCGAGCCGCCGCTGCAGATCCAGGCGGTCGACCTTGTAGACCACGCCGTCGATGTCGAAAGGCAGCGCGTCGCGCTTGTCGCCCATCGCGCGGTGAAAGGCGACGAGGCCCGCCGCGCCGTGCGCCAGCGTGCGGTCGGCGCACACCGGCAGGCCCGCCGCCTGCAGCGCGTCGAGCGTGGCGCTGTGACTGTCGGGCTGCGCCCAGCCGTCAAAGGCGCCCAGGCCGTAGGCGTAGAAGCTCAGCGGCCGCTGGGCCGCGATCGCCGGGTCGAGCTGGCGCACCGCGCCGGCGGCGGCGTTGCGCGGGTTGACGAAGCTCTTCTGGCCCTTCTCGCGCTGGCGCTCGTTCATGCGCTCGAAGTCATCGCGCCGCATGAAGACCTCGCCGCGCACTTCCAGCAGCGGCACCGGCGCGCCCAGCAGCCGCAGCGGGATCTGGCCGATGGTGCGGATGTTCTGCGTCACGTCTTCACCGGTCTCGCCGTCGCCGCGCGTCGCCGCCTGCACCAGCACGCCGTGCTCATAACGCAGGTTGATGGCCAGGCCGTCGAACTTGAGCTCGGCGCTGTACGCCACCGGCGGCGCGTCGGCGTCGAGCCGGAGTTCGCGCCGCACGCGGTCGTCGAAGGCGGTGGCGCCGGCTGCGGTGGTGTCGGTCTCGGTGCGGATGCTGAGCATCGGCACTTGGTGGCGAACCGGTGCAAAACCGGCCAGCACCTGGCCCAGCACGCGCTGCGTCGGCGAGTCGGCCGTGCGCAGATGCGGATGCGCCGCCTCCAGCGCCTGCAGTTCGCCGAACAGGCGGTCGTACTCGGCGTCGGGCACCTCGGGCGCGTCGAGCACGTAGTAGCGGTGCGCGTGGTGGTGCAGCAGCGCGCGCAGTTGCGCGGCACGCGCAGCGGGCGCCGTGACGTCCTGGGCCATCGACTGCAAGCTCAGAACTCGAGCCCCAGGCCGAGGAAGAGGCCGCGCGCGCGCACCGACAACTCGGTGGCCAGCGACTCCGCCGGCCGCACCGAGGACTCGTGCAGGCCGTAGCCGGCGCGCAGCGCCAGGGCCGGCACCGGCTTGAAGGCCAGCGCCACCTCGGCGCTGTTGGAGGTGCCGCCGTCACGCCGGCCCGACACGTCCACGGCGCCGGAAGCGCGGACTTCGAGCGCCAGCGAGGGGTTCATGCGCAGCCGCGCCAACGCACCGCCCGCCGGCCCGTACCAGTGGCTGCGCGCCGACAGCCGCGGGTCGCCCGGCCGCGCGCTGAGCGACTGCCACGAGGTCTGCGCCCAGGCGCCGCCGACGAACCACTCCATCTCGACCGGCCGGCCGGCAAACAGCAGGTGGCTGTAGAAGAGCTGCGCCTGCTGCACGCGCGCCGTGTGCTTCAGCAGCGTCGGGCCGAGGACCGTGCTGCCGCCGAGCGAAGCGCTCGCGAACTCGCCCAGCGGGTCTTCGCCGCGGGCGCGCGCGGTCGACCCTTCGAGCTCGATGCCGCCGCCGCCGGGCCCGCCACCCAGCCGGTACACGGCGCGCGCCGTCACCAGCGGCGATGAGGCGTCGTCGGCATACAGCTGCGTGATGTTGCCGCACGCCGCGGCCAGCGCGGCGACGACCAGGGTGGCGACGAGGCGCAGCCGGTGCGCGCGGCAGGGCGGGTTCGACGTCATGGGGGGACAAGCTCCGGCAGTGGCGGGCGAACCCTGAGCTTCAAGGACGGGATGCGACATCATCGGGCCGCATTGTCCGACATCGACCGACGCAGGAGCGAGCGCCATGGACTTCGACTTCGACCTCATCACGCTGGGTGCCGGCTCGGGTGGCGTGGCGGCGTCGCGGCGCGCCGCGCTGCATGGTGCGCGCGTGGCCATCGTCGAGGGCAGCCGCGTCGGCGGCACCTGCGTCATCCGCGGCTGCGTGCCGAAGAAGCTGTTGATGTACGCGGCGCAGTTCGGCGACGCCATGCGCGAGGCGCGGGGCTACGGCTGGGACCTGGACGAGCCGCGCTTCCAGATGCCGCGCTGGGCGGCAGCGAAAGCGGCCGAGACGGCGCGGCTGGAAGCGCTGTACCGACAGATGCTGCAAGGCTCGGGTGTGACGCTGATCGAAGGCTGGGCGCAGCTGGACGGGCCGCACCGCGTGAAGGTCGGCGAGCGCGTGCTGAGCGCGCGCCACGTGCTCATCGCCACCGGTGCGGCGCCGGTGCGCGACAGCATCCCGGGCATCGAGGCTTGTGCCACCAGCGACGACCTGCTCGACCTGCAGACGCTGCCCGAGCGCGCCGCGGTCATCGGCGGCGGCTATGTCGCGCTGGAGTTCGCCAGCATCCTGGCACGGCTGGGCGTGAAGGTCTCGGTGTTCTACCGCGACCGGCTGCCGCTGCGCGGCTTCGACGAGATGCTGCGCATGGCCATCGCCGCCGAACTGCAGGCCGCCGGGCTGGACCTGCACCCGGGCAGCGCGCCGCACCGCGTGCAGCGCACGGACGATGGCCACCTGCTCGAGCTGGCCGAGGACCGCGCGCTGGCGTTTCCGTGGGTGCTCAACGCCACCGGGCGGCGCCCCAACACGGCGGCCTTGAACCTGGGCAGCGTCGGCATCGCGCCCGATGCCCTGGGCGCCGTGCCGGTGGGCGAGCAGATGCAGACCACGGCCAGCGGCGTGCACGCCATCGGCGACGTCACGCACCGCGTCAACCTGACGCCGGTGGCCATCGCCGAGGGCCGCGCCCTGGCCGACACGCTGTTCGGGCCGCAGCCGCGGCAGGTTGACCTCTCGCGCGTGGCCAGCGCGGTGTTCACGCTGCCGCCGGTGGCCAGCGTCGGACCGAGCGAAGAGCAGGCGGTGCGGGCCGGCCACCGCGTGGCCGTGTACGAAGCCGACTTCAGGCCGATGAAACAGGCCTTCATCGGCGGCAGCGAGCGCACGCGCATGAAGCTGCTGGTCGACGCCGACACCGACCGCGTGCTGGCCGCCCACATGATCGGCGCCGATGCGCCCGAGATCATCCAGAGCCTGGCCGTGGCGCTGAGTGCCGGCGCCACCAAGGCGGACTTCGACCGCACGATCGCGATGCACCCGACCGCGGCCGAGGAGTTCGTGCTGATGCGCGAGCCGGCGCGCATGGTGGAGCCTCAGCCCGGTTCGACGCGGTAGCGCTGGAACAGCACGCCGCTGAATGGCGCGGTCACGATGCCCGTGGAGCGCAGCGGGCCGATGCAGGTCGGCCGCGGTGGCGGGCCATGGCGGGCCGCAGCGGCGACTTCAGCTGAAGAGCCGCCGTGCCGCCGGCGACCCGGCGGCCAGGTCCAGCTGCTCGAGCCGGGCGTAGAGCTCGTCGAGGTCCTTGCCGATGGCGTCGAAGGCGTGCAGCGTGAGCGGCTGGCCCTGGTCGTCGCAGGCGGTGGCGTCGAGGTCGTCGGCGAGTTGCTTGCCCATCAGGTGCCAGGCCGGGAAAGGCTCGACGCCGGCCGAGGTCTGCGCCACGTCCAGCGACAGCTGGCATGCGCGCACGACCGCGCTCTGCGGGTCTTCGGCCAGCGCCGCCTGCGGGTCGACGGACAGCGTCAGCATCGGCGGGTCGCCTTCTTCGGCGGCCGCCAGCACCCAGCGACCCGGCACCGCGCCGGCGACCATGCCCAGGCGCGCGGCCGCCTGCTGCACGAAACCCACCGACCAGGCCACGGCATTGGTGCGCAGCGTGATCGTCAGCTGCGCATCCAGCGGCGCGGCCAGCGCGTCGAGCTCGCGCGCGCGGGCCACCACCTCCAGCATGTCGGGCACGTCGGCGCTGGCGCCGATGCTCTCGGCGAAGGCCTCGACCTTCTGCAGGAACTCGGAGTACTCGATCTCGTTGAGCGCACCGCTGCGGTTGGCCAGTTGCACGCCGGCCTGCAACTCGCCGTAGCGGCGGCCCGGCGTCAGCACCTCCCAGGTGCCGGTCTCGGTGTCCAGGCCCTCGATGTAGAAAGGCTTGGTGCCGGCGCGGCGCGACGGCGGCAGGTGCATCAGCGCGTGTTCGCCCGTCACCGGCGCGTCCAGCGCCAGCGGCACGATGGCGTCGATGAGTGCGTCCAGCCGCGGCACCGGCTTGAAGTGGCTGCGCAGCGGCGGCGGCTCTTGCGGCTCGGTGTCGGCGGCGTCCAGCGCCGGCTCGGTGCGCTCGGCCTTTGCGGCAGGCTGCACGCCCAGCCGCGGGCGGCCGCGGCGGGCACTCCACCAGACCTGCCCGGCCAGCGCCAGCAGCACGAGGGCGCCCAGGATGGCGAGTGCGGTGGTGAGGGTCATGGCAGCAAGACGGCTGAAGTTCAGGCTGCTTCAGCCAGGCTCAGCGCCGACTGCATGTCCACCGCGACGATGCGGCTGACGCCCTGTTCCTGCATCGTCACGCCGATCAGCTGCTCGGCCATCTCCATCGCGATCTTGTTGTGGCTGATGAACAGGAACTGCGTGCCCTTGGCCATCTCCACCACCAGGTTCTTGTAGCGCTCGGTGTTGGCGTCGTCCAGCGGCGCGTCGACCTCGTCGAGCAGGCAGAACGGCGCCGGGTTGAGCTGGAAGATCGCGAACACGAGCGCGATCGCCGTCAGCGCCTTCTCGCCGCCCGACAGCAGGTGGATGGTGCTGTTCTTCTTGCCCGGCGGCTGCGCCATGACCTGCACGCCGCTGTCCAGGATCTCGTTGCCCGTCATCACCAGGCGCGCGTTGCCGCCGCCGAAGAGGCTGGGGAACATGCGGCCGAAGTGTTCGTTGACCTGGTTGAAGGTGGAAGCCAGCAGGTCGCGCGTCTCGAGGTCGATCTTGTGGATCGCGTCCTGCAGCGTGGTCATGGCCTCGTTGAGGTCGGCGTACTGCGCGTCCAGGAAGGTCTTGCGTTCGCGCGACGCGGTCAGCTCGTCCAGTGCCGCCAGGTTGACCGCGCCCAGCGCGTTGATGTCCTTGTTGATGCGGTCGATCTCGGTCTGCAGGCCCCAGAGCTTGACGCTCCCGGCCTCGATGCCGGCGCCCAGCGCCTGCACGTCGACCTCGGCCGCGGCTAGCTGCTCCAGGTACTGCGCGCCGCCGAGCTGCGCCGCCTGCAGCTCCAGCTGCAGCTTGGTGATCTGCTCGCGCAGCGGGTCCAGGCTGCGCTCGAAGCCCATCTTCTGCTCGTCGGCGCGCCGCAGCTGAGCACTCAAGTCGTCGTACCCGCTGCGCGCCAGGCCCAGGGCCTGCTCGCGCTCGAGCTTCAGCGCCAGCGCCGCCTGCAGGCCGCTTTGCGCCGCGGCGTCGTCGAAGCTGCCCAGTTCCAGCTGCAACTGTTCGCCGGCCTGCACGTTGGCCGCCACCTGCGCCTGTGCGGTCTGGATGCTGCGCTGCAGCTCGTCGCGCCGCGCCGCCAGCGCACGGGCCTGGAAGCGGGCCTCCTGCGCCTGGCGTTCCAGGCTGCGCTGCTGTTCGCGCGCGTCGGACAGCCGGCGCTCGGCGGCGATCACCGCGTCGTCGAGTTCGGCGTGGCGCTCCTGCGTATTGGCCAGCTCGATGTCGAGCTCCTCGAAGCGCGCTTCGCCGATCGCCTTGCGCTCTTCCAGCGCCTCGAGCTGGGCGTGAATCTCGGCCAGCTCCTCGGCCAGCTGGTCGCGCCGCGTCGTTGCGGCCTGCGCCTGCTGCGTCAGCCGCAGCAGCTCGACGTGCAGGCCGTGGGCACGGTTCTGCGCCTCGGCGGCTTCGCGGCGCGCGCCCAGCAGGCGCTGGCTGGCGTCGGTGTAGGCCGCCTCCAGCCGCACCGAGGCGCTGCGCGCCTCGTCGGCGATCAGCGCTTGCGCGCGTTGCTGGCGGTCGAGGTTTTCGATCTCCTGCGCCCGCGCCAGCATGCCGGCCTGCTCGGAGTCGGGGGCGTAGAAGCTGACCGCGAACGGGCTCACGGCGTGGCCCTCGCGCGTCATGATCACTTCGCCGTGCGTGAGCTTGTCGCGCTCGGCCAGCGCCTGCTCGATCGAGTCGGCGGTGTAGACGCCTTCTAGCCAGTCGCCCAGCAGCGCCTTCAGGCCCGCCGTATCGTGAACGTTCGCCAGCCGCAGCAGTCCGGCCAGCTGCGGCAGCGTGCGGTGGGTGTTGGTGAGGGCACCGGTGGGGACTGCATAGAACGCCAGCTTGGCCGGCGGCGCGTCGCCGGCAAAGGCGCGCACGGTGTCCAGCCGGCCGACGCTCAGCGCATTCAGGCGCTCGCGCAGCGCCGACTCGAGGGCGGTTTCCCAGCCGGGTTCGATGTGGATCTGCGTCCACAGGCCCTGCAGCCCGCCGAGGCCGTGCTTTTCGAGCCAGGGCTTGAGCTTGCCTTCGGTCTGCACCTTGGCCTGCAGCGAACGCAGCGCTTCCAGCCGGGCGCTGATGTCGGCGAGCTTGCCGCCTTCGCGGTTGACGGCTTCCTGCGCGGCGCGGCGTTGTTCGTCGAGCTGCGGCACCTGCTCGTTCAGTTCGTGCAGCCGCGCATCGCTGATTTCGCGCGCCGCAGCAGCGTCGCTGTCCTGCAGCTTCAGCGCTTCGATCCGGGCCAGGTCCGGCGCCTGCAGGCCCTGCTTTTCGCCAGCCAGCTTCTCGCGCCGGCCCTTCAGCTGGCGCGACTGCTCCTCGATGTGGCGGCTGTCGGCGGCCAGCACCTGGATCTGCTGCTGCACCTGCGCCACGGCGCCGCGCTGCTGATTGCTGAGGGCTTGCGCCGCGCGCACCGCTTCTTCGGCGTCGGGCAGGGCGAGGCCCTGTTCCTCGGCCTGCGCGTGCAGCGTCTCGGCCTGCTCGTCGGCGGCGGCGATCTGGCCGGCGATGTCCTCGAGCTCGAGCTTCGCGCTGTCCTGGCGTTCGGCCCACTGCGCGTTCTGCGTCTGCAGTTCGGTCAGCCGCGCCTGCGCGCGGTTGCGGCCTTCGACGACGTAGCGGATGCGCTCCTCGAGCCGGCTGACTTCGAGCGCGGCCTCGGCCAGGTGGCCTTGCTTGCCGTGCAGCAGGTCGTTGGCGGCGTAGTGCGCTTGCCGCACCTGCTCGAGCTGGGCCTCGACGTGGCGCAACTCGGCCAGCCGCGACTCCAGCGCGTTGGTGGCCTCGGCCACGGCAGCGCCGACGCGCGCTTCTTCGTTGGCGGCGTCGCGGTGCTTCAGGAACCACAGCTGGTGCAGCTTCAGCGTGCCTTGCTCCTGAAGTGAGCGGTACTGGCTGGCGACCTCGGCCTGAGCCTCCAGCTTGTCGAGGTTGCTGTTGAGTTCGCGCAGGATGTCGTCGACACGCGTCAGGTTCTCGCGCGTGTCCTTCAAACGGTTCTCGGTTTCGCGGCGGCGCTCCTTGTACTTGGAGACGCCGGCGGCTTCTTCCAGGAACAGGCGCAGCTCTTCGGGCCGGCTCTCGATGATCCGGCTGATCGTGCCCTGGCCGATGATGGCGTAGGCGCGAGGCCCCAGGCCCGTGCCCAGGAACACGTCCTGCACGTCGCGCCGGCGCACCGGCTGGTTGTTGATGTAGTAGCTGCTGGTGCCGTCGCGGGTGAGCGTGCGCTTGACGGCGATCTCGGCAAAGCTGTTCCACTGGCCGCCGGCGCGCGCCAGCGTGTTGTCGAACACCAGCTCGACGCTGGCGCGGCTGGCCGGTTTGCGCTGGCCGCTGCCGTTGAAGATCACGTCCTGCATCGACTCGCCGCGCAGCTCGCTGGCTTTGCTCTCGCCGAGCACCCAGCGCACCGCGTCCATGATGTTGCTCTTGCCGCAGCCGTTGGGCCCGACCACGCCCACCAATTGGCCGGGCAGCTGGAAGGTGGTGGGTTCGGCGAAGGACTTGAAGCCCGAGAGCTTGATCTGGGTGAGGCGCATCGGAAGGGGTCGTTGGGGAGCCCGGCGCAGCGCTGGAGGGCGCCACGTACACTCGTCCTAAGTGCTTGATTTGTAATGAAAAATGCGCCTTCTAGCAGGGCGCGCAGCGGGCTGGATGATAGCATCGCGCCCCCGTCACCTGCCCCTGCATCCATGGCCAAGAAAGCCCTCGAACAACGCCTGGCCCCGGCCGTCGCGCGACAACGGCAAGCGCCGGCCACGCCGCCCAGCGCGCCCAGCCGCGAGCTGCACGTGTTCCCGAACCCGGCGCCCGGGCGCGACTACGTGATCCGCTTCGACGTGCCCGAGTTCACCTGCGTGTGCCCGCTCACCGGCCAGCCCGACTTCGCGCACTTCGTGATCGAGGTCGTGGCCGACAAGCTGTGCGTCGAGACCAAGAGCCTGAAGCAGTACTTCTGGAGCTACCGCAACGAGGGCGCGTTCCACGAGAAGGTCACCAACGCCATCGTCGACGACATCGTGGCCGCGATCCGGCCGCGCTTCGTGCGCCTGCACGCCGACTGGTTCGTGCGCGGCGGCATCCGCACCTTCGTCACCGCCGAGCACCGCAAGAAGGGCTGGAAGCCGCAGCCCCGCGTCGAGCTGCCCGGCGCGGACGACTGATGGCGCCGGACGCTGCGCCGGCGCGGCCCCCGTACCAGAAGTTCGCAGTGGATGTGCGGCCGAGCACGATCGACGGCCAGGGCGCCTTCGCTGCCGAGCCGATCCCGCCGCGGCTGAAGATCGGCGAGATCCGCGGCGAGAGCATCAGCGTGCAGCAAGCGCGCATCCGCGCCACGCGCAGCGAGCGCATCATGATCGTCGAGCTGTCGGAGAAGAAGGCGATCGACTTCAGCCAGAGCGCCGACCCGATGCGCTACACCAACCACAGCTGCCGGGCCAATGCGCGGCTCGTCATCCGCAACGGGCGCGTCGAGTTCTACGCCGCGCGGGCCATCGCGGTGGGTGAAGAGATCACCGTCGACTACGGCGAAACGCACCACGAAGGCCGGCTGCGCTGCCAGTGCGGTGCGCCGGGCTGCCGCGGCGCGCTGTAGCCGCCTTGACGCCGCTGAGCCCGGCGTGCCAAGCTCGCGCCCGGCGCAACCAGGGCGCCACCGGATCCGCGGGTAGGGTCGAACCCACCTGAACCCCGGGCTTGGAGCCACGGCCCGCCGCCGACGGTTCCAACCCGAGCCTTGAACCCACGCCTTTGTGCGGCCTGACGGTGCGGATCACCAGGCAAACACGCATGGAGGAATCATGAGTTCAACGCTCCCGTCCCGGCCCCACATCGACCACCTGCGCCGCCAGGCGCGCGAGCTGCATCGCGACCTCCTGGCCAGGGATCCTGCAGCACTGGCGCGCGCCGCGCCCTACCGGCTCGACCCGCAGCCGCGGCTGACGGCAGTGCAGGGCGTGATCGCGCGCGAGTACGGCTTTGCCAGCTGGCCCAAGCTGCTGGAGGAGGTTGAGCGCCGCCGCGCCACCGACTTGTCCGACGATGCCTGGCTGCAGCGCCTGACGGCGCTGGTCTACGGCCAGGGCTTCGACGCGCCGCAGCCGCGGCGCGCGCTGGCGCTGGCGCGCACGCGGCGCGTCGACAGCCCAGCGCATGCGCGGGTGCTGGCGCTGGCGCTGGGCGACCTGCCGACGGTGCAGCGCACGATGGCGGGTCGCGATCTGGCGGCGCCGCTGCCGCCGCTCAACGCCCCGGCGCTGGCCTGCGCCGCGTTTTCGTCGCTGGCCCGCCTGGAAGAGCAGCGCGCGGGGCTCGTGGCGACGGTGCAGTGGCTGCTCGCGCAAGGCGCCGACCCCAACACGCGCTGGGCCGACCCGGCGCGGCCCGACGAGCGGCTGCCGGTGCTGTACGGCGCGGTGTCGCGCGCGGCCTGCTTCGAGACGACGCAGGCCTTGCTGCAGGCCGGCGCCGACCCCAACGACAACGAATCGCTGTACCACGCCACCGAACAGTCCGACCGGCGAATCATCGCGGCGCTGGTGGCCGCTGGCGCGCGCTGGCAAGGCACCCACGCGCTGTACCGGCAACTCGACCACGACCGGCTCGAGCACCTGCGCCAGGTGCTGGACCTGGGCGCCGACGTGCACGAGCGCGGGCCCGACGGCGGCGGGCCGCTGCACCACGCCATCGTCCGCGGGCGCTCGGTGGCCTTCGTGCGCTTGCTCGTCGAACGCGGCGCCGACGTGGCGGCGGCGGACGCCGCGGGGCACACACCCGCCGCGCTGGCGGCGCGCTGCGGCGACGTCGACACCGTGGCCTACCTGGCGACGCTGGGCCAGGCGCCGCCGCAGGATGATCGCGACCGCTTCCTGGCCCGCTGCGCCGCAGCCGACACCGATGCGGCCCGCGCACACCTGGTGCGCCACCCCGATGCGATCGGGTCGCTCGACGCCGCCGCGCTGCGCCTGCTGCCGGACCAGGCGCAGCGCGGACGCTTTGCGGCGGTGCAGTTGATGCTGCAACTGGGCTGGCCCGTGGCCGTGCCCGGCGACTGGCACGCCAGCGCGCTGAACCAGGCCGCCTTCCGCGGCGACGCGGCGATGGTGCGGCTGCTGCTCGACCACGGCGCGCGCTGGCACGAGCGCAACGGCTACGGCGGCAACGCGCTGGGCAGCTGCCTGCACGCGGCCCTCAACGAATCCCATCCGGCGGGCGACTACGCAGCCGTGCTCGGCCTGCTGCTGGCCGACGGTGCACCGCTGCCGCAAGACCGCGAGCGCTGGCCCGAGGAGCTGCAGGCCGTGCCGGCCGGGTCGGCCTGACGGCGGCGCCTGCCGCGCCGACTGCTGTCAGCGCACTTTGGGCAGCAGGCCGTGAAGGCGGTACAGCGCTTCCAGCGCCTCGCGCGGGCTCAGCCGGTCCGGGTCGATGGCTTGCAGCGCCTGTTCAACGGCACTGGGCTCGGCTGCCGGCAACGCCGGCGGCGGCGCGAACAGGTCGACCTGCGCCTGCCCTGACTCAGCCTTGGCTTGCAGCGCTTCCAGCGTCGCGCGCGCCTGGCGGATCAAGGCCGCCGGCATGCCGGCCAGCCGCGCCACCTGCACGCCGTAGCTGCGGCTGGCGGGGCCGGGTTCGATCTGGTGCAGGAAGACAATGTCGTGGCCGCTTTCCACGGCACCGACGTGCAGGTTGATGGCGCGTTCGTGGCGCGTCGGGAAGTCCGTGAGTTCGAAGTAGTGGGTGGCAAAGAGCGTGAAGCTCCTGTTGCGGTCGTGCAGCTGGGTCGCGATGGCCGAGGCCAGCGCCAGACCGTCGAAGGTGCTGGTGCCGCGGCCGATCTCGTCCATCAGCACCAGGCTCAGCTCGGTGGCGCCGTGCACGATGGCCGCCGCTTCGGTCATCTCGACCATGAAGGTGCTCTGCGCGTTGGCCAAGTCGTCGGCGGCGCCGATGCGGGTGTGGATGGCGTCGATGGGCCCCAGCCGGCAGGCGCTGGCGGGCACGTAAGCGCCCATCGCCGCCAGCAGCACGATCAGCGCCACCTGGCGCATGAAGGTGCTCTTGCCGCCCATGTTGGGTCCGGTGATGACGAGCATCTTCGTCTTGGCGTCGAGCCGGCAGTGGTTGGCGATGAAGTCCCCCGCACCAGTCTCGGCCAGCCGGGCCTGCACCACCGGGTGGCGGCCGGCTTGGATCTCGATGCAGGGGTAGGGCACGAACTCGGGCCGGCACCAGCCGAGCGTGGCCGCGCGCTCGGTCAGCGCCGCCAGCGCGTCCAGCGCCGCCAGCGCACGCGCCAGCGCCTGCAGCGTCGGCAGGTGCTGCTGCAGCTGGTCGAGCAGTTGCTCGTAGAGCCACTTCTCGCGCGCCAGGCCGCGCTCCTGCGCCGAAAGCGCCTTGTCCTCGAAGGTCTTGAGCTCGGGCGTGATGTAGCGCTCGGCGTTCTTCAGCGTCTGCCGTCGCTGGTAGTCGGCCGGCACCTTGTCCAGGCCCGAGGCCGTGACCTCGATGTAGAAGCCGTGCACCTTGTTGAACTGCACGCGCAGGTTGGCGATGCCGGTGCGGCTGCGTTCGCGCGCTTCCAGCGCCAGCAGGAAGGCGTCGCAGTTGTCATTGATGCTGCGCAGTTCGTCGAGCCCGGCGTCGACGCCGGGCGCGATGACGCCGCCGTCGCGCAGCAGCACGGCCGGTTCTTCGGCAATCGCGGACAGGGCCTGCACGAGGGCCGGGTCGGCATCGAGCGCGATCTGCAAACGGTTCAGCAGCGCCGTGCCGCCGGGCGCGCGCTGGCGCAGCGCCGGCAGCGCCGCCAGCGTTGTGCGCAGGCCGGCCAGTTCGCGCGGCCGCACCTGGCGCAAGGCCACGCGCGAGGTGATTCGCTCGACGTCGCTGACGCTGCGCAGCGCTTCACGCAGCGGCTCGAAACCCTGCTCCAGCAGCCGCGCGATCGCGTCGTGGCGCTCGCCGGCCGGGGCGCGGTCGCGCGCCGGGTGCGTGAGCCAGTGGCGCAGCAGCCGGCTGCCCATGCCGGTGCGGCAGGTGTCGATCAGGGACAGCAGCGTCGGCGCCTTGTCGCCGGAGTCGCCGCGCAGCGTCTGCACCAGTTCCAGGTTGCGGTGCGTGGCCGGCGGCAGGTCGAGCAGATCGCCGGCGCGCTCGACCTGCAGCGTGCGCACGTGGGCCAGCGCGCGGCCCTGCGTGTGTTGTGCAAAACTCAGCAGCGCCGCGGCGGCGGCGTGGGCCGCGGGCAGGTCCTGCGCGTTGAAGCCGGCGAGGGTGGCGACCTGCAGCTGTTCACGCAATTTGCGCTCGCCCAGGGCGCTGTCGAACTGCCAGGCCGGCCGCGCGGTGCGCGCGCTGGCGGCCTGCAGCACCGCGTCGGGCAGCGGCGCGCCGTCGTGCAGGATCTCTGCCGGCGCCAGCCGCGCCAGCCAGGTCGCGAGTTCACGCTCGCCGCATTCGGTCAGCCCGAGCTGGCCGCTGGACAAGCCCAGCCAGGCCAGCCCCCAGGTCACGCGCTGCTTGTGCACCGCCAGCAGCAGCGTGTCGGCGCGCTCGGCCATCAGTTCGCTGTCGGTCACGGTGCCCGGCGTGACCACGCGCACGACCTTGCGCTCCACCGGACCCTTGGCGGTGGCCACGTCGCCGACCTGCTCGGCCACCGCCACCGCTTCGCCCATCTTGATCAGCCGCGCCAGGTAGCCCTCGACCGAATGCACCGGCACGCCGGCCATCACCACCGGCTCGCCAGCGCTCTGGCCACGCGCGGTGAGCGTGATGTCGAGCAGCCGGTTGGCCTTGCGCGCGTCGTCGAAGAACAGCTCGTAGAAGTCGCCCATGCGGTAGAACACGAGCGTGTCGGGGAACTCGGCCTTGATGCGCAGATACTGCGCCATCATCGGTGTGTGGGCCGACAGGTCGGTGGGCGGAAGGCCTGAAGTCATGGGGGTGGCTGGATGGGGCGGGAGGTCGGTGTGCAGAGATCGGAGCCGCAGTCGCCGCGCCGGCCGGGGGCGGCGGCGCAGGCCGGCTGGACCGCCGGGTGCCGCAGGGCCGGGATCTTAGGTCAGCGGCCGTGGCGGCCCGACGAGTGCCGCTGTCCGATGCGGCGGCTGATCCTGCGCCAGCAGCGGCATGCCGGATGATTCGCCCGTCGCCACCCCCGAAGCCGATCCATGCTCCCTGAGCGCCTGAAGCGACTGCTGCCGTTCCTGAGCTGGCCACGACCCACGGGAACGAGCCTGCGCGCCGACCTGCTGGCGGGCATCGCGGTGGCGCTGCTGCTGATCCCGCAGGCGCTGGCCTATGCAGAGCTGGCCGGCATGCCGGCGCACCATGGGCTGTATGCCGCGCTGATCCCTGCCGTCGTTGGTGTGCTGTGGGGGTCGTCGCGCCTGCTGTCGACGGGGCCGGTGGCCTTGACCTCGTTGCTCAGCGCCGCCAGCGTGAGCCAGCTCACGGCACCCGGCAGCGAGAGCTTCATCGCCCACGTCATGCTGCTGGCGCTGCTGTCGGGGCTGATCCAGATCGCGCTCGGCCTGGCGCGCGCGGGCCTGCTGCTGAACCTGCTGTCCCACCCGGTGCTGGTGGGCTTCATCAATGCCGCGGCGGTGGTCATCACGCTGTCGCAGCTGCCGGCACTGACGGGCATCACGGTGGCGCAGGACGGCGGCGTGCTGGCAGCCACCGCGCGGCTGCTCGCCCAGGCCGATGCGCTGCACCCGATGACGCTGGGCCTGGGCCTGCTGGCGATCGTGCTGTCGCTGGCCTTCAAGCGCCTGGCGCCGCGCTGGCCGGGCATGCTGCTGATGGTCGTGCTGCTGACGCTGATCAGCCACTACGGCGGTTTTGCTGCGGCCGGCGGCGCCGTGGTCGGCAGCGTGCCGCCCGGACTGCCGGGCCTGGCGCTGCCGCTGCTGAACGCCGAGGCGGTGCTGGCGCTGCTGCCGGCGGCCTTCGTCATCGCGCTGGTCAGCTTCATGGAGGCGATGTCCAGCTGCAAGGTCATTGCCGTCAGGACGCGCACGCGCTGGGACGAGAACCAGGAACTCGTCGGGCAGGGGCTGGCCAAGGTCGCGGCGGCGTTCTGCCAGGCGATGCCGGTCAGCGGGTCGTTTTCGCGCTCGGCGCTGAACCTGTCGTCGCAGGCGCGCAGCGGCTGGTCGGCGCTCTTCACGGCGGGCTTCGTGCTGCTGGTGCTGCTGTTCTTCACGCCGCTGCTGCGCGACCTGCCCAAGCCGGCGCTGGCCGCGATGATCGCGCTGGCGGTGTTCAACTTGATCGACGTCCAGGGCATGCGCAATGCCTGGCGCGCCAACCGCGACGATGGCCTGGCTGCCACACTGACCTTCGTGGCCACGCTGGCCTTTGCGCCGAGCATCCAGAACGGCATCCTGGTGGGCATCGTCTTCGCGCTGGGTGCCTTTATCTACCGCCGCATGCTGCCCCGGCTGCAGGTGCTGGGCCTGGACAGCGATGGGGCGCTGCACCACCCCGGCAGCCCGGACACGCGAGCGCGGCTCGACGCGGTGGGCGTGCTGCGTTTCGACGCCGCGCTGTTTTTCGCCAACGCCTCGTTCTTCGAGGACGCGGCGCTGAAGCTGGAGCGCGAGCGCCCGGGCCTGCGCTTCATCGTCGTGCTGTCGCAGGGCATCAACCTGCTCGACGCCACGGCCGTCGAGATGCTGCGCCGGCTCGCGCGACAGCTTCGCGAGTGCGGTGTCGAATTGATCTTCAGCAGCGCCAAGTCGCAGTTCCTGGACGTCGCGCAGCGCACCGGCCTCGTCGACGAGATCGGGTCGGCCAACTTCATCGACAGCGACGCGGCGGCCTTCGCGGCCGTCGTGCAGCGGCTCGCGCCGCCGGCGCCGGGCGGCTGACCGCGCCTTGACCTCAGCGCGCTGCGGCCCGTGGCAGGGCGCGCAGCGCCGCCAGGGTGTCCAGGCAGGCGCGGGCGACTTCGGTGCCCTTCTTGACGAAGTGCTCGCGGAAGAACGACACGTGTTCTTCGTGGCCGTGGAAGTCGCGCGGCGTGAGCACCGCCGACAGCACGGGGATGCCGGTGTCGAGCTGTACGCGCATCAGGCCGTCGATGACGGCGCCGGCGACGAATTGGTGGCGGTAGATGCCCCCGTTGACAACCAGCGCGCAGGCGATGATGGCGTCGTAGCGGCCGCTGCGGGCCAGCCGCAGCGCGTGCAGCGGAATCTCGAAGGCGCCCGGCACTTCGAAGGTGTCGATGGCGTCGGGCCGCTGGCGGCTGCGCTCGAACTCGGCCTGGATCGCCTGCACGCTGCGGCCGACGATGTCGCGGTGCCAGGCAGCCGAAACGAGGGCCACGCGCGCCGGGTGGGCAGGCGGGGGTTGCAAGGGCTGGGAGGTGGATTTCATGGCTGTGCTCGCGCTGAAAGGTCGGAATTCAGGGCGCACGCGAACCCGGTGCCGCCGCCCGCAGGCGGTGGCACCTTCGCCACGCGTTTCTCTTTCATCCGGACTGTGACCGTCGGCCCTGGCATCGCACCAGATCTGCTGACCCCGGCAGCCGCAAGGGCGGTGGCCGGGCGCTCGCGGGCTGCTGCAGTTGGCTGCAGATACCGCCGGTGGGGAATTCCGCCCCGCCCTGAGAACGCTGCCGGCAGCTTTCGCCGCCGGCTTGCGAACTCTAAGGGGCGTCGCCGCGCCTGCCTGTCACATCGGCAACACGCGCTGCGCGCATCGGCAGACACCGATTGAGGGCCCTGCATCGCCGTGCTAGCCTCAGACCACAAGTAAGAAAAGTAAAAACAGCACGGCCTCCTTTCATCACCCGGCCCTCGAGGTGAGCACCTGCACAAGGCTTGAGCCGAGCAGGTCCGTGGGCTGCAACCCGCTCGTGTGTCCATGAACTTTGAGCAAATCCTCGACGCGGCCATCGAACTGCTGCAGCGCCGGCAGCGGCTGACCTACGGCGCGCTGAAACGCCAGTTCCAGCTCGACGACGAGGCGCTCGAAGACCTCAAGCAGGAACTCATCCGCGGCCAGCGCGTGGCCCGCGACGAAGACGGCCTGGTGCTGGTCTGGCAAGGCGCCGTGGCCCCCGCCATGGCCCCCGCGCCCGGCGCCATCGCGCCGGCCGAAGCCGAACCGCCGCGCGCCCAGGCCGAGCGGCGCCAGTTGACGATCATGTTCTGCGACCTCGCGGACTCCACCGCGTTGTCCAACGTGCTGGACATCGAGGAACTGCGCGCCGTGCTGCGCGCCTTCCAGGACGCCGCCGGCGACGTCATCGCGCGCCACGACGGCTTCGTCAACAGCTACCTCGGCGACGGCATCGTCACCTTCTTCGGCTACCCGCAGGCCCACGAAGACGACGCCCGGCGCGCCGTGCGCGCCGGCCTGGAGGTGGTGGCCGCCGTCGCCGCGCTGCAAGGCCTGCCGGGCGGCGCGCTGCGCGTGCGCGTGGGCATCGCCACCGGGGTCGTGGTGGTCGGCGACGTCATCGGCAAGGGCGCCTCGCGCGAAGAGGCGGTGGTCGGCAGCGCGTCCAACCTGGCAGCGCGTCTGCAGGCCCTGGCGCGTCCGGGCGAGGTGGTCATTTCGGCCAGCACCAAGCGGCTGCTGGGCAGCGGTTTCGAGTGCCACGACATGGGGCCGCAGCAGCTCAAGGGTTTCGATCTGCCGCAGCTGACCTGGCGCGTGCAGGCCGAGCGATCGGAAGCCGCGCTGCTGCTGGACAGCGAAGGCGCCGGCCGTCAGACGCCGATGATCGACCGCGAGGTCGAACTGCCGGCGCTGCTGGCGGCCTGGCAGGCGGCCTGCGCCGGGCAGGCGCGGGTCGTCACGCTGCGCGGCGAGGCCGGGCTGGGCAAGTCACGCCTGTGTGCCGCGGTGCGCCAGGCGGTGCTGCCGCAGCAGCCGGTGATGCTGCGCTACCACTGTTCGCAGCGTTTCCAGAACACCGCGCTGTACCCGGTGATCCGGCATCTGGAACAGGCCGCAGGCTTTGCCGACGACGACGCCGCGGTGACGCGGCTGGACAAGCTGCAGGCCCTGCTGCTGAAGAACCAGAGCGCGGCCGAGGTCGACGCCGTGCTGCCGTACTTCGCCGCCATGCTGTCGGTGGCCCCGGAAGGACGTTTTGCGCCGATCCCGGACAGCCCCGAACGCCAGCGCGAACAGACGCTGCGCGCGCTGCTGGCGCAGATCGTCAACCGGGCCCGCGAGCGGCCGGTGCTGATGATGTTCGAAGACCTGCACTGGGTCGACCCGACGACGCTGAACCTGATCGACCAGTTGGCACGACAGGTCGCGGATCAGCGGGTCCTGGTGCTGGTGACGAGCCGGCCCGAGTTCGAGCCGCCGTGGGCCGACCTGCCGCTGTCGCTGACGGTGGAGCTGAGCGTGCTGGGCCTGCACCACCGGGCTTGCATCGTCGAGCAGCACACGGCCGGCAAGGCGCTGCCGCCCGAGATCCTGGAGCACGTGCTGCAAAAGAGCGACGGCATCCCGCTCTACGTCGAAGAGCTCACCAAGGCGATGATCGAGTCCGGCCTGCTGCACGAGGACGGCGATCGCTACGTGCTCACCGGCTCGACGCGCGGCATGGCGATCCCGAGCACGCTGCACGACTCGCTGCTGGCGCGGCTGGACCGCCTGGCGGTGGTCAAGGACGTGGCGCAGGCCGGCGCCGCGATCGGCCGCGAGTTCGCCTACGCCACGCTGGCCGCGGTGCTGCCGCTGCCGCAGGCCGAGCTGAATGCCTCGCTGGCGCGGCTGGTCGAGTCCGGGCTCATCCACGGCCAGGGCCTGCCGCCGGACGCGCTGTACACCTTCAAGCACGCGCTGATCCAGGACGCCGCCTACGCCACCATGCTGCGGCCCAAGCGGCAGGGCCTGCACGCGCAGATCGCGCAGTGCCTCGAAGCCGATCCGCTGCCGGCGCGCCGCGCGCCCGAACTGCTGGCGCACCACTTCAGCGAAGCCAGCCAGAACCATCGCGCGGTGCCGTACCTGCTGCAGGCCGGCCTGAAGGCGGCGTCCGGCGCGGCGCACACCGAAGCCTGCAAGTACTTCGAAGAAGGCCTGCGGCTGCTGCAGACGCTGCCCGAGGACACGGCGCGCCACCGCCTCGAGATGGGCCTGCGCGTGCACCTGGGCATGAGCCTGGCAGCGACGCGCGGCTTTGCCGCGCCCGAGGTCGAGTCGACCAACCAGCGTGCGCGCGAACTGTGCCGCCTGCTGGGCGACAACGACGAGCTGTTCTGGGTGCTGCGCGGCCTGTGCGCGCTGTACATCGTGCGCTCCAACGGCCCGGCCTCGCGCGAGCTGTCCGAGCAGTGCGTGCGCCTGGGGCGCGAGACCGGCCGCGACGAGTTCATGGTCGAGGCGCTGGTGATGGAAGGCTACGTGCAGGGTTACGCCGGTGACTTCAGGCGCGGCCGCGAGGCCATGTCGCGCGCGGTGCAGATCTACCGCGCCACCGACGCCGGGCGCTACGCCTACCCGACGCCGCAGGACCCTTCGGTGGC
The DNA here is from genome assembly GCA_043760065.1 of Rubrivivax sp. Lineage (GTDB taxonomy): Bacteria > Pseudomonadota > Gammaproteobacteria > Burkholderiales > Burkholderiaceae_C > Rubrivivax. The sequence continues at coordinate 23,734 of JAYUPN010000148.1, forward strand.
GGCGCTGACGATGCTGGCGTTGATCAGCCTGGTGCAGGGCGACGAGGCCGACGCCGTGCGCCACAACCAGGACGCGCTGCAGACCGCCGAGTCCCTGCAGCGGCCCTTCGACCAGGCCTACGCCCACTGCTTTGCCGCCATGTTCGAGAACCTGCGCGGCGACGCCGCACGCGCGGCACACCATGCCGGGGTGACGATCGGCATCTCGCAGCGCCACGGCTTCGCCGGCTGGCTGGCCGCCGGCGCGATGCAGCTGGGCAAGGCCAAGGCGGCGCTCGGTGAGGCGCAGGAAGCCATCGGCCTGGTCGGCAATACGCTGCCGGCCTGGCAGGGCTCGGGCGCCGAGACGACGAGCAGCTACTTCCTGTCCGGCCTGGCCGAGGGCCACCGTGCCGCCGGCCAGGACGAGCAGGCGCTGCAGGCGGTGGCGCAGGGCCTCGACCACGCCGATCGCCTGGGCGAACACTGGTACGACGCCGAACTGCACCGCCTGCGCGGCGAACTGCTGGCGCGCAGCGAGACCGCGCGCGCGCGGGCCGCGGCCGAGTTCCAGCGCGCGATCGAGGTCGCGCGCAGCCAGGGCGCGAGGCTGTTCGAGCTGCGCGCGGCCGTCAGCCTGGCGCGCACGCAGGGCCCTGCAGCACCGGGCGCGCGAGCGCTGCTGCAGCAGGCGCTGGCGGGCTACCCGGCGGCACCGGACAGCCGCGAACGGCAGCAGGCCGCGGCGCTGCTGGACGAGCTGCCCGCTTGAGCGGCGAGGGCCGTCGCGCGCTGGTCCTGGGCGCCACCGGCCACATCGGCCAGGCCCTGACGCACGAACTGCTGGCGCACGGCTGGCGCGTCACGGCGGCCACGCGCCAGCAGCGTCCGCCGGCACTGGCGGGGCTTGCGCTGGACGTGGTCCAGTGCGATGCCGACCGGCCCGGCCGGCTGGCCGAGTGCGTGCGCGGCCACGACGTGGTCTTCGATGCCGCGGCGCCGTACCCGATGAACCTGTTCTGGCGCTCCGGCGAGGCCGAGCGCGCGCCGCTGGCGCACGCGCGGCGTCGCATGGACCAGCTGCTGGACGCGGTGGCGCGTGAAGCCGCCGTGCTGCTGCACGTGTCCAGCTACACCGCGCTGCCGCGCCCGGCGGGCGTTGGCGCGCTGGCAGCGCTCGAAGCCCGTGCCCGGCGGCGCCTGCATCCCTACTTCGCCGTCAAGGCGGCGATGCAGAACCAGGTGCTGCAGGCCGCCTGCAGCGGCCTGCGCGCCGTGGTCGTCAATCCCAGCGCCTGCATGGGCCCCTGGGACCGCCGGCCGCGCGATCTGTGCGTGGTGCCGTTGCTGCTTTGCGGCCAGGTGCCGGCGCTGGTGAGCCAGCCGCTGAACGTGATCGACGTGCGCGACGTGGCGCTGGCGGCGCGACTGGCCGTGCAGCAGGGGCGCTTCGGTGAACCGATCCTGCTCGCCGGCCACGACACGCGCACCGACAGCCTGGCGCTGCGCGTGTGCCAGCTCGCGGGCGTGGTGCCGCCGCGGCGCCGCGTGCCGGCGCGGCTGGCCGCTGGTGCGATGCTGTCCGCCGAAGCCGGCTGGGCGCTTCTCGGCCGGCCGTCGCCGGTGCCGGCGCTGGGCTCGCTGCTGGTGCTCGATGGCTACCCGATGCAGCCCGGCGCGGCGCAGCGCGCACTGGGCGTGGCGCCACGGCCTTTGGACGACACGCTGCGCGACGCCATCGCCTGGTACCGCGCCATCGGCTACTGCTGAAGCGCGGTTGCAGCCGGCGCGAATGGAGCACGCACTCGGTGCCCGGACGCCGCCCGTCGCGATCAGCTGGCGGCGAGGCCGGGTCCCGGCAGTCGGAAGTGCGACACCCGCTCGACCAGCACCCGCGCCTGGTCCTGCAACGACGCCGCCGCGTTGACCGTTTCTTCGATCAAGGACGAGTTCTGCTGCGTCACCGAATCGACTTCGATGACCGCGCAGCCGATCTCGGTCACGCCGCGCGCCTGTTCGCGGGTGCCCACGGCGATGCCGTCGAGCAAGGCGTTGACCCGCTGCGCCGCCGATACGATGGCGTTCATCGCAGTGCCGGCGTCCTGGACCACGCTGACGCCGCTGTTGACCTTGTCGATGCTGCCCCCGACCAGGTTCTTGATCTCGCGCGCCGCCGAGGCGCTGCGTTGTGCCAATGAACGCACTTCGGACGCCACGACTGCAAATCCCCGACCGGCTTCGCCGGCCCGCGCTGCCTCGATGGCTGCGTTGAGCGCCAGGATGTTGGTCTGGAACGCGATGCCGTCGATGACGCCGATGATTTCACCGATCTTGCTCGACGAGTTGCGAATGTCCTGCATCGTGCTGTTGACGCGGCCGATCACGTCGCCGCCACGGACCGCCGCATCGGCGCTCTCCTTGCCGATGCCGGTGGCCTGCCCGGCCTCGTCGGCGGTCTGGCGAACGGTGGAGCCGATCTGCTCGAGCGAGGCTGCGGAACGCTGCAGCGATGAAGCGGTCTGCTCGGTGCGCGTGGACAGCTCGGTCGCACCGCTGGTGATCTGCTGGCTGGCGCTGACGATTCCCTCGGAGGATGCGCGCACCTGGGACACGATGTCGCGCAGCGAATCCTGCATGGCGCGCAAGTCGAGCATCAGGCTCGCAGCCTCGTCCTTGCCCCAGGGGCTGGGCGAGGTGGTCAAGTCGCCGCCGGTCATGGTGCGCAGGTGGCGCCGCACTTCGTTCAGCCCGCCCTGCATCACGCGCGAGAACGTGATGAAGAAGTAGATCACCGTCAGCATCGCCAGCGTCAGCAGCGACACGAGCACACCGCGTTCGAGCCAGATGCGGTCGATGCGGGCCTGCTGCAGCCGCCGCAGTTCCGCGACGATCGCGGTCTGCAGCGCGGTCGACCGGTCGGCCACCGCCTGCCGGGACACCACGAGCTCGGCAGGTTCGGCCTTCCAGCCTTCCTCGCCCAGGCCACCGAGCAGTTCGTCGACCTTGGCCATCGCCTCCTGTGTCGAGGCGTACGCCATGCCCTTGGCCAGCTCGGGGTGTGCCGCTGCCAGCTTGTCCAGTCCCGTCCGTGTCTGGCCGTCGAGGTAGACGCCGACTGCGCGCATCGGCGACAGCATCTTGGCGCTCGTCGGTGCGTGGGCGCCGTGTGCCGCCGCCAGTCCGACGTCCACCGCGGCCAGGCTGGCTTCGGTCAGCCTGGGCAACTGGGCAAGCCCGGTCTGCATCAGGCGGTTGGTGTCGGGGTCCGAGTCGAGCGTGAGGCCGGAGCCGTCGAGCACGGCGTCCAGCAGGGCCAGCGCGGCGTCGATCGACTGACTCTGGCGCTTGTGCACCGAGAGCAGATTCTTGGCGCCTTGCTGCGCCGCTGCCTTTTCCATGTTGGCGCGAAGCACACCCAGCGCTTCCCGGGTCCCCAGCAGCGCGCCATGCCGTGCGTCGACTTCGGCCAGCCGCTTGAACTGCACGCCGATGGCGTCGGCGATGGACGGGAGCTCCGCGTGGCTGCCTTCGGCGCCGGCCTGCTGCAGCAGGGAGGTGCGCTGCTGCTGCAGCAGCTTGAGCAGTGGCAGCACTTCGGCAGCGTAAGCGACGCCGATCTTGGCGTTCTCGCTGGAGCGCAGCAACTTGGTCGACTGGCGAGCGTACTGCGTACCCAGTGCGACGATCGGAATCAGGAACACGACCGAGATGAGGATGGCCTTGCTGCGGAACGCCAATCGACGAAAGACCCGCACGCCAGGCGCCCAGACACCGTGGTAGGCAAAAAAGTCATGGACGCGCGGTGCACGCGGTTGATGGACTGTTGATGTCTCGGACTGGACCATGATGATGGGTTGACCGTTCCTTTGTAAGTGCCGGACGAAGGGACGTGCAGCGCGGCACAAATCAGCATGTCGCACCCCATTGTCGGCACGGTGGACTGGAAACTTGAGTCGAAATGATCCGTTGGCGGCCTGCACTTCGGACCTTCTGATCCGACGTTGCCATTTCCGCACGGCGAAGTGCCGAACAGGAGCTCAAGTTCACCGCAGTCGACAGATACCCCAGAGGTCGAACGCCTAGAGTCGCTGCTGCGATGACTGGGGCATCGCAGCCATCGGGAACTGACGACTCACCTCGATAGTTAATCCACAGATCACACCCAACGAGAGATCCGCGAACATGAGCAAGCTGATGAACCGCACTCCATCCGTCGCAGGACCCCTGCGGCTTGTCCCTGGGCTTGTGCTCGCGGCCCTGCTCGGCGCAGCTGGCGCGGCCCATGCCAGCCCGGTTGCAGTCGCGGCGCGTGGCGTCCCTGCTGCTGGCGCCGCGGACAAGGTCTGGCTGCTGGGCAAGGCGCCCGACGCAGCGGCCAACCCCGTGACACCGGCCAAGGTGGCACTGGGCAAGGCGCTCTTCTTCGACCCGCGACTGTCCGGCAACGGCACGGTCTCTTGCGCGTCGTGCCACAACCCGGCCCTGGGCTGGTCGGACGGGCTGAAGACGGGGGTCGGCATCAACGGCACCGTGCTCGGCCGTGCCACGCCCACGATCGTCAACGTCGCCTACAACACCCAGCTCATGTGGGATGGCCGCAAGAAGTCGCTCGAGGATCAGGCGCTCGGGCCGATGAAGACGCCCGAAGAGATGAAAACCGACTTCGCTGCCACTGTGCAGATGCTGGGCTCGGTCGACGGCTACGTGGCGCTGTTCAAGAAGGCGTTCCCGGGCGAGCCGATCGGCGAAGAGACCATCGCCAGGGCGATTGCCGCCTTCGAGCGCACGGTGGTGTCCAAGGACTCGCGCTTCGACCGCTGGCTGGCCGGCGACCGCAAGGCCATCACGCCGCAGGAGTACCGCGGCTACCAGGTGTTCAACGACCCCGGTCGCGGCACTTGCGCCAAGTGCCACGGCGGCCCGAACTTCACCGACAACGGCTACCACAACATCGGCCTGAAGCCGGTGGAAGGCGCTCCCGACGAAGGCCGCTTCAAGGTCAAGGCGATCGCGTCGATGAAGGGCGCCTTCAAGACACCGACGCTGCGCGACGTGGCGTTGACGGCGCCGTACTTTCACGACGGCTCTGCCGCGACGCTGACGGAGGTGGTGGAGCACTACAACCGGGGCGGCGATGACAAGAGCAATCTGTCCAAGGACATGCGCGCCTTGAACCTCAGCAGCGCAGAGAAAGAAGACCTCGTGGCCTTCTTGATGTCACTCAACGGCCGGCCAGTGGCCGTCGCCATACCCGCGTTACCGCAGTCGCCGATCGCTGCCACGGCCGCTGTGCCGGCACGAACGGCTCAATTGGGAAAGTGAGAACCATGAACCATCACGCAATCAAGAGCAGTCGCGCGGCCTGGGCCCTGGCCCTGGCAGCGGTGCTGGGGACGACCCACGCCTCGGCCGCAGAACACGTCGTCGCACAGAAGAGCAAGGCCTTCTCGACCAAGAAGCTGAAGATCAAGGTCGGGGATTCGGTGAAGTTCGTCAACGAAGACCCGTTCTCGCACAACGTGTTCTCCCTGTCGACGGCCAAGAGCTTCGACCTCGGCAGCTACCCGCAGGGCGGCGCGAAGAGCGTGACCTTCGACAAGGCCGGGACGATAGAGGTCGAGTGTGCCATCCACCCCGACATGACGATTTCGGTCGAGGTTGAGAAGTGACGCTGCCGCGCTCCGGCTTCTGCGTCGGTTCCGGCCGGCTGCTGCGGACCGCGGCGTATGCACTGCTTGCGCTGGCCGACGTGGCGGCCATTGCCCAACCCGTGCCGCAAGGGCCGCTGTTGCCCAGGGACAGCCCGGACGCGGCCGCCTTTCGCGGCGGCCTGGTCTACGCGAACTACTGCGTCACCTGCCACGGCATGAACGCAGACGGCAATGGCCGCGCGGCGCGCCTGTACGACCCGCGGCCGGCCAATCTGCGTGCCACCGACAAGAACGACGCCTACCTGGCGCTTGTCGTTCGCATCGGGGGCGAGCAGCTCGGTCGCTCGCCGAAGATGCCGCCGTGGGGCGAAGAGCTCACCGACGAGCAGATCCGCGACGTCGTGGCCTTCGTGCGTTCCACCCATGTGGGCCGGCGCTGATCCGACGCCCGTGGCGAACCGCACCGCCGCCGACCTTCTGACACGAAGGAAGGTGCTGGGGGTGGCGCTCGCCACCCTGGGCGCGATGGCTGCAGCAAAGGCCGTCGAGCGGGCGTCGCAAGGGCTGGTGCTGCCCCGTGTGCCGGCACCCAACCTGGCGCTGACCGATACCCTGGGCAGACCGCTGGGCCTGGCCGCGGCGTTGCGCGGCGGTTGGCTTATCGAACCGTCGAGCTGCCTTCGCCGGAACACGTCGCCGAACTGCTGGCCCAGCTTGCTGCGGCATGACCGATGACGCTCCCCCGTCCGATCGCGTGCAGCCACCCCCGAGCCGTGGGGCGTCGTCCGCGCGAACCGAGCTGATCGTCAGGCTCAAGCGGTACGGGCATGCCCTGGGCGTCGCACCGGCCATGGCGCTCGCGGCAGGGCTGGTCCTGTCGGTGGCGGGCGCCCTGTGGCTGGACTTCAGCATCGAATCGGAAGCCAGGGCCGAACTGCGGCGCCACACCAACCGCGTGGCCGAGGAGGTCTCGCGCCGATTCCGTGAACCCATCCAAGGCATGCGCGGGGCCAAGGGCCTGTTCGCTGCCAGCGACCGCCCGACGCGCGCCGGCTTTCGAACCTACGTCGAGTCACGCGATCTGGCGCATGAGTTTCCTGGCGTGCTCGGCTTCGGTTTCGTCCAGCGCATCGCGCGCGGCGGGGTTGCCGGGTTCGTGGCGGCGGAGAGGGCCGACGGTGCACCGCACTTCGCGGTGCGGGAGATGCAGGACGCGACCCACGCAGATCTCTTTGTCGGCAAGTACATCGAGCCGGCAGCGCGCAATAGCGAAGCAGCCGGTCTCGACCTGGGATCCGAGGCCGCCCGGCGCGGCGCCGCCGAACAGGCGGTGCGCAGCGGTGAGCCGACGTTGACCGCAGCCCTGCCGATCGACAAGGATGGCAAGAGCCATCCCGGCTTCCTGCTGTTTCTGCCCGCGTTCCGTCACGGCTCGGAACCAGCCACCCCCGAGCAGCGACAGGCCGATCTGGTGGGCATCCTGTATTCGCGCGTCGTCGCTGGCGATCTGCTGGCTGGCATCTACGAGGTCGAAGCCCGGCTGCTGACCTTCGATCTGGTCGACTCGGTCGAAGGCGCCGTGTCGAGCGCACCCGTCTTCGACTCTTCGGCGCAGATGGCCAAGGGGTCCGGCGGCGTCGCACCGCCGCCGCATGGCAGCCGCTACGAGCTGGCGCGGCCGGTGTCGCTGCCGGGGCGCGAACTGACGCTGCGGGCGCGCAGCACGCCGAAGTTCGAGGACTCCTACAGCATTCCCTTGCCCTGGCTGGTGTGGGGCACCGGCGCGCTGGCGAGCGTCATGTGGGCCGCGCTGCTGGCGCAGCGCGCGGCCAGCCGCCGGCGCGCGCAGACCCTGGCCAACATCATCGATGCGACGCAGGTCGGGACCTGGGAAGGCAACGTCAGGAAGGGTGAGCTGCACGTCGACGAGACCTGGGCCCGGCAGCTGGGCTACTTCGCGTCGGAGATGAACTCGATCAGCCTCGAGCGCCTGAATTCACTCACCCATCCGGACGACTTGGCGGCTGCCCGCAGCTTGCTGAAGCGCCATCTGACGGGCGAACTTCCCTACTACGAAGCCGAACTGCGCCTGCGCCACAAGGACGGGCACTGGGTGTGGATCCTCGATCGGGGCCGCGTCTCCGAAAGCAGCGCGAGTGGACAGCCGATCTACATGCACGGCACCCGCATGGACATCACGGTGCGCCGGCATGCCGAGCTCGAGGTGCATCACCGCGCGTTCCACGACAAGCTCACCGGCCTGCCCAACCGCGAGCGCTTCCACGAGACCCTTCGGTTGGCGATCGCCGATGCCCACACCGGGCTGGGCCGGAGTTTCGCGGTGATGTTCCTCGACTTCGACCGCTTCAAGCTGATCAACGACTGCCACGGCCATGGTGTCGGCGACGAGTTCCTGGAGCGTGCCTCGGCGCGCCTGGCGGGCTGCCTGCGCAGCGGGGACATGCTGGCGCGCATGGGCGGTGACGAGTTTGCGATCCTGGCCGTTGGCCTGAACCGCGACAGAGATGCCGAGGATCTGGCGCAGCGCCTGCTGCAGGCGCTGCGCGAACCGCTGCAGTTGAGCACGATGGCGATCACTGCCAGCGTCAGCATCGGCATCACGTTCAGCTCGATCCGCTACACCCACGCCGCCGACATGCTGCGCGACGCCGATATCGCGATGTACCGCGCCAAGTCCGAGGGCAAGGCGCGCTACGCCGTGTTCAACGTGCAGCTGCACGCCGAGCTGGCCGACCGCGTGCGGCTCGAAGCCGAGCTGCGGCTGGCCCTGCAGGAGCAGGCGCTGAGCCTGGTCTACCAGCCACTGGTCGACCTGCACAGCGGGCGGCTGAAGGGTTTCGAGGCGCTGAGCCGCTGGACCCACGCCGTGCACGGCCCGCTGAGCCCGGCCGTCTTCATTCCGATCGCCGAGGAGTCCGGTTTCATCACCCAGCTCACCGACGGTGTGCTGCTGCAGGCCTGCGCACAGTTGCGGGCCTGGCAGCAGCTGTTTGCCGGCCTCGACGAGTTGCAGGTGCACGTCAACGTCTCGGCGCGCGATGTCGCTGATCCGGTGTTCGCGTTGCGCATCCGGCAGGCGCTGCAGTCCTGCGGGCTGGCGCCGCGGCATCTGGTGCTCGAGCTGACCGAGAACATCCTGATGGTGCAGCTCTCCGCGGTCATCGGGACCTTGCATGCCCTGCGCACGCTGGGCGTGGGGTTGAGCGTGGACGACTTCGGCACCGGCTACTCGTCGCTGAGCCACTTGTCGGTGCTGCCGATCGACAGCCTGAAGATCGACATGTCCTTCGTCAAGCACCTGCGCGCCGGCTCCAAGGAGGAAGCCGTGGTGCGCGCGATCGTCCTGCTCGGGACCTCGCTGGGCAAGGAGGTGATCGCCGAAGGCATCGAGACGCTCGAGCAGATGGAGCTGCTGCGGGACCTGGGCTGCGATGCAGGCCAGGGCTACTACATGGCGCGGCCGTTGCCGGCCGAAGGCATCGTGCAGCTGCTGCAGGACCAGCAGACACGACCCGGACTGCCAGCACCCCTGCAGGTGCGTCCGGCGCCTGCCGACAAGGCAGTGCTGGCGGCCGTCGTGGAGCCTGCCAGCGCCCTGCACTGACCTGCGGCGTCGCGGGCGGCTGTTCGAGCGCCGGCGTGCGCCCGGCCCGGCCTGCGGCGGAGCTGGCCTTGCCCCATCGCGACTGGAGCCCAGGCGTTTGGCGTCGACGACCGGTCGGCTATGCCGGATGTTCGACGGAGATCCACGCGCCGTCGCGGCTCGACACCAGGTGCGGTGCGCCGCCGGTGGCCGTCCTGCAGGACACCAGCGCGCCGAGGCCGCCGTTGAGCGAATGCGCCGGCACGCGGTGGGTGGGCAGCGGGTCCAGCGGCGGCCGTTCGGACGCCTCGCGCTGGCCGTTCTGAAACCAGCGCGGGTTGCCCCAGTGTTCCCACTCGGCGCTGAGGATCGACTCCAGCACCACCTGCACGTCCTGCAGCTTGGCGATGTGCACTTGGGCATCCGCGACCGACAGCCGCGTCTCGCCCGGGTTGCTGGACGTCCAGTCCAGCCCGGCCTCCAGCAGGGCCTGCTCCAGCAACTGCAGGTCGGCGACGCGGTGCGATTCGGCGAAGCTGGCCACCGCGTGTTCGCGCTCGGCTTGCTGCAGTTCTTCCAGCAGCTTGCGCGCCGGCGACTTGGCGGCCCAGTACAGGTGCTCGAGCCGGCGTTCCACGTCCAGGCGACGTTCGGGCGTGGCCTCGCGCAACGCGACGGCTGCGCCGAGCAGGCTGTCGTGCAGTGCATTGCGCAGATGGCGCCGGGCCTGCGAGCGCAGCTGTTGCGGGGCCATGTCCCAGCGTTCGCTGACGCGGGTCCAGCCGCTGGCGCGGAAATAGGGCGCGCTCACCTGCGGCAGCGTGGCCGGGTCGACGTCGTCCGGCGCGGCGCCGGACCAGGGCGCTTGCACGCGCCAGCTGCCGTCGCCCGTGCGCACGGCGACGATCTGCCCCAGGTCTTCCTTGGAAGCGATGCGCATCCAGAACGGCCGCAGCGGCTGCAGGTTCTCGATCACGCCGCTGCTGCCGGAGTCCACGCTCTTGACCTTCAGGCCCAGCGTGTCGACCAGCGGGTGCCCGGCGCAGCGGTGCACGCGCACGTGCACGCGGTCCTCGATCTCGCGGATGTCGTAGATGCGGGTGATGGTGCGCGCCGTGCACACCAGCGCCTGGTAGCAGGCCTTGTCGACCTCGGCCGCGTCACGGTACTGCTTGAGCACCAGCCAGTTGACCGGTGCCCCCTGGCCCAGCACCTCCAGTGCCAGTGCCTGCGCCGCCAGCACGTGGTCGGCCTGCCGCTGGCACATCTCGGCCTTGACCATCAGGTCGTCGACCAGCTCCGGGCCCCAGCGTTCGGCCACCAGGCGCCAGCCGACGCTGTCGTTCCAGGCCAGCACGTCGCGGCCGTCGATCTCCAGCAGCGTGCGCTCCTCGGCCTGCTGGCCGTAGCCCAGCGCCGGGAAGACCTCGGTCTGCAGGCGCAGGTACTGGCGCGGCTTGTCGGGGCCGGACTCGTCGAGCCAGACGTCGCGCGGGCTCGTGATGGTGGCCTTCACCGCCGGGCGGCCGTTGACTTCGCGGTCGGTGATGACGGCGCGGCCGCTGCTGGAGTAGACGAAGGGCGCCACCATCGCCACGCTGACCAGTTCGAGCTGTTGCGTGCCGGGCTTGAGCGCGTACCACTTCACCGGCACGCACAACGAGACCTCGCGCTCGGCCCACCAGCCGATGTTGTTGGCGTTGGACCACATGGTGCCGTTCTGCTCGCCCGTGCACTGCACCACGAGGTAGGCGTAGGAGCCCATGGTGTAGAACTTCTGACCCGATCCCTCCATGGTCTCGTTCAGGTACTGCTCGACAAAACGCTCGAGCTTGACGCGGTCGGCCAGCAGCGGGAAGACCTGCAGCGTGACATCGGGAAAGTGAAAGGGGCCGACCATCGGCTGCGTCGCTGCGCCCAGCGCGGTGTTGTAGTCACTGTGCGCTTGGTGGTCGACCGCGGCTTGGGTGTGCACGGGGGCGATGTCGGCGGCCGCTGCGGCCACCTCGGCCGCTGCGGCCGGCGGTGACGCTGCCGCCGCCGGCGCTGCGCTGCGAGGCTGCTCGTCGACCCAGTCGTCTGCCTGCTCGCCGTCGTCGCCCGGCCGGTGCATGCGCGAGCAGATGACTTCGCCGGCGCCGTAGTACAGGTCGACGTCGGTCCAGAACGGCAGCGTCGCCTTGAGCACCGAGATCGGCACCTCGCCGTCGGCGTTTTCGCAGCGCGTGACCTCGATGCCGAGCGACTCGATGATCGGCTGCGTGGCGTAGCGGTGCACGCGGATGGTGTAGCCGCCCGAGGTGTCGCCGCGCAGCAGGTTGCTGTCGCCGAGCAGCCCGCTGCGGTTGATGCGCTCGATGCCCATCGTCGAGCGCACGAGCGCCTTGTAGCAGGCGCGCTGCGGTTCCTGCGCGTCGCGGAACTGCTTGATCGTCACGTTGTCGAAGGCCAGCTTCGGACAGCCTTCGCCGACGAGCGAGCGGGCATCCTCGCGGGACTGCGACGACTGCAGCCAGGCCGGCCCGAGGTGGCGCAGGTAGTCGGCGGCCTTGCTGCCCATGGCCTTCAGCGATTCCTTGCTGCGGTTGGTGCGCCAGCCGCGTGAACGCAGCGCCAGCGTCATGTCCAGCGCGCTGCCCATCAGCGACAGCGACCCGCGCGTGGCCTGGGCCAGCGCCGTCCACGGCGCCCAGGGGTTGGCGGTGTCCAGCGGTATCTGGCTGAAGTGCGGCGCGGGGTCGGCATCGATCTGCAGCAGCACACGTTCGGACTCGCCTTCGCCGGCGTAGACCTTGGGAAAGACGGCGGTGCTGAAGCTGAACAGCCGCGCCCCAGCCATCGGGTGCTGGTCCCACATCGGGCGGATGGCGTCGACGCGGCCGGCCACCTTGGGCCAGCCGTAGATCTCGCGCCCGGTGGTCAGCGACAGCTCGTCGTCGACGAAGATGAAAGGCGAGACGCAGGCCCAGTCCTTGAACACCAGGCGGCCTCGTTCCATGCGCCAGCGCTCCAGCGGCACCGTGAAGGCCACCTCGTGCTGTGCCACCCAGCCGACGTTCTGCGCCTGCATCGACGCCGACGACATGCTGCCGTAGTCCAGCACCATCAGGTAGACGAAGGGCAGCGCCGGCCGGTAGTGCACGATCTCGGGCGGGATGTCCATGTTGACGTAGCTGTCGCAGAACTGCGTCAGCCGCGCCATGTTGGCCCTGAGCGGGAACACACGCGAGGTCACGCCCGTGAACAGGAACGGCGGCCGCACCGGCAGCGAGCCCGCGCTGGCTTCGCCCGTGGGGTCGATGAAGTGATGCTTGACGCGGGTCTCGGCCATGTCGGGCTCCGGTTCGATGCGGTTCGGGTGTGGGTGAGGGTGTCGTGCCGGGGTGCGCGGTTCGGCGCTCAGGTGCGCTCGAAGACCCAGGTCACGAGGCCGCGGATGAACTGCTTGTCGCGCGACTCGGGCAGCGCGTCGTAGATGCCGGCGTACTCGTGCAGCGCGGCGCCGGCCAGGCCGTGGGCGATGCCGCGTGCATGCTCGATCGAGCCGTAGCGGTCCATCAGGCCGCGCAGCCAGGCCACCTGCGCGGCGCCGGGCGGCTGGCGCACCGGGTCGAGCACTCGCGACAGACGCGCACGTTCTTTCGGCGTGGCCTGCATCAGCACGTGGTTGAGCATCAGCGTGCGCTTGCCTTCCACGAGATCGCCGTTGAGCTCCTTGCCGTAGCGGTCGTCGGCGACGAGGTTGAGCAGGTCGTCCTGGATCTGGAACGCCGCGCCCAGGAAGAAGCCGAAGCGGATGAAGGGCGTCAGCGGCGCGCGGCCGCGCGAGCCGATGAGCGCACCGACGCGGCTGGGGTGGATGGTGGCCAGCCAGCAGGTCTTCTTCAGCACCATCGCCAGGTAGTCGCTGTCGTTCAGGTCGCTGCTGTTGTCGCGCCGCCAGCCCAGTTCCATGGCCTGACCTTCGGCCGACTCCCAGGCCATGCGCTCGGTCTCCTCAAAGATGCGCAGCGCCAGCCGCGGCCCCAGGCGCGAGACGTTGGCCACCAGCGGCCGGATGCTGAGCAGGCCGAGCGCGTCGCCCGCGTTCAGCGCCAGCGGCACGCCGTGCAGCGCGTGCAGCGTGGGGCGGCCGCGGCGCTGCTCGCTGCCGTCCTGGATGTCGTCGTGCACGAGCAACGCGTTGTGCAGCAGTTCGATCGCCACCGCCGACTGCAGTGCGTCGTCGACGCGGGCGCCGAAGGCGCGCGCGGTGGCGATGCACAGGCTGGAGCGCATCATCTTGCCGCTGCGCCGCGGGTAGTCGGCCAGCAGCTCGTAGAGGTGGCGCTGCGGCTGGCCGGTGGGCAGATGGGCCTGCAGCGCCTGGTGGGTGGCGGCGCCGTACTCGGCCAGCGTCTCGCGCACCACGCCGGGGGTGCAGCGTTCGGTGGCAGCGGCGGCGGTCTGCACCTGGGAAGCGACGGCGTTCAGGCCAGCAGCCGCACGGACAGCGTGCCGCGGGGCTGGTTGGTGGCGGCGTCGACCACGACACCGCTGTAGGTGGCCGCCGGCTGCGTGTCGGCGATGTCCAGCTGCAGCACGGCGGCGCCGCCGTCCTCGTCGGTGCCGAAGCGAACGCCGGTCAACGGCGCCAGAGCCGGGTCGCCCGCGTGCAACGCATGGACACGCGGCACGAAGCTGTCGGCGCGGTGCGGCAGGTCGAGGCTGACCTGCGTGCGCCGGCTGCAGCGGATGTCCAGCGCGAAGCTGCAGCCGGCGGCGCTGCTGTCCGTGGCGGCGCCAGGGGCAGCGGC
>JAYUPN010000149.1:0-4133 GCA_043760065.1 Rubrivivax sp.
CCGCGCCGCGGCCCGCATCAACGTCAACTGACGGATCCAAGTTCCGCCAGCGGCCAACGGGGCCGCACGTCGAAAGCGCTGTCGTGCTGCAGTTCGGCCAGGCCGTGCTGCAGCCGCAGTGCGGCGGCCAGCGCGATCATGGCGCCGTTGTCGGTGCACAGCGCCAGCGGCGGATAGTGGACGCGGGCGCCGATCTTCGCGGCACCGGCGTCCAGCTTCTCGCGCAAGCGCAGGTTGGCGCCGACGCCGCCGGCCACCACCAGGCGGCACGAGCCGGTCTGCTTCAGCGCCTTGAGCGACTTGGCCACCAGCACGTCGACGATCGCCGCCTGCGTGCTGGCCGCGAGGTCGGCGCGCGATTGCTCGCAGACGTTGCTGCCCAGCTTGCGGTGCTGCGTCAGCACCGCCGTCTTCAGGCCGGCGAAAGAGAAGTCCAGGTCCTTGCTGTGCAGCAGCGGCCGCGGCAGCGCAAAAGCGTCGGGATTGCCGAAGTCGGCCAGCCGCGCCAGCGCCGGGCCGCCGGGGTAGCCCAGCCCGAGCAGCTTGGCGCTCTTGTCGAAGGCCTCGCCGGCGGCGTCGTCGATGGTCTCGCCCAGCAGCGCATAGCGGCCGACGCCTTCGACCTGCATCAGCTGCGTGTGGCCACCCGACACCAGCAGCGCCACAAAGGGAAACTCCGGCGCATCGTCGGCCAGGAAAGGCGACAGCAGGTGGCCTTCGAGGTGGTGGATGCCGAGCGCCGGCTTGCCCAGCGCCGCAGCCAGCGCCACCGCCACGCCGGCGCCAACGAGCAGCGCGCCCGCCAAACCAGGGCCGCGCGTGTAGGCCACGACGTCGACCTCGGCCAGCGTGCAGCCGGCCTGCGCCAGCACCTGCCGGGTCAGCGGCAAGACACGCCGGATGTGGTCGCGCGAGGCGAGTTCGGGCACCACGCCGCCGTAGGCCGCGTGCATGTCGACCTGGCTGTGCAGCGCCTCGGCCAGCAGGCGCGGCGCGCCCGTCGCCCGGGTCTCGACCAGCGCGACACCGGTCTCGTCGCACGACGATTCGAATCCGAGCACCTTCATGGCGGCCGAGTCTACTGGCGCAAGTGAACTGGCTCGAAAGTTGCGAGACAGCAGGACGTGACCAGCTCCGAACCCACCCGCATCGTTATCGTCGCTCCTGACTCGCTCGCGCCTGAGGCGGGCGACGAGGCCGCGGTGCACGAAGTGGAGCGCTCGCGCAGCCTGCGCATCAACCTGCTGCAGGCCGGCTGCAACATCGTCGCCGTGCTGCCGGTGGACACCTTCCTGCCCGAGCGCCTGGCGCAGCTGCAGCCCGACATGATCATCGTCGACGCCGAGAGCCAGGCCAGCGACACGCTCGAGCACGTGGTGATGGCCACGCGCGACGCGCGCCGGCCCATCGTGCTGTTCACCGACGACAGCGACACCTCGCACGTGCGCGCCGCCATCGCCGCGGGCGTCACGGCCTACGTCGTGGCCGGGCTCGCACCGGAGCGCATCAAGCCGGTGCTCGAGGTCGCGCTGGCGCGCTTCGAGCACGAGGAGACCTTGCGCCGGGAACTGGCCGAAGTACGCGGCCAGCTCGCCGACCGCAAGACCATCGACCGCGCCAAGGCGCTGCTGATGCAGCGACACCAGATCGGCGAGCCCGATGCCTACGGCCGCATCCGCAAGGCCGCGATGGACAAGGGCCTGAAGATGGCCGACATCGCGCAGCGCATCGTCGACGCGGCCGATCTGCTGATGTAGCTGCGCCGCGGTGCCGGCGATGCACCAGCGATGCGCGCGCTGCCGCGCCTTGGTGCAAACCCGGACACGCCAAGCCCTTCCAGCGCCGGCCAAGGCTGGCATGACGATTGCGTTGCTCTGAAGCAGAGAGAGATCAAAGCCGATTTCTCGCCAGCGCCGGACCTGCGCAGTGTTTGTGCAGGGCCGGCGGGACAAAGGCGTCCTCACGACGTGTGCCTCGCAAGCGGCGCACCGACGTGTGGACGCCTTCGCGCTTTCCGCCATGGCAGTTCATTGGCTTGCCCCCCTTTGCACAGCACCCGCACACCCCATGAACAACCCTTCCGCAGGACCCACCGACATGGCACGCCGCACCGTCGTCAAGGCCGCCGCAGCCGCCGGCGCCACCAGTCTCATCCCGGGTCTGCAGGCCGCGGTCTACGCCGCCGGCAGCGACAAGCCCGAGAAGGAGGAAGTGCGCATCGGCTTCATCCCGCTGACCGACTGCGCCAGCGTCGTCATGGCCAGCGTGCTGGGCTTCGACAAGAAGTACGGCGTCAAGATCATCCCGACCAAGGAAGCCAGCTGGGCCGGCGTGCGCGACAAGCTCGTCAGCGGCGAACTCGACATGGCGCACGTGCTCTACGGCCTGGTCTACGGCGTGCACCTGGGCGTCGGCGGGCCAAAGAAGGAGATGGCGGTGCTGATGAACCTCAACCACAACGGCCAGGCCATCACGCTGTCGAAGAAGCTGGCCGACAAGGGCGCGGTCGACGTCGCAACCCTGGCCAAGGTGATGGCCGCCCGTCCCTCCAATGATGGGCGCGAGTACACCTTCGCGCAGACCTTCCCCACCGGCACGCATGCGATGTGGCTCTACTACTGGCTGGCCTCGGGCGGCATCAACCCGGTCAAGGACGCCAAGGTCATCACCGTGCCGCCGCCGCAGATGGTGGCCAACATGCGCGTCGGCAACATGGACGGCTACTGCGTCGGCGAGCCCTGGAACCACCGCGCCATCATCGACGGCATCGGCATCACCGGAGCGACCACGCAAGACATCTGGAAGGACCACCCCGAGAAGGTGCTGGGCACCACCGGCGACTTCGTCAAGAAGTACCCCAACACGGCGCGCGCCGTGATCATGGCCGTGCTCGAAGCCGGGCGCTGGATCGACGCCGGTCTGGCCAACAAGAACAAGATGGCCGAGACGATCGCCGAGAAGAGCTACGTCAACACGAGTGTCGACGCCATCAACCAGCGCATCCTGGGCCGCTACCAGAACGGCATGGGCCGGACCTGGGACGACGCGAACCACATGAAGTTCTTCAACGACGGCCTCGTCAACTACCCGTACCTGAGCGACGGCATGTGGTTCCTGACCCAGCACAAGCGCTGGGGCCTGCTCAAGGAGCACCCCAACTACCTGGCGGTGGCGCAGCAGATCAACCAGACCGCGCTGTACAAGGAGGCCGCCAGTGCGATGAAGGTCAGCCTGCCCAAGAGCGACCTGCGCAGCAGCAAGATGATCGACGGCGTGGTCTGGAGCGGCAAAGACCCGGCCCGGTACGCCGACGGCTTCAAGATCAAGGCCGCTCAGGCGGCCTGAAGGAGGACCGTCATGGTGGCCGCCGTCTTCCACACCGCACTCGACGCCGGGCCCGCTGCGGCCGCCGCCGAGAACGCGCGCTCCGTTGCCGCACCTGCGGCCAGCACCGCACCGCAAGCGGCAGCCGCGCCGCCCAAGACCGGGCGCACGCCGTTCGACTGGCGCGCACTGTGGCTGGCGGTGCTGCCGCCGGTGTTCGGCCTGGCGCTGCTGGTCGGCGTGTGGGCGCTGCTGACCCTGAACAGCACCACCTTCCCGACGCCGAAGGAGACCTTCGACGCCGCGGTCAAGCTCTTTGCCGATCCTTTCTACAGCAACGGCCCCAACGACCAGGGCATCGGCTGGAACGTGCTGTTCTCGCTGCAGCGCGTGGCCGTCGGCTTCGGCCTGGCGGCGGCGGTGGGCATCCCGCTGGGGTTCATCCTCGGCCGCTTCACCTTCCTCAACCGGATGGTGAATCCGCTCGTCAGCCTGCTGCGGCCGGTGTCGCCGCTGGCCTGGCTGCCGATCGGCCTGCTGGTCTTCAAGAGCGCCAACCCGGCGGCGATCTGGACCATCTTCATCTGCAGCATCTGGCCGATGATCATCAACACCGCGGTCGGCGTGCAGCGCGTGCCGCAGGACTACCTGAACGTGGCCCGCGTGCTCAAGCTCAGCGAGTGGAAGGTCATGACGCGCATCCTCTTCCCCGCCGTGCTGCCGTACATGCTGACCGGCGTGCGCCTGAGCGTGGGCACCGCCTGGCTGGTCATCGTCGCGGCCGAGATGCTGACCGGCGGCGTCGGCAT
>JAYUPN010000150.1:0-11121 GCA_043760065.1 Rubrivivax sp.
GACCAGAAGGCGGTCAAGGCCGCCGCCGAGACGATGCGCGCCAACCCGGCCATCGGCGACATGGCCACCGCCATCACCGAGCTGGCGGTGGGCGAGGCGCTGGTGAGCTTCCTCGACGCCAAGGGCCGCCCGAGCGTCACCGAGCGCGTCTTCGTGCTGCCGCCGGGCAGCCAGATCGGGCCCATCACGCCCGAGCAGCGCCAGGCGCTGATCAAAGGCTCGCTGGTCGCCGGCGCCTACGAGAAGACGGTCGACCGCGAGTCGGCCTACGAGCGCATCAAGGGCCGGGCGATGACCGAGCCCGCAAGCGCGGGTGCAGCGCCGGCTCCGGCGCCTGCCGGGGGCGGCAGCATGGGCACACCGATCGCGACCGGCGGCGCAGCGGCGCCAGCACCGGCCGGCGGCGGCATGATGGACATGCTGAAGGACGCCATGTTCGGCACCACCGGCCCGCGCGGCGGGCGCCACGCCGGGTTGGCAGAAAAAGCCGCCTCGTCGGCCGTGCGCAGCATCGGATCGGCCGTCGGCCGCGAGATCATCCGCGGCGTGCTGGGGTCGCTGCTCGGCGGCTCGCGCCGGCGCTAGGGTCCACCGCCACCGTGCTGCGCAACGAGGCCCTGCTGCGCACGCTGCAAGAACGACTGCAGGCCACGCCGGCGCAGGCCATCGACGACACCGCGCTGCGCCGCGCCGCCGTGGTGCTGGCGGTGGTCGATGCCGGCCACGGCGCCGCGCTGCCGGGCTTTCCCGCCCACGACCACTGGAGCCCCGATGCAGCGCTGCTGCTGACGCGGCGAGCGGCGCGCATGAACCGCCATGCCGGACAGTGGGCCCTGCCCGGCGGCCGCATCGACGAAGGCGAGACCGCCACCGCCGCAGCGCTGCGCGAACTGCACGAGGAACTGGGCCTCGTGGTGCCGCCGGATGCCGTGCTCGGCCGCCTGGACGACTACGCCACGCGTTCGGGCTACGTCATCACGCCTTTCGTCGTCTGGGCGGGGATGGCGCCGGAGTTGAGGCCCGACCCGGCCGAGGTCGCCGGCGCGCACCGCATCCCGCTGGCCGAATTCCTGCGCCACGACGCGCCGCTGCTGGACCCGCCGCATCCCGGTCACGAGCACCCGGTGCTGCGCATGCCGCTGGGCGACAACTGGGTGGCCGCGCCGACGGCCGCGATCCTGTACCAGTTTGCCCAGCAGTGCCTGCTGGGCCGCCCGACCCGCGTCGCGCACTTCGACCAGCCGCGCTTCACCTGGCGCTGAACGGGTCGCCGGCGACTCGCGCCCTACCCTGGGTCCAGGCGCCACAAACAGCGGCGCCACCCCCAGACAGGAGCCACCATGCACACCACCGCAGTCCACCAGCACAACACCCGCACCATCCTGCGCCTGGCCTGGGTCATGCTCGTGGCCTGTCTGCTGGCCGCCTCGTGGCCGGCGCTCGCCGCCAACGGCCGCAACCCGTCGTGCATCAAGGCGGCCCGCGCCGCCCGCGCCGCCAAGGCCGCAGCGCAGGTCGCCCAGGCGCCCATGGCGCCGGCCAAGCCTTCGGCGCACCGCTGATCCAACCCGCCACGCGCGGCCTGCAGCCGGCCCGCCTGGACCCGGCACAATGCCGCCCGACAAGCTTGGCGCCCCAGGCGGAAGGGCGACCGATGTTGAAGTGGCTGTTGATCCTGCTCGTGGTGGTGGCCGTGCTGGCGGTGGCCGCCGTGCTGGCCGCTCAGATGGGCTTCCTGCACGGCCGCGCGCCCGACAACCTGGGCGTGCGCGACGGCAAGCTCAAGCCGCCGTCGAAGACGCCCAACAGCGTCAGCAGCCAGGCCGACCTCTGGCCCGGCCACGAGCAGGCCGGCTACGCGCGCATCGCGCCGCTGCCGCTGGTGGGCGACGGCGCCGCCACGCTGGCGCGCATCCAGGCCATCGTGTCCGCGATGCCCGGCGCGCAGGTCGTGAAGGCGCAACCCGACTACCTCTACGCCACCTTCACGACGCGGCTCATGAAGTACACCGACGACGTCGAGTTCTGGTTCGACCCCGCGACGCGCGTGGTGCAGGTGCGATCGGCCTCGCGGCTGGGTCGCAAGGACCTGGGCGTCAACCGCGCGCGCATCGAAGCCATCCGGGCGCGGCTGGCGTCGGGCTGAGCCGCCGTCCGCACGCCGGCGATGTCGCTTGGCGCTGCCCGACGCCGCCCGGTCGCGGGCCGCTGGCATCGGCAGGCCGACGCGCCGACAGTCCCGCATCGGCGCCACGCGCGCCCGACGCTGTACAACAAGCTGATGAGCGCTGCCCTTCCCACCGATCCCGGCGCTGCAGCCGCTGCCGCGGGGCCCACCACCGCGCTGGCGGCCGTGAAGCGGCGGCTGCGCCAGCGTGCCCGGCGCATGGTGCTGACGCTGCTGGCGGTGTGCCTGGGCATCGCGGTGCTGCTGTGGCTGCTGGACAGGAGCACCTTCCAGCACCAGCTGCTGTACTCGCTGTGCATCGGCAGCGCCTGCATGCTGATCAACGACACGACCTACCTGTCACTGGCGTGGCTGCACGACCGCCTGCGCGCCGTGCGCGGCCTCGCCGCCGATCCCGGCACCTTTGCGCGCGGCTGGGCCGGTGTCGTCGGCTCGGCGGCCACCTGCGTGCTGCTCGGCCCGCCGCTGGGGCAGGCGTTGGCCGACCTGCTGACGGGTTTCAACACGCCGAACGTGTTCGACCTGTCCAGCGGCCAAGCCCGCGTCACCCTGGTGATCAGCCTGCTGGCCACCGTCGTGCTGATGGCGCTGCTCAGCGGCATGGAGCGGCTGGCCACGGCCCGCGCCGATGCCGAAGCGGCGCAGCGCCAGGCCGCCGAGCACCAGCTGCGCCTGCTGCAGAGCCAGCTCGAGCCGCACATGCTGTTCAACACGCTGGCCAACCTGCGCGTGCTGATCGGGCTGGACACCGCGCAGGCGCAAGCGATGCTCGATCGCCTGATCGCCTACCTGCGCGCCACGCTCAGCGCCTCGCGCGTGGCTGCTCACCCGCTGGCCATCGAGTTCGAGCGCATTGCCGACTACCTGGCCCTGATGGCCGTGCGCATGGGGCCGCGGCTGCGCACCCGGCTCGACCTGCCCGCTGCGCTGGCCGCGCTGCCGGTGCCGCCGCTGCTGCTGCAGCCGCTGGTGGAAAACGCCATCAAGCACGGCCTGGAGCCCCACGTGCAGGGCGGGCTGATCACGGTGTCTGCGCGCGCCGAAGGCCGCGAACTCGTGCTGACGGTGCGCGACACCGGCGCCGGCCTGCCCGACGCGGCCGCGGCACAGCCCGGCAGCCGCTTCGGCGTCGCCCAGGTGCGCGAGCGGCTGGCCACGCTGCACGGCGAGCGCGCCTCGTTCACGCTCGAAGCCGCGCCCGACTCCGAGGGCGGCACCCTGGCCACGGTCCGGCTGCCGCTGCCCGCCATCGCCTGAACCGCATGAACACACCCCGCGCGCTGATCGCCGAAGACGAACCCCTGCTCGCCGCCGGCCTGCGCGCCGACCTGCAGGCGCTGTGGCCCGAGCTGCAGGTGCTGGCCACCGTGGGCGACGGCCTGCAGGCGGCGTCGCAGGCGCTGGCGTTGCGGCCCGAGGTCTGCTTCTTCGACATCCGCATGCCCGGCTGCAGCGGCCTCGAAGCCGCGCAGGCGCTGGCCGAGGACTGGCCCGAGGGCCATCCCTTCCCGCTGCTGGTCTTCGTCACCGCCTACGACGACTACGCGTTGCAGGCCTTCGAGGCCCAGGCCGTCGACTACCTGGTCAAGCCGGTCGGCCGCGAGCGGCTGGCCGGCTGCGTGCACCGACTGCAGGCCCGGCTGGCCGCGCGTGCGACACCGGCCCAAGGCATCGAGCAAGGCATCAAGCAGGGCATCGAGCAAGCGCTGGTGCAGCTGCGCGGCTTGCTGGTTGCAGCCGCCGCCACGCCAGCCGCGCCCCGGCTGGCCGTCATCCAGGCCCAGGTCGGCAACCTGGTTCACCTGGTGCCGGTGGAAGAGGTGATCTATTTCGAGGCCGCCGACAAGTACGTGCGCGTGATCACGGCTGATCGCGAACACCTTATCCGCACCTCGCTGCGCGAGTTGCTGCCGCAGCTGGACCCGCGGGTCTTCTGGCAGGTGCACCGCGGCACCGTGGTGCAGGCACGCTGCGTCGCCAGCGCGCGCCGCGAGGAGTCGGGCAAGGTCACGCTGAAGTTGCGCGGGCGACCCGAGACGCTGCTCGCCAGCCGCCTCTACGCAGACCTGTTCAAGGGCATGTAGCCGCGCCGGCCGCAGCAGCCGCCCCGCCTACAATCAGCAGTCGCGCCCGGAGCAGGGCCTGGCCAACGTTTCCCGGGGAGTCCTTTCGTGTCCGTGCCGCCCAATCCCACCGCCGCCCTGCCGGTCTCGGACCTGCCAACGCTCGAACGCGAGTTGGCGGCGCTGTTCGTGCAGGCGCTGAACCTGGAGACGGCCGCCGCCGACATCGACCCCGAAGCCTCGCTCTTCGGCGACGGCCTGGGCCTGGACTCGATCGACATCCTGGAAGTGGCGCTCGAGGTCTCGCAGCGCTACGGCTTCCAGCTGCGCTCGGACGACGAGAACAACCAGAAGATCTTCACCAACCTGCGCAGCCTGGCGGCCCATGTCGCCCAGCACCGCACCAAGTAGAGCGCCAGGGGCCGTGGCTGCCGCCTGGCGGGCGGGTGCCGTGGTGCTCGCCCTGGTGGCCTACGCGCTGCTGTCGAACTGGCTGATGGTGCACGCTGCCAACCGACCGATCACGCTGGCCCTGCTCTTCGGCCCGCTGCTGCTGGCCGTCGCGGGCGTCGGCTGGCAGCGCCGGCAGTGGGCCACGCTGTCGGCCTGCGTCGTCCTGCTGGGCGTGCTGGCGGTGGTGGTGTGGCGCGGTGGCGTCGTCGACGCGCAGCGCCTGTACGTGCTGCAGCACGCGGGCATCCACGCCGCGCTGGCCTGGACCTTCGGCCTCACGCTGCGCGCCGGCAGCCAGCCCCTGATCACGGCGCTGGCCAGGGGCCTGCACGGCCGGCTGGGGCAGGAGTTCACGCCCGCGATGGCGCTGTACACGCGCGGCGTGACGCAGCTGTGGATGGGCTACTTCCTGGCCATGGTCGGTGTCTCGACGCTGCTCTACCTGCTGGCGCCCTGGTCCTGGTGGACTTTCTACTGCACCGTGCTGACGCCGATCGCCGCCGGGCTGCTGATGCTCGGCGAACACCTGTGGCGCTACCACCGCCATCCGGAGTTCCCGCGCGTGTCGCTGCGCGCCGGCTTCGACGCCTACCAGCGATCGGGCCGCAAACACGTGAAGACCGCGCCTTGACCGCGACGCTGCCCCTGCTGGGCCTGCGCGACATGGCGCAGCCGCTGGCCTGGCGCCAGGGCGACGCCATTTCTGCCGCGCAGTTTGTCGGTGAAGCACTCGCGCTGGCGGCGCAGTTGCCCGACGGCCGGCCGGTCAACCTGTGCCAGGACCGCTATCACTTCGCGCTCGGCCTGGCCGCGGCGCTGCTGCGCGGGCAGACGAGCCTGATGCCGCCCAACGCGCTGCCCGAGACGCTGCGCCAGGTGCCCCCGACCGGCGGCGCGCCGTACCTGATGGTCGACGACGTGCCGCCCGACACCGGCGGCCTGCCGCTGCACGCCGTGCAGCGGCCACGGGGCGTGGCGCCGGTGATGCAGGTGCCGCAGATCCCGCTCGACCAGGAGGCGGTGTGCCTGCTGACCAGCGGCTCCACCGGCGCACCGCAGCCGCACGCCAAGCGCTGGGGGCCGCTGGTGGCCAACATCGCGTCCGAAGCCGAACGGCTGGCCGAACTGCTGCAGCAGCCCACGCTGGCCGGCATCACGCTGGTGGCCACGGTGCCGGCGCAGCACAGCTACGGCTTCGAGTCGACGGTGCTGCTGGCCATGCTGGGCGGCGCCACCTTCGACGCCGGGCGGCCGTTCTACCCCGCCGACATCGCCGACGCGCTGCAGGCCGTGCCCGCGCCGCGCGCGCTGGTGACGACGCCGTTCCACCTCAAGACGCTGCTGCTGGCCGGCCTGCAACTGCCGCCGGTGGCGCTGACGCTGTCGGCCACGGCGCCGCTGTCGCCGCAACTCGCGGCGCAGGCCGAGGCTGCGTTCGACGGCCAGCTGATCGAGATCTACGGCTGCACCGAAGCCGGCCAGGTGGCCAGCCGCCGCACCACCGCCGGCCAGACCTGGCACACGCTGGGCGCGCTGCGCATCGCGCAGCAGGCGACGGCCGACGGCGAGCGCTTCGTCGTCGCCGGCGGCCACGTCATCGAACCGACACCGCTGGCCGACGTGCTGGTGCTGCAGGACGCGCAGCACTTCCAGCTGCTGGGCCGCGCCAACGACCTGATCCACGTCGCCGGCAAGCGCAGTTCGCTGGCGCACCTGAACTTCCACCTCAACCGCATCGACGGTGTCGACGACGGCGCCTTCTGGTTGCCCGACGAGGTCGCCGAAGGCGTCGTGCGGCCGCTGGCCTTTGTCGTCGCGCCGCGCCTGACGGCGCGCCAGATCATCGCCGCACTGCGCGAACAGATCGAGAGCGCCTTCGTGCCGCGCCGCGTCGTGCATGTCGACGCGCTGCCGCGCGAGGCCACCGGCAAGCTGACCGTCGCCGCGCTGCGGCGCTTCGCCCTGCAGACGCTGACGGCGCCCGATGCCGCCGAGCCCGCGCCGCCGGACGACGCCACGTTTCACATCGCCGCCGACCACCCCGCTTTCGCCGGCCACTTCCCCGGCCACCCGGTGCTGCCCGGCGTGTCCTTGCTGTCGCTGGTGATGCAGGCACTGGCGGCGCAGCCGGCGCTGGCCGCGCGCGTGGGCGCCACGCCGCGCATCGACAAAGCCAAGTTCCTGCACGCCGTGACGCCGGGCTCGACGCTGCGCGTGGCGCTGCGCGAGCAGGGCAGCGGCGTCGCCTTCGAGGTCTGGCGCGGCGACACCGCCGTGGCGCGCGGGCAGCTCAGCGCGGATGCGGCCGCATGAGACCCGCGGCATGAGCACCACCGCGCCGCCCAACCCGGCCGCCCCGGCGTGGGCGCGGCGCCGCGAGCGCGGCAGCCTGCTGGCGCTGCGCTTCATGGCCTGGGTCGCGGTGACGCTGGGCCGCCCGGTGGCGCGGCTGCTGCTGCACCCGATCACGCTGTACTTCCTGCTCTTCGCGGGTGCACCGCGGCGCCACTCGGCACGCTACCTGGGCCGCGTGCTCGGCCGGCGCCCGACCTGGCGCGAGCGCTACCGCCACTTCCACAGCTTTGCCAGCACGGTGCTCGACCGCATCTACTTCGTGCGCGGCCAGCTGGGCGCCTTCGACCTCACGATGCATGGCGACGCCGGCTGCGACGAGACGCTGGCCGCCGGGCAGGGCGGGTTCCTCGTCGGCGCGCACCTCGGCAGCTTCGAGAGCCTGCACGCCGCGGGCAAGAGTTTCCCGGGCATGCGCGTGACGATGGTCATGTACCCTGACAACGCGCGCAAGATCCACGGCGTTCTGCAAGCCGTGGCACCTGACTTCAAGCTCGCCGTCATCGCCATCGGCAACCCCGGCTCGACGCTGGCGATCCGCGATGCACTCGACGCCGGGCACCTGGTGGGGCTGCTGGGCGACCGCTTCCTGGGCGCCGAATCGGCGCGTTCACCCGGCATCGAGATCCCGTTCCTGGGCGTTCCGGCGCTCTTCTCCGACGGCCCACTGCGGCTGGCGATGCTGCTCAAGCGGCGCGTCATCTTCATGGTCGGGCTCTTCCTGGGCGGCCGCCGCTACGACGTGCGCTTCGAGACGCTGGCCGACTTCCGACAGCCGCCCGCCGACCCCGCGGCGCGCGAGCAGCTCATCCGCCAGACGCTGCACGCCTACGTCGCGCGGCTCGAGTCGCTGTGCCGCGAGGCGCCTTTCAACTGGTTCAACTTCTACGACTACTGGCGTGAAGAACCGCAAGTGGCCTGACCCCCTGCAGCGCACGCTGCGCCTGGCGCCGCTGCTGCTGGCCCTGGCCGGCGCTGCCGTGCCGGCCTTGGCGCTGGACCTGGCCACCGTGACCGGCCTGCTGGCGCGCCACAAGAGCGGCGAGGCGCGCTTCACCGAAGAGCGCACCGTCAGCGGCATCGACGGCCCGCTGCGCGCCAGCGGCACGCTCAGCTTCGTGGCGCCGAACCGCTTCACGCGCACCACCACCGAGCCGCGCGCCGAGTCGATGGTGGTCGACGGCAACGCGCTGATCCTCAAGCGCGGCGGCCGCACGCGGCAGATGACGCTGGACACGATCCCCGAGGTCACGGCACTCATCGAGGCCGTGCGCGGCACCCTCACCGGCAACGCCGGCTCGCTGGACAAACACTTCAGGATCAAGGTCGAGGGCAGCCCCGTGCAGTGGACGCTGACGCTGGTGCCGCGCGACGAACGCCTGGCGACCCAGGTGCGCGAGCTCAAGATCACCGGCGTCAGCGGCGAGCTGCGCGTGGTCGAGCTGTGGCTGGCCGGCGGCGACCGCTCGGTGATGTCGATCGAGCCGCTGCAGGCGCTCAAATGACCCGGCAGCGCGCCCTCGTGCTGCTGGTGTGGGCGGCGGTGGTGGCCGCGTGCGTCGGCCAGATCCTGCGCACGAACTTCAGCGCCGATCTGAGCGCCTTCCTGCCGGCCAACCCCGACGCGCAGCAGCGCGTGCTGATCGAGCAGCTGCAAAGCGGCCTGCCGGCGCGCACGCTGCTGATCGGCATCGACGGCGGCAACGCCAAGGCGCGCGCCGCGGCCTCGCGCGCGCTGGCCAAGGCCTTGCGCGACAGCGGCCTGTTCGAGCAGGTCAACAACGGCGAGACCGAGGCCTTTGCCGAGGTCGGCACCTGGCTCTTCGAGCACCGCTACCTGCTCAGCCCGGCGGTCGACGCGCAGCGTTTCAGCGCCGCCGGGCTGCGCGACGCCATCGGCGAGACGTTGTCGCTGCTGGGCACGCCGGCGGGCAACGCCATCAAGCCGATCCTCGAGCGCGACCCCACCGGCGAGACGGTGCGCATTGCCGAAACGCTGATCCCCGGCAGCGCGCCGCGCAGCGAAGAAGGCGTGTGGGTTTCGCGCCAGGGCCAGCGTGCGCTGCTGGTGGCGATCAGCAAGGCACCGGGGGCCGACCTCGACGCGCAGCAGGCCGCGATCGGCCGCGTCCGCCAGGCCCACGCGGCGCTCGATGCGCCGGGACTGCAACTGCAGATCAGCGGCGCACCGCTGTTCAGCGTCGACAGCAGGGCGCAGATCGAGACCGAGGTCGAACGACTGGCCATCGCGGGCACGGTGCTGATGAGCGTGCTGCTGCTGGTGGCCTTCGGCTCGCTGGCGGCGCTGGGGGTGGCACTGCTGCCGGTGGCCACCGGCGTGCTGGTCGGCATCGCCACCGTGAGCCTGGTCTTCGGCGGCGTGCACGGCATCACGCTCGGCTTCGGCACCACGCTCATCGGCGAGGCGGTCGACTACGCCATCTACTACCTGATCCAGTCGCGCGCCCACGGCGCCGCGCACTGGCTGCGCCACGGCTGGCCGACGGTGCGGCTGGGCCTGCTGACCAGCGTCTGCGGCTTCGCGGCACTCGTGTTCTCGGGCTTCCCGGGCTTGCAGCAGCTGGGCGTGTTCTCGCTCGCCGGGCTGCTGGGCGCAGCCGCGTTCACGCGCTTCGTGATGCCGCAGTTGATGCCGCAGGGGGCGCGCGGATCGCGGCTGCGGCTGGCGCTGGGGCGCGGCGCGGCGCACGCGGTGGCCTGGTTGCCGCGCCTGCGCTGGCCGGTTCTGGCGCTGGGCGTGGCGGCGGCGGCACTGCTCTGGCAGCGCGACGCACTGTGGAGCGCGCAGCTCAGCTCGCTGAGCCCGATCAAGCAGTCAGCGCTCGACCTCGACGCCAGCCTGCGCGCCGACCTCAGTGCCGGCGACGCGCGCACGCTGGCCGTCGTCACCGGCGCCGACTTGCAGGCCACGCTGCGCAACGCCGAAGCCGCCGGCGCCTTGCTCGACGGGCTCGTCGAACAAGGTCAGCTTGCCGGCTACGACAGCGTCGCGCGCTGGCTGCCCAGCCAGGCCCTGCAGCAGTCGCGCCTGGCCAGCCTGCCGCCGCCCGAGACCCTGCGCGCGGCGCTCGCCGAAGCCACGCAGGGCGGCCCGCTGCCGGCGCAGCGGCTGGAACCTTTCGTCGCCGAAGTGCAGGCCGCACGCGCGCTGCCGCCGGTGCGGCTGGAGGACTTGCGCGCCACGGGCCTGTCGCCGCTGATCGACGCGCTCTTGCTGCGCCGCCAGGACGGCAGCTGGGTGGCGCTGCTGCCGCTGCAGCCAGCCGTCGGCAGGCCCGATGCGCTGGACGCCGCGGCCGTGCGCCAGGCGCTGCAGCCGGTGCCGGGGTCACAGGTGCTGGAGATCGGCGCCGAGCTGACGCGCATCTACGCGCACTACCTGCGCCAGGCGCAGCTGCAGGCCTTGCTGGGCGCCGGCGCGGTGCTGCTGCTGGTGGCGCTGACGCTGCGCTCGTGGCGCCGCGTGCTGTCGGTGTGCCAGCCTCTCCTGCTGTCGGTGCTGCTGACGATGGGTCTGCTGGCACTGTTCGACGTGCAACTCGGCATCCTGCACCTGGTGGGGCTGCTGCTGGTGGTGGCGGTGGGCTCCAACTACGCGCTCTTCTTCGACATGCTGCAGCGTGACGAGGCGATGGCCGACGACGACACGCTGGCTTCGCTGGTGTTGGCCAACCTGACCACGGTGCTGTCGTTCGGTCTCATCGCGATGTCGGGCATCCCGGCGCTGTCGGCCATCGGCCGCGTCGTGGCCTTGGGCGGCCTGTTGGCCTTGGTGCTGTCGGCTGCATTCGCGCCGCGCAGGCGCTCACGCTGAGCCCGTGTGACAGAATTTTTGACTTCCCCATGACACCGACACCCACTCCAGCGGCTGCGCTCGCACCGGTGGCCACAAAGTGGCCGGTGCCGGCCGTGGTGCCCGCGAGTGCGGCGCTGCACGTCGCCGCGGCCGCCGCGGCGCTGGCCTGGCCGGCAGCCTGGCCCGCAGCGCTGGGCGCGGTGGCCTTGAACCATGCCGCGCTCGCCGCCGCCGGCCTCTGGCCGCGC
>JAYUPN010000151.1:0-4125 GCA_043760065.1 Rubrivivax sp.
CCAAGCGCTCGGAGTTCATCGTCTACCCCGATGCGCCGCATGCCTTTCATGCCGACTACCGGCCGAGCTATCGCAAGGACGCGGCCGAAGACGGGTGGAGACGCTGTCTTGCCTGGTTCAAAGCGAACCACGTGACATGACGACCCCTCGCTCGCGGCGCTCGCACTCCCCCCGGCCCCGTGAGGGGCCACGTCGTGGCCCTTGGAGGCTCGGGCCGATGCTTGGGAGCGGCCCGGCGCTGGCCCGAGCATCGTGACGCTGACCTACATCATCCTGGCCACGCTCGCCGGTGGCCTGTTGTCGGTGCTGGCCGCGGCGAGCCTGACGGTGCATCTGCTCGGTCGCATCGTCAAGAGCCTGGTCAGCCTGTCGGTCGGCGTGCTGCTGGGCACGGCGCTGCTGCAGATCCTGCCCGAAGCCTTCGAGAGCAAGAGCGCCGACGCGCAGTCGTTGTTTGCGACGCTGCTCGGCGGCCTGCTGTTCTTCTTCCTGCTCGAGAAGGCCGAGCTCTACCGGCACGGCCACCACCACGAAGGCGACGACCCGCACCACGACCACCATCACGGCTTCGACGCCGAGCAGGCCGGACACGGCGGCTGGAGCGTGCTGCTCGGCGACAGCATCCACAACTTCTGCGACGGCATCATCATCGCTGCGGCCTTTCTCACCGACACGCAACTGGGCGTGGTGACGTCGCTGGCCATCATTGCCCACGAGATCCCGCAAGAGGTCGGCGACTACATCGTGCTGCTCAACGCCGGCCTGTCACGCACGCGCGCGCTGGTCTACAACGCGCTGTCGGGCCTGTCGGCGGTGGTCGGCGGGGTCGTCGGCTACTTCGTCGTCGGGCCGTGGGAGACGCTGTTCCCGTACCTGCTGGTGATTGCGGCCAGCAGCTTCATCTATGTGGCCGTGGCCGACCTGCTGCCGCAACTGCAGCGCCGCTTGCCGATGCGCGAGACGCTGGCGCAGATCGGCTGGATCGTCGCCGGCCTTGTGCTCGTGTTGGTCGCGCGCCAGTTCCTGCACTAGAACTGACAGCCCCTGGCTCGCTGCACTCGCGTCCTCCGAGGGGAGCGGCCCGGCGCTGGCCAGCCGCACGTCACTTCACGATGAGAACCGGCAGCGAGCTGTGGATCAGCACCCGTTGCGTCTCGCTGCCGAGCAGCAGGGCCGCGACGCCGCGCCGGCCGTGCGAGGCCATCACGATCAGGTCGCACTGCTGGGCCTTGGCATGGTCGAGGATCGCCTCCCAGGGGTGCAGGGCTTCGACCGTGTGGCCGCCGCAGGCCACGCCGGCCGCCTTGGCGGTGTCGGCGACGGACTTCACGCGGCCGGCGGCGATGCGCTCCTGCGCGTCGTAGAACTCCTGCGGCGGCACCGGCTGCATTTCGGAGATGGCGCTGTAAGGGAAGGGCTCCTTGACGCTGACGACGAACATCTGGCCTTCACCGGCCAGGGCGAGATCAATGGCGATGTTGACGGCCTTGGAGGTGATGTCCGAACCGTCGGTAGGAACGAGGATGCGTTTGAACATGGTGGCGGGCCTCCGTGTTGACACAGTGACTGTGCAACCCGAAGCCTAGACCTTGCTTGCGCGGCGTCAACCTTTTGCTTGCGGTCGCGCAGGATCGCTCGACCACTCGCTCCACGACCCGGGGTACAGGGTGCCGATGCCGAGCCCGGCGTGCGCAGCGGCCAGCAGGTTGTGACATGCGGTCACGCCCGAGCCGCAGTAGTGCACTGGATCGCCTGACGCCAACAGCGTTTGCCATTCCCCGCGCAGGGCTTCTTTGTTCTTGAAAGTACCGTCTGCCGCGAGGTTGTCCTTGAAGAAGCGGTTGCGCGCGCCGGGGATGTGGCCGGGCGCGCGGTCCAGCGGTTCGATCTCGCCGCGAAAGCGCTCGCCCGCACGTGCGTCGATCAGGTTCAGGCGGCCGAGGCCCGCGCGCACGGCGGCCGCGTCGAGCGTGGGCAGCGCGGACCCATGCAGAGGGTACGGCTCACCGCTCGACTGAGGTGTCGCTTGCGTTTGCAGCGCACCATCGGCAGCGCGCCACGCGGCCAGGCCGCCATCGAGCACGGCCACATCCTCGTGTCCGAGCCAGCCGAGCAGCCACCACGCGCGCGCCGCGTACGGGCCGCCATGCGCGTCGTAAGCGACGACGGGCGTCGTCGGGCCGATGCCGCAGCGGCCGAGCGTGGCGGCGAGCGCGGCGCGATCTGGCAGCGGGTGGCGACCGCGAAAGACGCCGTTGCCATCCTCCTTGCGTCCGGACAAATCGTCATCGAGATGCAGGTAAAACGCGCCCGGCAGATGCGCTGCCTGCCAGGCCCGTAGACCGGCTGCGGTGTCGGCAAGATCGAAGCTGCAATCGAGCAGCACGGGAGGGTGCGCGCCCTTCAGTTGCGCCATCAACTCGGCAGCGGTGATCAAGGTTTTCATGGCCATCAACTTTCAGTGGGCGGTGGGGTTGCGTGGTCCTGCTGGCGCGCGCGCAACAGCGTGGCATACAGGCCGGCGCCGACGATCAGCGCCATGCCGAGGAGGGCCGACAGCGTCACCGCATCATCGAACAGCAGGACACCGAAGACAAAGGAAAAGACGATGCCCAGGTACTGCAGGCTGGCATTGGCCAGCGTGCGGCCGATGCGATAGGCGCGCGTCATCATCATCTGCGCCACGGTGGCCAGCAGACCGATGGCGAGCAGCAATGCCACGCCGCGCGGCGTGTGCGCGCTGGCGCCGCGCAGGGCCATCCACAGCGTGCCGGCCACCAGGCCAGCGATGGAGAAGTAGAAGACGATGCGCTCCTCGGGCTCACCGGCGCGGCCGAGTGCCGTGATCTGCAAGTACGCCAGCGCCGCCAGCATGCCCGACAGCAGGCCGATCAAGCCGTGCCACAACTGCTGCTGATCGACGGTCGGACGCAGCACGAGGGCCACCCCGGCAAAACCGAGCAGCACCGCGGCGACCAATCGGCCATCGACCCGCGCTGCACCGACCAGGACACTGCCGCCGATCAGGAACAGCGCCATCCACACCGACGACATGTAGTTCAGCGTCATCGCCGTGGCCAACGGCAGGCCGCTGATGGCAGAGAACCACAGCATCAGCGCGACGACGCCGCTGGCGCTGCGCCAGAAGTGCATCGCCGGCAACGTGGTTGCCAGGGACACGCCGCGCCAGCGTGACAGGCCGAAGATGAACAGCGCGCCGAACAGCGAGCGGTAGAAAACCATCTCGCCGGCGCTGTACTGCGTGGAGGCGAACTTGACGCAGACGCCCATCACTGCAAACAGCAGCGATGAGCAGAGCATCAACAGCGGCGCGGGCATAGGCGCGGCTACACGCCTGCTCGCTCGCTGCGCTCACATCCCCGCATAGTTCGGTCCGCCGCCGCCCTCGGGCGCAACCCAGACGATGTTCTGCGTCGGGTCCTTGATGTCGCAGGTCTTGCAGTGCACGCAGTTCTGCGCGTTGATCTGCAGGCGGTCAGCGCCGTCTTCGTTCTTCACGAACTCGTACACGCCGGCCGGGCAATAGCGGGCCTCGGGGCCGGCGTAGCGGGCCAGGTTGATGCCCACCGGCACCTTGGCATCGACCAGCGTCAGGTGCGCCGGCTGCATCTCTTCGTGGTTGGTGTTGCTGATGAAGACCGAGCTCAGCTTGTCGAAGGTCAGCACGCCGTCGGGCTTGGGGTAGTCGATGCGCGGGCACTCGGCCGCGGGCTTCAGGCGCACGTGGTCCGGCTGCGTGAGGTGAATCGTCCACGGCGGACTCTTGAAGCCGAGCTTGGGCAGCAGCCAATGCTCGATGCCGGTCATCAGCATGCCCACCCAGTTGCCCTTCTTGAACCACTGCTTGAAGTTGCGCGCGCCGTTCAACTCGTCGTACAACCAGCTCGCGCGGAAGGCCTCGGGGTACGCCGTCAGCTCGTCGTGGCGGCGGTCTTCCTTGACCACGGCGCGGTAGATCGCGTCGGCGCAGAGCAGGCCGGTCTTGATCGCGGCGTGGCTTCCCTTGATGCGCGCGGCGTTGAGCGTGCCGGCTTCGCAGCCGACCAGCGCGCCGCCCGGGAAGACCAGCTTGGGCAGGCTGAGCAGGCCGCCGGCAGTGATGGC
>JAYUPN010000152.1:0-4098 GCA_043760065.1 Rubrivivax sp.
GCTCAACGCCATCGGCATGGAGTTCAAGGGCCGCAACGTGCTGCTGGTGGACGACAGCATCGTGCGCGGCACGACCAGCAAGGAGATCGTGCAGATGGCGCGCGAGGCCGGCGCGCGCAAGGTCTACATGGCCAGCGCCGCGCCGCCGGTGCGCTTCCCCAACGTCTACGGCATCGACATGCCGACCAAGGAAGAGCTGATCGCGCACGGCCGCAGCATCGAGGAGATCCGCGCCTACATCGGCGCCGACCAGCTGATCTACCAGGACGTGGACGCCATGAAGCGCGTGGTGGCGGCGCTGAATCCTCGCATCAAGGGCTTCGAGGCCAGCTGCTTCGACGGCCACTACATCACCGGCGACGTCACGGCCGCGGACTTCGCGACGATGCAGGCGCAGCGCAAACTGCAGTTCGACGAGGAAGAAGAAGGCAACCGTTCGCGGCTGGCGCTGCAGGGCAGCGAGGACCGGGCATGATCCCGAAGGTCGATCTGCCCGAGGGCACGCGGCTGCAGACGCTGGCCGTGCGCGAAGGCCTGCCGGCATCGCCCTACGGC
Organism: Rubrivivax sp.; assembly: GCA_043760065.1. GTDB lineage: Bacteria > Pseudomonadota > Gammaproteobacteria > Burkholderiales > Burkholderiaceae_C > Rubrivivax. Next base: position 556 of record JAYUPN010000152.1, read on the forward strand.
GAGAACTCCGAGGCGCTGTACCTCACGAGCTGCTTCGTGCACCCCGACGCGGCCACCGCGGCGGCACGATTCGCCAACGAGGAAGACGCCTTCGTCTACAGCCGCTTCTCCAACCCCAACGTCACGATCATGGAACGGCGACTGGCGGCGCTGGAGGGCACCACCGGCTGCATCGGCACCAGCAGCGGCATGGCCGCCATCCTGTTGCTCGTCATGGGGTTGCTGAAGGCGGGTGACCACGTCGTGTGCTCGCAGAGCGTGTTCGGCTCGACCATCAAGCTGCTGCAAGGCGAGTTCGGCAAGTTCGGCGTCGAGTCCACCTTCGTGAGCCAGACCGACCTGGCGCAGTGGCGGGCGGCCGTGCGGCCCAGCACCCGGCTGCTGTTCGCCGAGACGCCCACCAACCCGTTGACCGACGTCTGCGACATCCGCGCGCTGGCCGACATCGCGCACGAGGCCGGCGCCTGGCTGGCGGTCGACAACTGCATGTGCTCGCCGGCGCTGCAGCAGCCGGTGAAGCTGGGCGCCGACATCGTCATCCACTCGGGCACCAAGTTCCTGGACGGGCAGGGCCGCGTCATCGCCGGCGCCTTGTGCGCCAGCGCCGAGATGGTCGACAGCAAGTTCGTGCCCGTGATGCGCAGCGCCGGCATGAGCCTGTCGCCCTTCAACGCCTGGGTCGTGGCCAAGGGCCTGGAGACACTCACGGTGCGGCTGAAGGCGCAGAGCGAAGCGGCATTGCAGATGGCACGCTGGCTCGAAGCCCACCCGGCGGTGACGCGCGTGTACTACCCCGGCCTGCCGTCGCACCCGCAACACGAGCTGGCGATGGCGCAGCAGTCCAACTGTGGCGGCGCGGTGCTGTCCTTCGACGTGCGCGGCGGCCGCGAGCAGGCCTTCGGCGTGATCGACGCGACGCGCGTCTGCAGCATCGCTGCCAACTTCGGCGACGTCCGCACCATCATCACGCACCCGGCCAGCACCTCACACGGACGGCTGAGCGAAGCGCAGCGCCAGGCCGCCGGCATCGGCCAGAACATGATCCGGCTCGGCGTGGGTCTGGAGCACCTGGAGGACCTGAAGGCCGACCTGGCGCGCGGCCTGGATGCGCTGAAATGAAACCTGTGCGCACCCGCATCGCGCCGTCGCCCACCGGCTTCCTGCACCTGGGCACCGCGCGCACGGCGCTGTATTCGTGGGCCTACGCACGCCACTTCGGCGGCCAGTTCGTGCTGCGCATCGAGGACACCGACGTCGCGCGTTCGACGCAAGATTCTGTCGAGCAGATCCTGGCGTCGATGCAGTGGCTGGGCCTGCAGCACGACGAAGGACCGATCTACCAGATGCAGCGCCTGTCGCGCTACCACGAGGTCGTCGAGCAGATGATCGCCGCCGGCACCGCGTACCGTTGCTACTGCACGCCCGAGGAACTCGACGCCATGCGCGAGGCGCAGCGCGCACGGGGCGAGAAGACGCACTACGACGGCCGCTGGCGGCCGGCGCCGGGCAAGGCGCTGCCGCCGCCGCCCGACGCGGTGCAGCCGGTGGTGCGATTCGCCAATCCCCACGGCGGCGCGGTGAGCTGGGACGACCTCGTCAAAGGCCCGATCAGCATCCGCAACGAAGAAATCGACGACCTCATCATCCTGCGCACCGACGGCGTCCCGACCTACAACTTCGCGGTCGTGGTCGACGACTGGGACATGGCCATCACGCACGTCTTCCGCGGCGACGAGCACATCAACAACACGCCCTGGCAGATCAACATCTTCCGCGCGCTGGGCGCGCCGCTGCCGCTGTTCGGGCACTGCCCGATCATCCTCGGTGACGACGGCTTGAAGCTCAGCAAGCGCCGCGGCGCCGTCAGCGTCACGGCCTACCGCGACGCCGGCTACCTGCCCGAGGCAATGCTCAACTACCTGGCGCGCCTGGGCTGGAGCCACGGCGACGAAGAGCTCTTCAGCAGCCAGCAGATGGTGCAGTGGTTCGACGGCACGCACCTGGCCAAGAGCCCGGCGCAGTGGGACCCGGCCAAGCTGGCCTGGGTCAACGCGCACTACATCAAGCAGGCGGCCGACGAGCGGCTGGCCGCGCTCGTCCAGGAGCAACTCGCCGCCCGCGGTGTCGTCGCCGAGGACATGCATCTGCTAGCGCGGGCCTGCGCGCTCTTCAAGGACCGCTGCAGCACGGTCGTCGAACTCGCCGACTGGACCGCGATGCTGTTCGTTCCCGTGCAGCCGTCGCAGTCCGACATCGAGCAGCACCTCGGCGAGGCGATCAAGCCCGCGCTGCGCGCGCTGCGCGAACGGCTGGCCGCGGTGGAGTGGGACAAGTCCAGCCTGGCTGCGGCGCTGAAGGACACCCTGGCCGAGCACCAGGTGAAGATGGGCCAACTCGCGCCGGCCGTGCGGGTGCTGGTCTGCGGCCGTGCGCAGACGCCGTCGATCGATGCCGTGCTGGCCTTGTTCGACCGCCGGACCGTGCTTCTTCGGTTGCAGCACGTCTGAGCGTTTGTGTATACTCATGGGCTCGCTTGAACAGCAAAGATTCTCGTGATCCAGGGTCACCTGGGGCACAGGAAAATGGGGGTATAGCTCAGCTGGGAGAGCGCTTGCATGGCATGCAAGAGGTCAGCGGTTCGATCCCGCTTACCTCCACCATCAACCAGGTCGGCGCTGTTCAAGAGAACGGACAAATCGAAGGTTCAGTCCCCTTCGTCTAGAGGCCTAGGACACCACCCTTTCACGGTGATTACAGGGGTTCGAATCCCCTAGGGGACGCCAAGTTGCTGTGGCACTTGGCCGTTGCGCAAGCAGCGGCGAAGCCGCATGGAGTGGTAGTTCAGTTGGTTAGAATACCGGCCTGTCACGCCGGGGGTCGCGGGTTCGAGTCCCGTCCACTCCGCCAATACACAGCGGCCTCCTAGGGAAACCTCGGGAGGCCGCGTCGTTTCTAGCGTTCCGCGCCACCGGCCTTCCCACAACACTTCCCACACGGGGCCCTCTCGGGCACTCCGCCAGGGACAAACCGGGCCGGCAACAATGGCGAAACGGGGCCGGTGTCTGGACACAAGGAAAGGGCGCCTCTACTTCCGCATGCGAGTTCCCGTGGTTCTGGTTGCGCACCTGGGCCGCAAGGAAGTTAGCCAAGCCCTCGGGGAAGTGAGCAAGGCACAGGCAGCCATCCTCGTCCGGGAACTCGCGGGCAAGTGGCAAGCCATGTTTCAGGCCGACAAGCACCGCCTGGGGCTGATTGCGAACCCCCCCGGCCCCGCCGCTGCGCAGGGCCACTGTGGACGATGCTGGATCAGGAAGCCCGCATGGGCGGCATCCTGAGCCCAGGCGGTTGCATGTGGATTGAGGCCCTCCGCGACATCGACAAAGAGGTCGATTGCGCCCTGTCCGGCGCAGACCTGAACGGCCTGTGGAACCACTTCTTGACCGATCTAACCCGTCTTTCTCAACTGAGCCCCGACATCACCGCTAAGTGCTTGATTTTGCTTGCGCGTGAGCCGAAGGTCTGCACTACAGCATGAGTGCTGGG
>JAYUPN010000153.1:0-10928 GCA_043760065.1 Rubrivivax sp.
CCGATATTCGGCTCATGCCGTTCGGGCACGCCGGCAATCTGCATGTGGCCAACGCGGCCAGTGGGCAGATACTGGCGCAGCTTCATTGCCACGTCGCCCTCGACGATCTGGCAGTGGTAGAGGTCCATCTGCACCTTCAGGTTGAGCGCGCCGACGTCGGCCAGCACGGCGTGGGCCTGGTCCTGGCGGTTCAAAAAGAAACCGGGCACGTCGCGCGTGTTGATCGGCTCGATCAGCACGTCGCGGCCGGCGCGCGCGGCTTCTGCGGCGGCCCAGGCCAGGTTGCTTTCGTAGCTGGCCTGCAGGCGCGCCCGCTCGGCGCCGGTCGGCGCCAGTCCGGCCATCACGTGCACGCGCGGGCAGTCCAGCGCCTCGGCGTAGGCCAGCGCTTGCGCAAAGCCGTTGCGGAACTCGGCTTCGCGACCGGGCAGGCAGGCGAGGCCCCGCTCGCCGGCTTCCCAGTTGCCCGGCGGCGCGTTGAAGAGCACCTGCTGCAGGCCGTGCTCCTGGAGACGCTGCGCCAGGTCCTGCGGCTGGAAGGCGTAGGGGAAAAGATACTCGACGGCCTGGAAGCCGTCACGGGCCGCGGCCGCGAAGCGGTCGAGGAAGGGGTGCTCGTTGTAGAGCATCGAGAGGTTGGCTGCAAAACGGGGCATGGCGGTCTCTTGGGGGTGGAGGCGCTACCAGACGGCGCCGAAGTGGTGGCGCAATTCTGCGATCTGTGCGCCGGTCAAGGGCGCCGGGCGGCTGAGCAGCCACAGCCGGGCCGTCTCTTCCAGTTCCTCGAGCACCGCGCTGGCCTCGGCCGGGGTGCGGTGCCAGACGGTGGGGCCCAGCCGTTCGAGCATCACGGCGCGGACCGGCGTGCCGGCCTCGCGCATCGCGTGCATGCGCGCTGCCACGAGTTCTGCCACCGCCGGGTCGCCCGGCCGGTGGTACGCGATCAGCGGCACATGGCCGACCTTCATTACGAAGTACGGCGTGATCGGCGGCACGATGTCGTCGACGCTCCAGACACCGGCCAGGGTCAGCGCCACCAGGTGCGTCGAGTGGGTGTGGAGGATGCAGCCGGCGTCGGCGTCGGCGGCGTAGATGCGCCGGTGCAGCGCCAGCGTCTTGGACGCGCGGTCGCCGCTGGTCTGCGCGCCCTGTGCATCCACGGCGGCCAGCCGTGCCGGGTCGAGCCGGCCCAGGCAGGCGTCGGTGGGCGTGATCAGGAAGCCGCCGTCCGCCAGCCGCACGCTGATGTTGCCGGCGCTGGCGTGCACGTAGCCGCGTGCGAACAGCGAGGCGCCGACGCGGCAGATCTCCTCGCGCAGCTGCAGGCTCACTTTGGAACCTCCGTGCTTCGCACTGCGGTACGAGCTTCCTTCGGAGCGTTCGCGTGGGGGTCCATCACCGGCCCCGGAGCAAGACAAAGGCCTTGCGAAAGAAGTCGGTGCTGCCGAAGTTGCCCGACTTCAGGGCCATGTGCACCACCTGCCCGGGACAGGCGGGCGACTCGACCGCGGTCCACGGCACGCCGGGGTCGATCTGCGGCCCGATCGTCATGCGCTGCACGCCCAGCGCCTGCACCACGGCACCCGAGGTCTCGCCGCCGGCCACCAGCAGTTGCCGCACGCCGGCGCGCACGAGGCCCAGCGCGATGGCCGACAGGGCCCTCTCGACGATCGCGCCCGCTCGCGCCACGCCCAGCCGGGCCTGCACCGCCTGCACGGCAGCCGGCTCGGCGGTGGCGTAGACGAGCACCGGCCCCTGGGCCAGTCGCGGCCGTGCCCAGGCCAGCGCGGCGCCGACGACGTCGTCACCCGCGGCCAGCGCCAGCGCGTCGACGGCGAAAGCCGCCCCGCCCGCCTGCCTGAAGTGCGCCACCTGCGCGTTGGTGGCCGGCGAGCAGCTGCCCGAGACCATGGCGCACAAGCCCGCTGCGGGCGGCAGGGCGTCGGCCGCCGCGCCGCTGCGCAGTTGGCCGCTGGCGCGCCAGTTCTGCGGCAGGCCGATCGCGATGCCCGAGCCCGCCGTGACCAGCGCCAGGCCCGCCAGCGCGGGGCCGATGCGCAGCAGGTCCTGGTTGTCGATGGCGTCGATGACCGCCACGCCCACGCCATCGGCCTGCAGGGCCGCGAAACGTTCGTGGATGGCATCGGCGCCGCGCACCACCACGTCGTGCGCCACCAGGCCGACGCGGCGCCGCGTCTGCGCCTGCATCACGCGCACGAGGTTGGCGTCGGTCATCGGCGTCAGCGGGTGGTGGCGCATGCCGCTGTCGCTGAGCAGCACATCGCCGACAAAGAGGTGGCCCTTGAACACCGTGCGCTGGTTCTCGGGGAACGCCGGGCAGACGATGGTGAAACCCTGGTCCGGCCCGTGCAGCGCGTCGAGCAGCGCGTCGGTGACGGGGCCGATGTTGCCTGCCGGCGTGGAGTCGAAAGTCGAGCAGACCTTGAAGTAGACCTGCTGCGCGCCCTGCCCTTGCAGCCAGCGCAATGCCGCCAGCGACTGCGCCACCGCCTCGGCAGGCGCGATCGTGCGCGACTTCAGCGCCACCACCACCGCATCGGCCGTCACCGGCGGCGCGCCGTCGCCCGGCACGCCGATCATCTGCACGGTGCGCATGCCGCTGCGCACCAGGTTGTTGGCGAGGTCGGTGGCGCCGGTAAAGTCGTCGGCGATGCAACCCAGCAGCATCAGCGCGGCTCCGGCAGCGTGATGCCTGGGAAGATCTTGATCACCGCGCTATCGTCCTCCCGCGCGAAGCCTGCGCTCGAGGCCTGCATGAACATCTGGTGCGCGGTCGACGCCAGCGGCAGCGGGAACTTGCTGGCGCGCGCGGTGTCGAGCACGAGGCCGAGGTCCTTGACGAAGATGTCCACCGCCGACAGCGGCGTGTAGTCGCCGGCCAGCACGTGGGCCATGCGGTTCTCGAACATCCAGCTGTTGCCGGCGCTGTTCGTGATGACCTCGTACAGCGCGCCGGCATCGACCCCCTCGCGCAGCCCCAGCGCCATGGCCTCGGCGGCGGCCGCGATGTGCACGCCGGCCAGCAGCTGGTTGATGATCTTGACCTTGCTGCCGTTGCCGGCCTTGTCGCCGAGCCGGTAGACCTTGGCCGCCATCGCCTGCAGCGCGCCGCCGGCCTTGGCATACGCCGCCGGCGTGCCGGCGGTCATCATCGTCATCTGGCCCGATGCGGCCTTGGCCGCGCCGCCCGAGATCGGCGCGTCGAGGTAGAGCAGGTCGAGCGCGGCCAGCCGCGCTTCGAGCGCCACCGACCAGTTCGGGTCGACGGTGGAGCACATGACGAAGACGCTGCCCGGCTTCATCGCCGCTGCAGCACCGGCCGAGCCGAACAGCACCTCCTCGGTCTGCGCGGCATTGACGACGACGCTGACCACGATCTCGCAGCACGCGGCCAGTTCGGCCGCACTGGCGCAGGCAGTGCCGCCTTCGGCAGCGAAGGCCGCCGCCGCTTCGGCGCGCACGTCACACACGTGCACGTGATGGCCGGCGCGGCGCAGCGAAGCGGCCATGCCGCGTCCCATGGCGCCGAGGCCGATGACACCGATCCCGAGTTGTTCCGCCATCGCGCTTCTCGTCGTGGGCAAGGCCTGCACGCGACGAGGGGGTCGGCAGCGCCCACAACTCGGGGCCACTCGGTTCCGTTCGCGCGGCTTGGGGCCGACGGCCTGACTTTACCCGCCTCGGCTGGCGCGCCGGCCCGGTGGCCGGTGGCGTTCAGCTCTGCAGTTCGCGCAGCTGGATCGGCGCGGCCGACTCGGTCACACGCGGCAGCGGAGGCGCCAGCGCCCGCGCCGAACTCGATCCGAGCTCGCCGTGGAACTCGAGCTCGCCGCTGGGCGCCACGGTGCCCAGCGCGGCATAGGCCGCCGCCAGGGCATCGTCTTCGCTGATGGCCTCGGGCACGGGCTGCTGCGCTTCTTCAGGGGCCGTGTCCATCACGGCCGCCGTGCGGTAGGCATCGGCTTCGGCTTCGGGGTCCATGTGCTCGCGGTCGATGATCGCCACCGCCATCTTCGAGCGCAGGCTGGCCAGCCCGGTCGGCGACCAATTGGTCACCAGCCCCTCGAGCTGTTCCAGCGCCCGCTGCAGCACCTCCAGCGGCAGCTTGTGCAAGGCGCGCAGGCCCTTCTTCTTCAACGCCTGTTCGACGAACACCAGGTAGCGCAACGCCGAACGTGTCTCGGGCACGTCGTCGAGCAGCGCACCGAGCTGTTGCAGGATCGAGGCCAGCTCCTGCTTTTCCTTCAGCTGCGTGGCCTCGGCGCGGCTGCCCTTCTTGGGCTTGACCGGCGCGGCCGATGCGCTCTTGGGTTCGAGCACGATGTGCAGCGCGCCGCTGTCGCGCCGCAGCGTGAGATCGTGCCTGAAGAACGCGGCAGCTGCGTGCCGGATCGGGTTGAACAACTTGAAGAGTGTTCGCATGAGAACCTGGGGGACTGGGTCTGGCGCCGACTTTGCCGGCACATGGCTGTCTTCTCGGCTCGAAAAGCCAGGAATTGAGCCGCGGATGTGAGCAAAGGCATCCGCCGCCCGCGCCGGCGGCGGTCGCTGACGCTGATCGCCGCTCAGCCGCTGCAGGTGCGGTTCTTGCCCGTTCGCTTGGCTTCGTAGAGGGCCTGGTCGGCGCGTTCAAGCGCCGGCTGCAGGTCCTCACCCGGGCGCCAGGCCGTGACGCCGGCAGAGAACGTGACGAAGATCTCGCGCCCTTCGTGCAGGAACAGCGCTTCGCTCAAGGACCGCTGCAGCCGCGTCAGCACCTGGCGCGCTTCTTCGACTTCGGTGCCCGGCAACAGCACGACGAACTCCTCGCCGCCGAAGCGGGCCAGGTGGTCCTGCGGCCGCAGCCGCTCGCGCACGCCGGCGGCCAGGGCCTTCAGCGCCTGGTCGCCGGCGGCGTGGCCCAGCGTGTCGTTGAGCTTCTTGAAGTTGTCGATGTCGATCAGGCCCACCGCCAGCGCACTGCCGCCCTGGCGCTGCGAGCGTGCGCGCTCGGCCTCGAAGGCCGACATCAGGCCACGCCGGTTGGCCACCTGCGTCAGCAGGTCGGTCGACACCTCGTCCGACAGGCGCCGCATCTCGGCCTCGAGTTCGAGCACGCGCTGCTGCAGCAGCGCCGCCTGGTCGCGGTCGGCCAGCAGCAGCTGCTGCGAACGCGAGACCGCGCTCTGCACGGTGCGCGTGTCGTCGAGCAGCGCCTTGACCACGTCGGCCAGGCCCTCCAGCGATTCGGCCTGCTCGATGGCCTGCGCGTGCTGCGCCGCCGCCTGCTGGAAGCGGCCGGTGTGTTCGCCCAGTTCGCCGACCTCAAGCAGCATGTCGTGGATGAGCTGCTTGAGGGCGCCGTGCGCGGCGCGCCGGCCTTCGCGCACCTGGCCCTGGCGCAGCCGGGTCTGCGCCAGCAGCGCGGCGGCGGACTTCAGGCCGCGCAGGTGCAGCTCGCCGGACAGCTCTTCCTGCAGCCGGGCGCACTGGCCCTGGGTCCAGCTGTCGTCCTCGGCCAGGTCGGACAGGCTGGCGCCGAGTTCGCGGCACATGGCACCCAGCGCCTCGACCAGGCGGTGGCCCTGGCCGAGCAGGCGCCGGGCCTGCTCGCAGACCTGCGCGATGGCCGCCACGTGTTCCGGCGTGGCGCCCTGGCGGGCCACGGCGTCGGCCAGCCGGGCCAGCTGCGCGGCGAGTTCGGCCGCGGCCGGCAGCTGCGCGGGCAGCGCAGCACGCACGGTCGACTCCAGCGCCGCCACCAGCGGCGGCCAGGCTTCGACAGCGGGCTCGACAGCGGGCGCCAGCGACGCGAAGGACGAAGCCGGGCCGCTGCCGGCCGCAAGCGGCGGATCTTCGGCACCGGTGATCGCCGGGTCGGACGGCAGGTCGGCTTCCCATGCACCCATCAGCGACTGCAGCCGCTGCAGCATGCGGCCGGCGTCGCTGCGGCTGCCGTCGATCACACGTTGCAGGCTGTCCTTGCGGCGCGCGCTGGTCCACTGCTTGCCGCCGCGATCCAGGTTGCGCGCCAGGCGCTGCACGAGCTGCGCCCAGTCGGCGCCGCTGGGCTGCTGCATGACCGGTGCAGCCGCCCCCGCGGGCGCCGTCGACGGCAGCGGCTGACCCGCTTCCTCGGCGTAGGCCCGGGCGTAGTTGTCGGGCGTCGGCTCCTGCTGCGCCAGCGCCAGTCGCTTGAGCGCACCCTTGGCCAGCACCGCTGCCGGTGCGCTGTGTCGCGTCGCTTCCATCAACGCTTGGGCCTGCGGCGTGCCGCGACAAGGCTCTCGCTGGCGACCTCGGGCATGTCGTGCGCGGGGCCGATCCAGGGTGCCTTTCGCGGCAGCACGGTCTGCTCCAGCCAGGTCTGCAGTTCGCCCGCCTCGACGGCACGGCTGAACAGGAAGCCCTGCATCACGTGGCAGCCCAGGCGGTGCAGCACCTCCATCTGGCGCAGCGTCTCCACGCCTTCGGCCACCACGCGCAGCCCGAGCGACCGCGCCAGCGCGATGATCGCCGTGACGACGGCCGAGCTCTGCGGCGTGATGCCCAAGTCGCGCACGAAGCTGCGGTCGATCTTGAGCTCGGAGATCGGAAGCGTCGTCAGGTAGGCCAGCGACGAATAGCCGGTGCCGAAATCGTCGATCGAGATCTCGACGCCGATCTCGTTCAGGCGGTGCAGCGACGGGATGACGTTCTGCAACTCCTTCATCAGGTTGTCTTCGGTGATCTCGAGGTGGATCACGCGGTGCGGCACGCCGGACTGCGTCACGCACTGGTGGATGTGCTCGACGAGGTCGCTGCGCTCGAACAGCCGGCTCGGCATGTTGACGGCGATCGAGTCGGCGAAGCCGAAGGCGTCCTGCCACACGCGCGCCTGCTGCGCCGCCTGCCGCAGCGCCCACTCCGACATCGGCACGATGAGGCCGGTGTCCTCGGCCAGCGGGATGAACTCCGCCGGCGGCACCAGCTTGCCGCCGCGCTGCCAGCGCATCAGCGCCTCGGCGCCGACCATGCGCGCCGCGCGCACGTCGACCTTGGGCTGGTAGTGCAGCACCAGCTCGTCGCGCTCGATGGCGCGGTGCAGCGCCGTCTCGAGCTCGAGCTTCTGCCGCCCCTGCCCCGCCAGCTGCGGGCTGTAGATCGCCGAGGCGTTGCGGCCCTGGGCCTTGACCGAGTACATCGCGACGTCGGAATTGCGCAGCAGGTCGACCACCGTGTGGCCGTCGCGCGGGTACATCGCGACGCCGACGCTGGCGGTGACGAAACACTCCTGGCCGCCGACGAAGATTGCCTCGCGCAGCGCGTCCAGCACGCGCTGCGCCACGCGCTCGGCATCCTGGTCGTCGGCGACTTCGGGCAGCAAGGCCACGAACTCGTCGCCGCCCAGCCGCCCGACGGCTTCCAGCGCGCGGTGCGAGCGCACGCCCACGGCCTCGAGCGTGCCTTCCATGACCTGGTCGCTGTGGCGCACGCAGGCGCGCAGCCGGCGGCCGACCTCGACCAGCAGTTCGTCGCCGGCGCCGTGGCCCAGCGTGTCGTTGATGACCTTGAAGCGGTCGAGGTCGATCAGCAGCAGCGCAAACTGGTGCTGCATGCGGCGCGCCTGTTCCAGTGCCCGCTCGGCGCGCCAGATCAGCTGGCGGCGGTTCGGCAGGCCGGTCAGGGCATCGAAATTGGCCAGCTGCCGGATCTTGTCCTCGGCCTGGCGGCGGTCGGTCACGTCCTGCACGATGCCCGAGTAGCCGGCCGCCTGGCCGTGTTCGTTGAACTCGGGCTCGGCTTCGGTGTGGATGATGCGCTGGCGCCCGTCCAGCAGCACGATCGGCACGTCGGTGGTGACCACCGAAGTGTGGCTCAGCGCCTCGTGCAACTGCCGCAGCAGCGAGCGCCGCTCGTCCTGCGGCACCATGCGCAGCAGCAGCCGCAACGAGACCGCCTCCTGCGGCCCGAAGCCGAAGACACGAAGCGCCTCGGGCGACAGCAGCAAGCCGCCGCCGGCGCGTTTCCAGTCGAAGCTGCCCATGCGCGCCAGGTCCTGCGCGCGCGCCAGCTTGCTCTTGCTGTGCTCGAGCTCGATGCGCGTGCGCGAGGCGCGCAGCAGGTAGCGCAAGCGCCCGGCCAGCAGGCTCCACTGCGTGGCCTTGACGAAGAAGTCGGTGGCGCCGGCCTGGTAGGCGCGCGTGATCGAGACATCGTCGTCCAACCCGGTGAGCATCAGCACCGGCACGTTCTCGAAGCCCGGCATCTGGCGCAGCGAGATGCAGGTGTCGAAGCCGTCGAGGCCGCCGGGCATCATGGCGTCGAGCACCACGATGTCCGGTGCGTGTTCGCGAAGCAGTTGCAGTGCCTGTTCGCCGCTGGCGGCCTCGGTGATGCTGAAGCCGCGCTCGCGCAGCGCCAGTGCGGTCAGCAGGAGGTTGACTTCGTCGTCGTCGACCAGCAGGACTTCGGGCTGCGTCGGCAGGCCGTCGTCGGCATAGGAGTGCGTGGGCGTCATCGGGGCTGCATGCTCACTCGTGGAGGATAGCCCTGACGGCCCCGAGCGCTGCTTCACCATCGGCGATGAGTCGTGCCAAGTCACCGGCCAGCGCGGCTGCGTCGCCGTTGCGCAACCGGGCCTCGACCTCGGCACACGTGCGCGCCAACGCCAGCGCGCCGACACTCGCCGACGATGACTTGAGGGTGTGCGCGACGCTGGCCATCACGCTGGCCAGCGCCGGCTCCTGGGCGCCGCGCAGTTGCGCCAGCATGCGCTGCAGCGACGTGTCGTAGGCGGCCAGCACGCGGCTCACCACGCCATGCCGGCCGTCGGGGTCAAGTTCCTGCAGGCGGGCCAGGGCCAGTTCGTCGAGGCGCACGGGCGAGGACGCGCCGTCGTCGGGTACTGCATTTGCGTTCATGGCGGAGATCGACTTCGGCTCTCGTTGGGAGTGGGCTGAGCGGCCGTGGCTGACCGGAGCGAGCTTAATACGGGTCACAAAGCCATTGCGGGGTCCGGGCAGGGATTCTTCGGTTGCATCCATCGCGGCAAGGCAGCGTCTGCTGCAAGGCACGATCGTAGGGCGCCCCCACGAAGGGGCGCCGGCTGCGTGTTGTTTCGGCGATTCACCGCTGAACTTGAGTTGGACCGCGAATGCCGTCCGTACAATTCAGGCCATGCCCATCCACTGCCTGGCCTGCCGGCTCGCATGTGCCGCGCGGGCGGCTGCGCTCGCAGGGGCGGCCGCCGGACTGGTGGCCTGCACGGGCGCGGCCGACGGGCCGCCGCCAGCGCTGTTCGCCAGCGTCGCGCTGCTGCTCGTGGCGGCGCTGGCCGGCTGCTTGGGCGCGTGGTGGGTCCACGCCCGGCATCGCAATCAACTGCGCGTGGCGCGCGAGGACCTGCGCCGGGCGCGCCAGATCAGCGGCGGCTGGTGCTGGCAGACCGACGCGCAGCATCGCTTGCAGAGCTGGTCGGCTGCCGACCATGCGGCCACGAGCGACTGCGAACTCTTCGATCCCCTGACCCAGCCCGTCCTGCATCAGCGGCTGCAGCAACAGTCGGCCTTTGCCGACCTGTCGCTGGTCGCGCCCGCTGCCGTGCAGGGCAGTCGCAGCTGGCGCCTGAGTGGCATGCCGCGACACGGTGACGACGGCGCCTTCGCCGGCTTCGAGGGCCGCGCCTGGCCCAGCGATGCCGAAACGATGCGCGCGCAGGCTGCGGCCGCGCTGCCGGCGGCACTGGCGGCTTGCAGCGAACCGGCGCTGTTGGCCGTGGAAGGCGGCGACGGCTGGCACGTCGCCGAGCTCAACCCGGCTGCAGCGCAGACCTGGCCCGCGGCCGCTGCCGGGCAGCCGCTGACCGAGATGCTGGCCGCCTGGCCGGACCTGGTGGCCGCGCTCGGCGCGAGCAAGCCGGGCGCGCCGCCGCAGGATCTGCAAGGCTGGCGGGTCGTTGTCGTGCCGGCGGGCGCGGACACGTCCGCTGCGCCGCGGGCCGCCGTGCTCAGGCAGTTGCCCGCGGCCGGCGCAGCCGCCTCGACGGCGCTGGAAGCCGAGAGCGAGACCTTCAGCTTCACGCTGTCGCACGACCTGCGGGCGCCGATCCGCGTCGTCGAGGGCTTCACCCGCATCGTCAAGGAAGACTACGGCCGACAGCTCGACCGCGTCGGCAACGACCACCTCGATCGCGTGCTGGGCGCGGCCGCGCGCATGAACCTGATGATCGACGCGCTGCTGACGCTGGCGCGCCTGTCGCAGCAGCCGCTGGCGCGCCAGCGCGTGAACCTGTCGCAACTGGCCGGTTATGTGGTCGACGACCTGCGCCGCTCGGCACCCGAGCGCAGCGCCGACTTCGACATCGAGCCGCAGCTCACGGCGTGGGGCGACCCGACGCTGCTGCGCCTGGTGCTCGAGAACCTGCTCGGCAACGCCTGGAAGTACACCGGGCGCTGCACGCAGACGCAGATCTCGCTGCGCACGGCCGCGCAGGGCGGGCGCAGCGCGCTCGTCGTGCGCGACAACGGCGCCGGCTTCGACATGCGATCGGCGGACCGTCTGTTCGGCCTCTTCCAGCGCCTGCACAGCGCCAGCGACTTCCCCGGCCACGGTGTCGGCCTGGCGTCGGTGCGCCGCATCGTGCGCCGGCACGGTGGCGAGATCTGGGCCGAGTCCGAGCCCGGCCGCGGCGCGGCGTTCTTCTTCACGCTGGCCCCCTGAGCGCTGCGCCGAGCGCTGCGCCGCCACGCGGCCGCGACACCGTCACGAAGAGCGGGCGAGTTCCTCGACCGCCGCCAGCAGCCGCTCGGCCTGCGCCGCCAGGGGCAGCTGCTGCTCCTCGGCCAGGCGCTGCAGCCGCCGCCAGGCCTCGTCGCGGCGCAGCGAGTAGCGGTGCATCAGCACGCCCAGCGCCAGCGGCACCGGGTCGAGCAGCGGGCTCGCTGCCG
>JAYUPN010000154.1:0-10921 GCA_043760065.1 Rubrivivax sp.
GGCGCGCGGCAAGGTGCGCGACAACTACGCCGTCGGCAGCGACCGCCTGCTGATGGTGGCCAGCGACCGGCTGAGCGCCTTCGACGTCGTGATGAAGGCGCCGGTGCCCGGCAAGGGCCGGCTGCTGACGCAGATGGCGCTGTTCTGGTTCCGCCACTTGCAGGACATCGTGCCCAACCACCTCACGGGCCAGGCGCCAGAAAGCGTCGTCGCGCCCGACGAAGTGCCGCAGGTGCAGGGCCGCGCGATGCTGGTCAAGCGCCTGACGCCCGTGCCTTGCGAGGCCGTCGTGCGCGGCTATGTCGCCGGCTCGGGCTGGAAGGAGTACAGCCAGAGCGGCACCGTCTGCGGCATTCCCCTGCCCCGGGGCCTGACGATGACGCAGCCGCTGGCCGAGCCGATCTTCACGCCGGCCACCAAGGCCGCCGTGGGCGACCACGACGAGAACATCAGCTTCGACCAGCTGGCCCGCCAGATCGGCGCCGCGCGCGCCGCCGAGGTGCGCGACACCGCGATCCGCCTGTACAAGGCGGCGGCGGCCTATGCGCTGACGCGCGGCATCGTCATCGCCGACACCAAGTTCGAATTCGGCCTCGACGAAGCAGGCCGCCTGACGCTGATGGACGAAGCGCTGACCCCCGACTCGTCGCGCTTCTGGCTTGCCGACGAGCTGAAGCAGGGCCGCATCGTCGCGCTGGACAAGCAGCCGCTGCGCGACTGGCTGGCGTCGACCGGCGTCACCGGTGGCGCCGAGCAGGCGGCGCTGGACCTGCCCGACGAGGTGATCCTGGGCATCCACGAACGGTATGCCCGCGCGCACCGCATGCTGTGCGGCGGCGACGAGTGAAGACACGATCTTGAAGACGACATGATCAGCAACCAGAACCTGCGCGCCCACCGCATCACCGGCCTGGCGCCGGGCCCGCGGCTGATCGTCACCGGCGCGGTGCACGGCAACGAGACCGCCGGCACCAAGGGCATCCGCCGCGTGCTGGCCGAGATCGACGGCAGCGACATCGAGATCGTGCGCGGCAGCGTCACCTTCGTGCCGGTGTGCAACCCGCTGGCCTACAACAACATGCGGCGCATGGGCGAGCGCAACCTCAACCGCCGCCTGCAGCCGACCGCGACGCCGCAGGACAACGAAGACCGCATCGCCGGCGTGCTGTGCAAGTGGTTCGCCGAGCACGACGTGCTGCTCGACCTGCACAGCTTCCGCAGCCCCGGCCAGCCCTTCGTGATGCACGGGCCGGCTGACAACCGCGGCGCACTCGAACCCTTCGCCCATGCCGCGGCCGAAGCGCAACTGGCCGCCCACGTCGGCCCGAGCCGCATCGTCGAAGGCTGGATGCAGGCCTACGCCGACGGCGTGGCCAGGCGCAAGGCACGCGGCCTCACCCCCGGGGCAGTGCACGAAGACCCGAGCTACGGCGTCGGCACGACCGAGTACATGCGTTCACGGGGCGGCTACGGCATCACCCTGGAGTGCGGCCCGCACGACGATCCGGCGGGTGAGGACGTGGCCCACCACGCGATCCGCCAGACGCTGGCGCTGCTGGGCCTGGCCGACCTGCCGCTGGCGCCACCGGCGCGACCTTTCGAGTGCCTGAGACTGGCCGAGGTCATCGACCGCCACGCCGACGGCGACCGCTTCGTCAAGGACTGGACCAGCTTCGACCCGCTGGCCGAGGACGAACTGATCGCGCTGCGCGCCGACGGCTCCGAGGTGCGCGCGCCGCAGGCCGGCTGCATCGTGTTCCCGGACGTGTCGGCGCTGCCGGGGCATGAGTGGTTTTACCTGGCGCAGCGCAGCGAGCGGGCGCTCTGACGGATCGCCGCGCCGGGTCGTAAAGTGCAACATCGGCCGGCGCTGCAATGCCGGGCCGATATCCGGAGGGCCTCATGAACCACACGCCGTTCGAGCCGACGATCGCCGGGACGCAGTTCCCGCCCCCGTACGCGTTCACGGGGCTCAAGGCCTTTGGCTTTCCGCTGCTCGCCGACCGGGCGCCGCTGCAGGCCCTGTGCGACCGTCACCTCGCCATCGCTCCCGCCGGCGCGGGCATCAGCTTCGAGCCGATCGCCATTGCGCCCAACACCTCGGTCGTCGTGCTGCAGGTGCTCGACTACCCGTCGCTGACGGCGACGACGCCACCCTGGGACGACTTCGGCGGCGCACCGCAGCGCGAGGCCTACTTCGCCATTCCGGTGCTTCGCAAGCAAGGTGGGCTGCCGGTCGATGTCGGACTCTTCCTGCCGTTCATCTTCGTCGACAACCCGATCTCGGCTTTCACCGGGCGCGAGGTCCTCGGACTGCCCAAGCTGCTGGCGGGCTTCAGCGCCGTCCGCAGCTTTCCGGCAGACCCGATCGTCGTGCGCTTCGAAGGACGCAAGGCCAAAGGGCAGCCGATCCAGCTCAAGCAGTTGCTGAAGGTTTCGCAGGTGCCGGGCACGATGGCGCCGCCGACCTTCGGCGCGCGCATCGGCCTGTTCTACGGCGCGCTGGACGCGGTCTTCGCCGCCAGCGCGGAATTTGCGCAGATCGACGCCGCGCACGTCAGCGGGTCGTTCTTCGGCTTCTCGTCGCGCACGCTGGTCGGCGCTGCCGCCGCGGCTGCCGACGCCTACCGCTCGATCATGCGCTGCACCTACACCACCGCCAACGTCGCCGGCGGCTTCCTGCCGCCGACGACGGTGCGCCTGAAGCAGTTCCTCGAGTTCGACATTCAGTCGCTGCTGGGCATCCGGTCGGTGGCGGGAGAAATTCTCGCCATCAACCCGTTCTTCGTCGCGTGCGACTTGACGCTGTCGGCTCCGGTCGACCTTTGGGTGCAGTAGCGGGCCGCTCCACAAGCCGCACACGGCGGCCCGCGCCGCCACCTCCCCCTTAAGACGGTTCTCCCCCCAGCAGGGGATGGGCCCCCTCCCAGGCGGGACCACACTCGCGCCCGTTCCAGCCCACAACAGGATCCCCGATGCGATTCAACGAATGCCAGGAAGGCGACTACCGCATCTTCGTCGGCGCCGTCGAGGCCCCGCGCGGCGACGGCTACATGGCGGCACTGATCGTCAACCGCGTGCGCGGCGCCATCGGCAAGCACCCGGAAGCCTTCCGCGACGACACCCTGGCCTGCGGCTACCGCTGGCCGTCGCCCGACGAGGCGATGCACTACGCGATGAACCGCGCGCGTGAGCTCATCCGCTCACGCTCGCAGCTGCTGGCCTGCTGAGTGCGCTGTCGGCTCAGGCTGTCACGAAGTCGCGGATCGCCCGCATCGCGGCCTCGGGTTCGTCGCGCCAGGCGCCGTGGCCGGCGTCGGCGAAAGTGACGATCCGGCCCCACGGTGCGGGAATGGCAGCCGCAATCTCCTGCGCATCGGCCAGCGGCGTCACCGGGTCGACCACGCCCGCCATCACCAGCACCGGGCACTGCACGCGGGCCAGCCCCGGCAGCAGGTTCATCGTGCGCTGCTCGCCGCCGGCGGACGCGAACAGGATCTCGGTGTTGAACACCGTGCGCTCGCGCGCCAGCGGATCGGCAGGCGGCCGCGTGTTGTACAGCGGCGTGCACCGCTGCTGGTAAGGCGCCCAGGTGGCCTCGCAGGGGTCGGTCCAGAAGGCGCGTGCAGCCTCGCGCGCGGCGTCGCCGCCGAGGCGGCCGAACATGTCCAGCTTGCGCTGCAGCCCCATGTGGTGGCTGGTGCTGGACAGGACGACCCTGGCCGGATGCGCGGGGTGGCGCGCCAGGTAGCGCTGCGCGACGAAGCCGCCGAAGCTCTGGCCCAGCACGATGGGCTTGACGATGCCCAGCACGTCGCACAGCCGCACCACGTCGTCGGCAAAGGTGTCCAGCGTCCACTCGGCCGCCGGCCGGCGGCTGCTGCGGCCGTGGCCGCGGTGGTCGACGTAGACGATCTGCGCCACGTCGGCTAACGCGCCGAAGACCGGCTTGAAGCCCGAGTGGTCGTAGCCCGGTCCGCCGTGCAGCAGCAGCAGCGTCGGCTTCTCGCGCATCGACGGGCCCTCGGGCACCAGGCCCGCGCCTTCGATGTCGACGAACAGCTGCACACCGGGTTCGATCGTGATCCGCATGCCAGGGTCTCCGCTTGCCAAGGCCGCCGCACTGTACGCCGCGCGTGGTGAAGAATGCGGCCATGAGCTTCGACCTCGACCTCGACCACTGGCCACGCCGCGGGGCCTTCGAGTTCTTCCGCGGCTTCGACAGGCCGCACTTCAGCGTCTGCACGCGCATCGACGTCAGCGCACTCAAGCCGGCGTTGGCGGCGGCCGGGCTGGGCAGCGTGACGCTGGCCTGCCACTTCATCGCCTTGCAGCTGGCGCACCGCGTCGAGCCCTTCCGCTACCGGCTGCGCCAGGGCCGCGTCGAAGTACTGGATACCGTGCACGGCAGCACCACGGTGCTGCGCGCCGATGACAGTTTCGGCTTCGCCTACCTGCCGCACGCCAGCGATTTCGCGACCTTCGTCGCGCAGGGCGCACCGGCACTGGCCGCGGCGCGCAGTGGCGCCGGCGGTTTTGCGCCCCGCGTCGACGACCAGGCCTTGATCCACTTCACGACCTTGCCGTGGCTGCACTTCACGAGCTTCGTGCATGCGCGCGGCGGCGCCACCCAGGACTCGATCCCGAAGCTGGCCTTCGGCCGCATCGACAGCGAAGGCGCAGGCGACGGCGCACGGCGCTGGATGCCGCTGTCGGTGGAGGTGCACCATGCGCTGATGGACGGGCTGCACGTCGGCCGCTTCGTGCAGGGCTTCGAAGCGGCGATGCGCGACCCGCTGCCCTGGTTGCAAGGGCCACCGCCGGCCTGATCCGCATCCGCCGGCTGGCGCCGCAGGGCGCCCGCGCAGACCCTCAGGTCGCCACGGGCCGGTGCTGCAGCGAAAGCGACAGCCAGAGCGTGAGTGCCACGCCGATGGCAGAAGACGCACCCGTCACCGCCCAGGTCCACTGCCAGCCGCCGACCTGCACGGCGAGCCAAGCCGCCACCGGCGGGCCCAGGAACTGCCCGGCAGCCGACCACTGCTGCATCCAGCCGACGGTTGACGCGACGCAGCGTTCGTGCGGCGCCACGCGCAGCGCGAGCGAAAACAGCGTGCCCGGGATCAGGCCGCCGACGGCCGAGAACACGAGCATGGCGGCGAAGCGCAGCGCAGCCGGCGCGGGGCCCGCGGCGAAGGTCAGCAGCGCCGACACGGCCATCGTCACGAACCCCAGCACCAGCAGCCGTTCGGCGCGCACGCCGCGCTGCAGCGCGCGTCCGGATGCCACGTTGCCGACGATGTTGGCCGCCGCGACCGCTGCGGTGAGCACCCCGGTGGCGGCTGCCGACAGGCCGGCCTGCGCGTAGATCGTGGGCAGGAAGCCGATGACCACGATCCATTGGCTGGAGTAGGCCGCGAAGATCAGCGCCACGCCCCAGGGCCCGGGGGCGGCCAGCGTCTGGCGCGCGCGGTCGAACCAGTCGCCGCCCGGCGCAGCGGCGCGCATCGCAGCAGGCACCGTCTTCGCCAGCCACGCCACCATGGCCAGCGACAGGACGCCGAGCCCCATCCACCAGGCGCGCCAACCCCCTGCATCGATGACCAGCGGCCCGCACAGCAGCGCCGCGGCGGTGGCGGTGGGCATGTAGGTGCCCCACAGGCCGAGCATCCGGCTGACCTGCTGCGGCGCCACCAGTGCGCGCAGCAAGCCTGGCGCCGGCAGCACCACGAGCAGGAAGCCGAAACCCTCGACGACGCGCATCACCATCAATGCCGTCACGCCCTGCGACAGTGCGCCGGCGATGCTGGCCAGCCCCAGCGTCGACAGGCCCAGCAGCAGGCTGCGCCGCGGCCCCATCGTGTCGGCCCAGGCACCCACGGCCAGCCCCAGCGACATGCCGGCCAGTTGCACCAGCGACAGCAGGAAGCCGGCCTGCAGCAGCGTCACGCCCAGGGCCAGTTGCAGCGCGGCGATGGCCGGCGCCAGCTTGCCGACGTGCAGCGCGGCGCAGATGCCGGCCGCCAGCACCGCCAGCGCCGGGCGCGTGACGGCAGGCGACGGATTCACGGCGGTTTTGCCGGCGGCTAGCGCGGCGGCCGGCCACCTCGCGGCCCACCCGGCCGCGGCGGGGCGTCGCGCCGCGGGCCGCGGTCTTCGAAGCGCGGGCGGTCTTCACGCGGACGTTCGCGGTCGCGGTCACGATCCGCGGCCGGCGGCGGGTGCAGCTTGCGCTCCTCTCGCGCCTGCACCAGCTGGGCTTCGAGCACGTCTTCCTTCAGGCCCTTGAGGGCGCAGAAGTTGCTGCGCGTCAGCGTCGTGGTCTCGAAGGCGCGCAGCAACGCGGCGCGGCCGCGACGGGCTTCGTTCTCGGCCATCTGCTCCGGGCTGAGCGGGACCGACGGCGCCGGCGGCGCTGCCGCTTCAGGCGCGGCATGCACCGGGGCGCCGGTGTCGGCGGGTCTGAACGGTGCCCGGTGGGCGTCGGGCGCGCGGTCTTGACGCGGTGGCCGGTCCGCGCGAGGCGGCCGGTCCTGGCGCTCCGGATGCGGCGGTCTGGCTCCTGGCGGCGCGGTTTCCCGGCGCGGCGGCCGGTCGGCGCGCGGCCGATCGGGCCGTGGCGGGCGCGGTGGGCGCGGTGGGCGCTGATCAGCGGGCACGCCCTCGGCGGCAGGCGCCCCGTCAACTGCTGCAGCAGGTCCAGCACCAGGCACCGCAGCCTGCGGCCGCCGCGCCTGGCGCTGGGCTTCGCGCTCGGCCATTCGTCGCGCCTGCACGATGGCCAGCCGGCGCTCCAGTTCCACCACGCCCGCGTCCTTGTGTTCCTGCGCAATGTCGCCCGCCGGCTGGCCGTCGAGGTCGAAGCGGTGCGGCGAGTTCACCAGCGCCTTGATGTAGGCGGTGCTCGTGGTGTGGCGGTGCAGGAAGATCGACAGCGACTTCTTGCTGAAGAGCCCCGGCACGCGCTGCTGGATGTCGGCCTGGATGCGCAGCTTGATCGGCAGCATGCGGCCGGCGCCGAAGAGCGCCGGGAAATGCTCGGCCAGTGCTGCCGCGCAGGCGGCGGGCGACAGGTCCGGGATCGGCGCAGGACGCGGTTCGGCAGTCTGCGGATCAGCCGCGGGTGCGGGTGCGGGTGCAGCCAGCTCGGGCACGTCGGGCGCGGTGCCCGGCGGCAAGGCGTTCGGATCAGGATTCGGGGTCGTCTCGGGCATGGTCGCGAAGTCGGTGCTGCGTCGGTGCAGGAGGAGATTGTCGTCGCCCTTGCGTGCGTTGCCAGCAACGCGGCCCAGCCCCGGGCCGGCAGCCGCGCGGCGCCGCGGCGGCACGGCAAAAGTTCAGTCGTCGCTGGACACGCGCAGGGCTTGTGCTGGCGCGTGATCGGGGCCGTCGCTGATGCGCGCCCAGTACGACGCGTGCGCGTCGCTGCCTGGAGGCCACTGTTGCAGGAACTGCGCGCGCCATGCCGGTGTGGCGCTGTCGACGGCGAGAGCATCGACGAAGGCTTCGCCCGCGCGCAGGCCATGGCGCCGCGCGGCCGCGGGCCCGGCAAACGGCCGCACCGCGATGCGCGTGAAGAGCCCGGCCGAGTCGCCGCGGAAGTTGGGCATGCCGGTGGCGCCGTTGTTGAGCACCAGCGCATCGGTGGCGCGGCCGGACATCGGCAGTGCGTGGAACACCGGCAGGCAGGTGTGGCTGCAGGCGAAGGCGTCGACCTGCGCCTGCTCGAACCACCGCCGCACCGTCGCCCGGTGGGCGGCGCTGCGCAGGTGCTCCTGCGCGAAGCCCCAGCCGGCCAGGGACTGCGCATCGCCGTGCACGATGCCCACGCGCAGGCCGGCGACGTCGGCGCGGGCCCACATCGGCAGCGCCGCAAGGCGTTGCGTCAACGCCGGAAAGCCGCGCGCCGTGTCGCGCAGGCGCTGCAGGATGCGGTTGCTGCGCTCGACGACACCGTCGCCCACCCACTCCGGGTAGGCGCAGCCGCAGCCGGCGCTGGCGTCGGCGGAGGCGAGTTCGGTCTCGACATTGCCGCGCAAGGCGCTGTGCGCGAGCACGCGGGCATTGAGCCGTTCGAAAGCCGCCGCGTCGCTGTTGAACCAGTTGAAGTCACCGTTGAAGACGAGTCGCTTGTCGCCGCTTTCCTGCTCGAACAGCGCCAGCACCTGCTCCAGCGCCGGTTCGTTGCCGTACAGGCCGCCGACCACGTACAGCACCTCGCAGCGCCAGGGCGTGGTCTGCGCGAACACCGACGGCGCGTAGCGGTAGTGCAGCGGGCAGCTGCGGCCCGGCGCAGCGGGCGGCGTTGCCGCCGCCGGCCGCAGGTGCAGCGGCAGGTGATCCAGGTCGGCCGGCTCGTCGATGTCGTGCACGGCAGGCAGCTCGGTGTGGCTGAAACCGCCTTCGGCCAGGCGCCGGCGCGTGTCGGCCATGACCCGGGACGTGCTCCAGGTCATGCCCGCGAACAGCGCCGCCAGCAGCGGCGGCGACGCGGCGCGCAGGCCGACCAGCGCATAACCACCGTCGTGAGCGGGCACGAAGACTGCATCGACGCCGGACAGCGCAGCGGCGGCACGCTGCAGCATCGCCGCGTCCAGCGCCGGCGCGTCGGTGCCCATCAGCAGCAGCGGCGCATCCGCGTGCGCGAAGTGGCTCGCGAACACCTGCGCCATGCGCGCGCCCAGGTCGCCGGCGCCCTGCACGGCCAGGGTCGCACCTTGCTGCTGCGCGCGCACGAAAGCCGGGTGGCTGGCGTCGGGTGCGGTCCACAGCGTGACGGGGCCGATGCCGGCGGTGAGCGCCTGCTCGAGCGCATGCGACAAGAGCCGCTGCGCCAGCGCTGCCGCGCCGGCTTCGCCCAGCGCCGGCGCCAGCCGCGTCTTCGCGGCGCCGGACAGCGGCGCCTTGGCCATCAAGGCGATCGCGCAGCCGCTCACCGGTAGGCCCGGGCCAGCGAATCCGGGGCTTCGCCACGCCAATAGCGCCAGCGCAGGCGCCACATCAGGAACACCGTGCGCCAGACGCCGCGGGTCTCCCAGCGCCGGCCCGAGGTGAGCACACGCTCAGTCAGACACGCTGGCCGGCTGATGGCGCGCAGGCGACGGCTGAGCTCGATGTCCTCCATCAACGGCAGTTCGGCATAACCGCCGAGTTGCTCGAACAAGGCACGCTCGACGAAGATCGCCTGGTCGCCGGTGGCGATGCCCGACAGCCGCGAGCGCAGGTTCATCAGCGCCGCGATGAGGCTCAGCCAGCGGCTGCCGCCGCCGATGCGGACGTCGAATCGACCCCAGCGCCGGCCGCTCGCCAGCGCCCGCCGCACGTGCAGATCGGCGCCCTCGGGCAGCAGCGTGTCGGCGTGCAGGAACAGCAGCACGTCGCCGCTGGCGCGGGCCGCGCCGGCGTTCATCTGCAGCGCGCGGCCGCGCGGGACGGCGATCACGAGGTCGGCAGCGCCTGCGGCCAGCGCCGGTGTGCCGTCGCCGCTGCCGCCGTCGACGACGATGAGTTCGTGGCCGCGCGCGCGCAGCGGCGCCAGGGCTTGCAGGGTGGCCTGGATGCCGGCGGCTTCGTCGAGCACCGGCATCACGATCGACAGGCGGCTCACGCGTCCTGCGTCGCCGGCACGGCCGGCGCTTCGGTCACCGGGTCGGCAGCGGCCAGCGCGCCGCCGCAGCTGCTGCCCTGGCCGGCGGTGCAGCCGTAGCAGTGGTCGGCGACGCGGATGACGCTGCCCGTGGCGTCCTGCTCCAGCAGGTCGCGCAGGTGCGCGCGCGTGCTGCCGCCCAGGCGCGCGGGCAGGCCCAGCATCTGGTTGAAGTCGCAGTCGTAGAGGTCGCCCTGGTAGTCGACGCTGAGCATGTCGCGGCACATCACGGTGTCCAGGTTGTGCGGCTGGTAGGCGCCCTTGAGCAGCTGCATGTAGGCGCCGAAGCCGCCCTTGCTGACCAGCGTGCTGCCGAAGCGCTGGATCGGCATGTTGGTGAGCGCGAACAGGTGGTCGAAGACGATGCCGAAGTGCGTCGCCAGCTCGCGCTTGTAGTCGGCTTCGAGCGGGCCCTGCGGCGGCGGCAGGCTCGCGCCCTGCGGGTTGTAGACGAGGTTCAGCACGAGGCCGCTGCCGGCGCGGCCGTAGCCCAGCGCGTTGAGCGCGCGCAGGGCGGCGATGCTGCGGTCGAAGACACCTTCGCCGCGCTGACGGTCGACATTGGCGACCGAGTAGCACGGCAGCGAGGCCACCACTTCCACACCCTGCGCGGCCAAGAATTCCGCCAGGTCTTCCTGACCGGGTTCGGACAGGATCGTCAGATTGCAGCGGTCGATGACGCGCACACCCAGCGCTCGGGCGCCCTGCACCAGCCCGCGGAAGTGTGGGCTGAGTTCGGGTGCGCCGCCGGTCAGGTCCAGCGTGCCCACCTTGCGCAACCGCAGCACCTGCAGCACCAGCGCTGCGGTGTCGGCGTCCATCATCTCGGTGCGGTTGGGGCCGGCGTTGACGTGGCAGTGCAGGCAGCTCTGGTTGCACTTGTAGCCCAGGTTGACTTGCAACGTGTCCAGGCGCCGGCGCTTCAGGGCCGGGAAGTCGGTGGCGGCAAGCAGGGGCAGCGTGGGGTGCATCGGGGCTCCGGTTTGGCGGCGGGGGCTGATAGAACGGGACGGGTGGAGACGGCTAGAGGCGGGTCGGCCTCAGACAGCGATTCTTACGCGGCGCGCCCGCCGCTTGTGTTGCAGGGGTGAATGGCCGCGCCATGACGGGCTGCGCGCACAATCCCGGCCGCATGCGAACTTCTGAATCTGCACCCACGCCAAAAACCAGCGCCGAACGCTGGCACATCGACGCTGGCGACGCCGCCACGGCCACGCTCGTCATCCCCGCTGACGCGCGGCGCGAGCGCCGCTTCGAGATCGCCTGCGCCGTCAC
>JAYUPN010000155.1:0-4069 GCA_043760065.1 Rubrivivax sp.
TTGGGCCCTCTCGACCAGGCACTGCTCCAGGTGGTACTGCTGCAGGTTGACCATGCCCGGGCGGCAGTGATCGGGCTCGGGCTGCAGGTTGAAGCGGAAGACTTCTGCGTCGCGGTGGAAGGTGCGGCCGACGTTCCAGGTCACGCCCTTGGTCACCACGGCGTCACCGCAGCCCAGGCGGTCCAGGATTTCCAGCGTGCGCTTGGCGTAACACAGGCCGCGCGAGCCGACGCTGACAGTGTTGTCGTCGTCCAGCAGCACGACGGGTAGGCCCTGCTGCGCCAGGTCGATGGCGGCCGTCAGGCCAACCGGGCCGGCGCCCACCACGACCACCGGACAACGCCGCACACTCTGCGGCGCGTCCAGCTCAACCGGCCGGCGGTACGCGTAGCGCGGATAGCTGTAGGTGCTGAGCATGGCCGGTCTGCCCCGCGCGCTCTAGGCTTCGAGCGCTTTCCACATCTGCACGTCGCGCTCTGCGGTCCAGATGCGCGGGTCAGCGTGCTGCGTCATCTCGTCGTAGCAGCGTGTCACGTCGAAGGGCATGCAGTGCTGGAAGATGACCCAGTGGCCGTAGGTGGGGGTCAGCTTGGCCATCGTGTCCTTGTAGACGGCGTTCAGGTCCTTGCCGGCCTTCACACCCGCTTCCACGCTGGCGCGCACATCGGCAATGAAGTTGCGCGTGCCGGACAGGCCAGCCGCCACCTGTTCAGGTGTGGTCAGCGCGGCGCCGCGGCCTGGCACCAGTTGCCGCGGTTTCAGCGCGGCAATGTTGTCCAGCGTCTGCGGCCAGTCCTTGAAGTAAGCGTCACCGGCATAGGGCGTGGCGTCGAATTCGACCAGGTCGCCGCTGAAGAGAATCTTCTGCTGCGGCAACCAGGCCACCGTGTCGCCCTTGGTATGGCCGCGGCCCAGTTGCAGCAATTGCACTTCCAGGCTGCCGAGCCAGAGTGTCATCTTGCCGCTGAAGGTGATCGTCGGCCAGGTCAGGCCCGGTGGCACGCTTTCGACGTTTTGAAAAAGGCGCGGGAAGCGGCCGATCTCGCTGGCCTTGTCCTGCTCACCCCGCTCGACGATCAAGTCGCGCGTGTCCTGGCTGGCGATGATGTGCTGCGCGCCGTAGGCCGAAGCGCCCAGCACGCGCACCGCGTGGTAATGCGTCAGCAGCACGTATTGGATCGGCTTGTCGGTGACTTCGCGGATGCGGCGGATGACGTCTTGCGCCATCACCGGCGTGGCCTGCGTGTCCAGCACCAGCACCGCGTCGTCGCCGACGATGATGCCGGTGTTGGGATCGCCCTCGGCGGTGTAGGCGTAGGCGTTGTCGCTGAGCTTGCTGAAGGTGACCTTCTTCTCTTCCATGTCGGCTTGCGAAGCGAAGGTCTTGGCGGGGGCAGCAGTCATGGCTCGGGTCCTTGCACGCCACGGGCATGCGTTCGGGGAAGGTGCTTGATCGATGGATCAATGTTTGTTATTGTCTAATCAATTAGTTTTAGTGTAAACCCCTTGCAACCCATCCTGCCATGAGCCAACGCGGCATCCAGAGCATCGAAGTCGGCGGCCGCCTGCTGCTCGCGCTCGTCCAGGCCGGTCGCCCGCTGGCGTTGAAGGACCTGGCGCTGGCCGCCGACATGAGCCCGCCCAAGGCGCACCCTTACCTGGTGAGTTTCGGCAAGCTGGGCCTCATCGCGCAGGACACCGGCAGCGGCCGCTACGGCCTGGGGCCCTTGGCGATGCAGTTGGGCTTGATCAGTCTGCAGCAGTTCGACCCGCTGCGGCTGGCCACCGCGCGCCTGCCCGAACTCGCGCAAGCCACCGGGCACACCGTGGGGCTGGCGGTCTGGGGCAGCCACGGCGCGACCATCGTGCGCACCGAGGAGTCGCCGCTGCCGGTGCACGTGACGATGCGCCACGGCGCCGTCATGAGCCTGCGCGGCACCGCCAGCGGCCGCCTCTTTGCCGCCCACCTGCCGCGCGCGCAGGTGCGCGCAGTGGCCGGTGGTGCCGTCTTCGACAAGGCCTTCGAGCAGGAACTGGCGGCCATCCGCCGCAGTGGCATCAGCCACGTCGTGGACGCCGCCGTGCCCGGCGTCAGCGGCCTGGCCGCACCCGTGTTCGACGGCAGCGGCGCGCTGGTGCTGGGCCTCACCGCCCTCGGCGCCACGGCCAGCTTCGACGCGCGCGCCAGCGGCGTGCCGGCGCGCGCGCTGATGCGCTGCGCGGCTGAACTCAGCGCCCAGCTGGGCGTGGTGGCCGAAGCGGCTTGACGTTCACGCGCTGCGGCCGGTGGCGACCGCGGTGGCCGCGGATCAACCGCTCCAGCCGTCGCGCAGCTCGCGCTTGAGCACCTTGCCGATGGCGCTGCGCGGCAGCTCGTCGACCAGGCGCAGTGCGTGCAGCCGCTGCGTCTTGCCGACCTGGGCGTTGCACCACTGGCGCAGCGCCTCGGCGTCGTCGGGCGCAGCTTCGCGCCGCACCACGAAAGCCACCGGCGTCTCGCCCCACTCGGCGCTGGGCACGCCGACCACCGCCACGTCGGCCACCGCCGGGTGCTGGCGCAGCACGGCTTCGAGGTCGCTCGGGTAGATGTTGAAGCCGCCGCTGATGATCATGTCCTTGCGACGGTCGTGCAGGATCAGGAAACCGTCGTCGTCGAAGCGGCCGACGTCGCCGGTGCGGATGAAGCGCCGGCCCTCGGCGTCGAACCACTCCGCGGCCTTGCTCAGCTCCGGCTGCTTGTGGTAGCCGCTCATCATGCCCGGCGAGCGGCCGACGACCTCTCCGCTGCCGGCGCTGGCGCCACCCGGCGCACGCGCGATTTCGACGCCGTCCTCGTCGATGAGGCGGATGTCGTGGCCCTCGGCCGGCTGGCCCACCGCGTGCAGCTTCTGCGGGTACAGGTGGGCCTGCAGGATGCAGGTGCCGCCGCCTTCGGTCAGGCCGTAGTACTCCACCAGCGCGCCGGGCCAGCGGCGCAGCACGTCCTGCTTGAGATCGGCGTGGAACGGCGCGCTGGTGCTGAACTTGTAGCGGAAGGCGCCGAGGTCGAAGCGGTCGAAGTCGGGGTGCGCCATCAGCCGGCGGTACTGCACCGGCACCAGCATCGTGTGCGTGGCGCGGTGCTGCTCGGCCAGCTGCAGGTACTGCAGGGCGTCGAACTTCGACATCAGCACCGCGCAGCCGCCGTAGGCCAGCGTCGGGATCAGGCACACGAGTGTCGTGTTGCTGTACAGCGGCGTGGCGATCATCGTCACCGTCGCCGCGTCGTAGCCCGACAGGCCCGCGCGCTGGATGTGCGCCCAGCGCATGGCGTGCGGCTGCACGATGCCCTTGGGCGTGCCCGTGGTGCCGGAGGAGTAGATGATGTTAAAGGGCCAGGCCGGCTGGATGGCCACCGGCCGCGGCGTGCTGCCTGCGGGCGCAAGCCAGCGTTCGAACCCGGCATCGTCCAGCCGCACCTGCTGCATGTCCGCGGGCCAGGGCACGGCCATGTCGGCCACGGCGGCGTCCAGGTAGAGCAGACGCGCGTCGGCGTCGCGCGCCATCGCCACGAGCTGCGCGTTCGTCGAGCCCGGCGCCAGCGGCGCCACCGCCAGCCCCGCGCGCAGGGCGCCCAGGAACACGGCGACGTAGTTCAGGCTCGTGCCGGCACAGACGGCGATGGCGTCGCCGGGGCCGAGCCCCTGCTGCTGCAGCGCGGCCGCGACGCGGTTCATGCGGGCATCGAGTGCGGCGTAGTCCAGCACCTCGCCGCCCTGGCGCAACGCCGCCGCCTGCGGTCGCTCGTGCGCACACCGCGCCAGCATCGCGGGCAGGTCCTGGAACGCGGGTTCGGCGACCGCGACGGTCGCAGGGGCGGCAGGAATCAAGATCGGGTCTCCACGCAGTGCACCGACAACGATCCCGCGGCTGGCGCGGGGCGCAGGCGCAAGGCTACCGCATGAGCGGCCGCGGCGGACCTGCCTGGTCGATCATGCCGGCCCGTCGAGCGTGGCGCGCAGCTCCGCGATCGCCTGCCCGAGGCCCGACGCCGGCAGCGCGCCCAGGGCGGCGGCCGCGGCCTCGGCTT
>JAYUPN010000156.1:0-4058 GCA_043760065.1 Rubrivivax sp.
CTACGAGGAGATCCGCTACGAGGGCTACGGCATCGGCGGCGCGGCGATCATCGTCGACTGCATGACCGACAACCGCGTGCGCACGGTGGCCGAGGTGCGACACGCCTTCAGCAAGCACGGCGGCAACATGGGCACCGAGGGTTCGGTGGCGTTCCAGTTCAAGCACTGCGGGCTGCTGCTGTTTGCACCGGGCACGAACGAGGACAAGGTCATGGAAGTGGCGCTCGAGGCCGGCGCCGAGGACGTGATCACGGGCGACGACGGCTCGATCGAGGTGCTGACCGCGCCGGCCGACTTCGAGACCGTGAAGGCCGCGCTCGAAGCCGCGGGCCTGAAGGCCGAGCTGGCCGAAGTGACGATGCGCTCCGAGAACGGCATCGAACTCACGGGAGAAGACGCCGCGCGCATGCAGAAGCTGCTGGACGTCATCGAAGACCTGGACGACGTGCAGAACCTGTACCACAACGCCCTGATCGAAGCGTGAGCGCCGCATGAAGGTCCTGGTCATCGGCGGCGGCGGCCGCGAACACGCGCTGGCCTGGAAGCTGGCGCAGGGCGAGCGCGTGCAGACCGTCTACGTCGCACCGGGCAACGGCGGCACGGCGACCGACCCGCGCCTGAAAAACGTGCCGCTGACCGACCCGGCCGCGCTGGCCGACTTCTGCCAGGCCGAGAAGGTGGCGCTCACCGTCGTCGGCCCCGAAGCGCCGCTGGCTGCCGGCGTGGTCGACCTGTTCCGCGCCCGCGGCCTGCGCATCTTCGGCCCCACGCAGGGCGCGGCGCAGCTGGAGAGCTCCAAGGCCTTCGCCAAGGCCTTCATGCAGCGCCACGGCATCCCGACCGCGCTGTACGCCACCTTCACCGACGCCGCCGTGGCGCATGCGCACGTCGACCGCCACGGCGCGCCGATCGTCGTCAAGGCCGACGGCCTGGCCGCCGGCAAGGGCGTGGTCGTGGCGATGACGGCGGCGGAAGCGCACGAGGCCATCGACCACATGCTGACGAAGGTCGGCGAGCGCGTCGTGATCGAGGACTTCATGGCCGGCGAAGAAGCCAGCTTCATCGTGCTGTGCGACGGCCGCCACGTGCTGGCGCTGGCCACCAGCCAGGATCACAAGCGTGTGGGCGAGGGCGACACCGGCCCCAACACCGGCGGCATGGGCGCGTACTCGCCGGCGCCGGTGGTCACGCCCAACGTGCACGCCAGGGTCATGCACGAGATCATCCTGCCCACCATCGCCGGCATGGCCAAGGACGGCGTGCCTTTCAGCGGCTTTCTCTACGCCGGGCTGATGATCGACGCGCAGGGCCAGCCGCGCACGGTGGAGTTCAACTGCCGCCTCGGCGACCCCGAGGCCGAGGTCATCCTGATGCGGCTGAAGAGTGATCTCTTCGAGGTGCTGATGCGCGCCACCGACCCGGCCGGGCCGGGGCTGGACGGCGTGGAACTGCAATGGGACCGCCGCACCGCGCTGGGCGTGGTGGTGGCCGCGCACGGCTACCCGGCGTCGCCGCGCAAGGGCGACGTCATCACGGGCGTGGTGACGGGCACACCCGAGCTGCAGGTGTTCCACGCCGGCACCGAGCTGCAGGACGGCGTGCTGCGCAGCAGCGGCGGCCGCGTGCTGTGCGTCACCGCGCTGGGGGACTCGGTGCGCGTGGCGCAGCAACGCGCGCTGGACGCGGTGCAGCAGTTGCGCCTGGATGGCGCACACTGGCGCCGCGACATCGGTCACCGGGCCATCAGGCATTGAACGCGGCGCCCACCGAACTGCCCGCGCAGTCGCCCGACCTGCGCGGCAGCGTGTTGGCGCGCGGCCTGCTGCGGCTGGCCGGCTGGCGCGTCGACTTCCGCGGCCTGCCCGCGGCGCAGGGCGTGGTGGTGGTCTACCCGCACACCTCCAACTGGGACTTCGTGGTGCTGATGCTGGCCAAGTGGTCGATCGGCATGCCGGTCACCTTCTGGAGCAAGGCCTCGCTGTTCCGCATCCCGCTGTTCGGCGCCTGGCTGCGCGCACTGGGGGCCTTGCCGGTGCTGCGCCACGCGCCGCAGGGCGCGGTGGCGCAGATGAGCGCGGCGATGCGCGAGGCCCGTGCGCAGGGCCGCTTCATGTGGCTGGGCCTGGCGCCCGAAGGCACGCGACAGCGCACCGAGGGCTGGCGCTCCGGCTTCTACCGCGTGGCGCAGCAGACCGGCGTGCCGGTGGCGCTGGTGGCGCTGGACTACGGCCAGCGCCGCGTGCGCTTCGACAGTTTCTGGCGCTTGAGCGGCGACCCGGTGGCCGACCTGGCGGTGTTCGCGCGCCGGCTGTCGGGCACGCGCGGCCGCCACCCGCAATGGGCCGCACCGGTGCGGCTGCTTGAGAGCTGACGATGGTCGACACCGCCGCCGTGCGCGCGTACCTGCTGGGCCTGCAAGGACGCATCGTCGCCGCCTTCGAAGAAGAAGACGGCCTGCCGTTCCGCCGCGATGGCTGGACACGACCTGCTGGCGGCAAGCTCGAGGGCGACGGCCTGTCGCAGCTGATCGAGGAAGGCCAGGTGCTCGAGCGCGGCGGCTGCAACTTCAGCCACGTCAAGGGCGCGTCGCTGCCGCCGTCGGCGACGCAGCACCGCGGTGAACTCGTCGGCGCACCGTTCGAGGCGCTGGGCGTGTCGCTGGTCATGCACCCGCGCAACCCCTACGTTCCGACGGTGCACATGAACGTGCGGCTGCTGGCGGTTTTCCCGCCGGACCGCGAGCCCGTGGTCTGGTTCGGCGGCGGCATGGACCTGACGCCCTGCTACGGCTTCGAGGACGACGCGCGCCACTTCCACCGCAGCTGCGCCGACGCGCTGGCGCCGCACGGCCAGCAGCTCTACGCGCGTTTCAAGCCCTGGTGCGACGAGTACTTCTTCCTCAAGCACCGCAACGAAGCGCGCGGCGTCGGCGGCATCTTCTTCGACGACTTCAACGACGGCGGCTTCGAGCCCGGCTTTGCGCTCATGCGCGCCGTCGGCGACGCCTTCGTGCCGGCCTACCGGCCGATCGTGCAGCGCCGCCGAGACACGCCCTACGGCGAACGCGAGCGTGACTTCCAGGCCTACCGGCGCGGCCGCTACGTCGAGTTCAACCTGGTGTGGGACCGGGGCACGCACTTCGGCCTGCACGGCGGCGGCCGCACCGAAAGCATCCTGATGAGCATGCCGCCGCTCGTGAAGTGGCGCTACGACTGGCACCCCGAGCCCGGCTCGGCCGAGGCGCGCCTGACGACGCACTTTCTGCCGCCGCGCGATTGGCTGGCGCCGTGAGCCGCCGGGCCGCCATCGTCCAGAGGCCGATGGCCCTCGTGCCGTCCAAGTCCGCGCAGGCGGACTTGGAGCCGCGGCACTCGGCTCCCAAGGCGAACACCGCAGCGCGCAGCGCGGAGGTTTCCGAATGACCCGGCGCGTCGGCGTGTTCGGCGGCACCTTCGACCCCGTGCACACGGCCCACGTCGCGCTGGCCGAGGCCGCGCTGGCCGAGTTGCGGCTGGACGAAGTGCGCTGGATCCCGACCGGACAGCCGTGGCAGAAGGCGCGCGAGATCACGCCCGCCGCGCACCGCGTGGCGATGGTGCGGGCGGCGATCGCGCACGAGTCGCGCTTCGTGCTCGACCGCATCGAGGTCGACCGCGAAGGCGACAGCTTCACGCTCGACACCGTGCGTGCGCTGGCCGCCGCGCACCCGCTCACGCAGTGGTTCCTGCTCATCGGGCAGGACCAGTACGTCGGCCTGCACACCTGGCGCGACTGGCGCACGCTGCTCGGCCTGGTGGTGCTGGCGGTGGCCAACCGCCCGGGTGACGCGCGCACGCCACACGCCGACGTGCAGCGCTTCCCGCACCGCATGGTGCCGCTGCCCATGCTGGACATCTCGTCGACCGACATCCGCCAGCGCGTGCGCGCCGGCGCCGACATCTCGCATCTGGTGCCGCCCGCAGTGGCGCGCTATATTGAAACGCACGGGCTCTACCGAAGCCCTGTCAGGAGCTGAATGGACATCCGCAAGCTGCAACGCGCCATCGTCGATGGTCTCG
>JAYUPN010000157.1:0-10869 GCA_043760065.1 Rubrivivax sp.
CGCGTACTGATGCCGTAGGTCATGGATGCGCAGGTGAGGCAGCCCCGCCTTCAACCGGAGCCTCGACCACACCTTCATGATCGTGCCGTAGGGCTTCCCGGTGACGCGGTTCACGAACAGGTTTTCATGGTCGCCCTCAGTCGACAACGACGCGATCACCTCCAACGCACTGTCGTTCAATGGCACCGAGCGCACCCGCTTGGACTTCGAGTTCGAGGCCGGAATGCGCCACACCCGTGCCCCACGATCGATCTGCGCCCAGGTCGCCTTCAGGGCCTCGTTCAGTCGGCACCCCGTCGACAGCAGGAAGAGGGCGATCTGGCACACCGCCCTGTTGGGGTCTCCACGCAGCACCCCCAACAGTCGGTCCAGCTCTTCTTGGTTCAGGTAGTGCTCAACCTTGTTGTCGACGTTGAAGAGCGGAACTCCAGTAGTCGGGTTTCGATCCAGCATCGACCACTCGACAGCAAGGTTCAGGGCATGCCGGATCAGCTTCACGTGGTGGTCCGCGGTGGCGGGCGACAACCCCTGATCGAGGACCGCAGTGTGGAACGTCTGCACCAGACTAGGGATACCCGTGCGCTGCCCCATCTGCATAATCGGCCGCCCGAGGGAGCAGCGATATGCCCGTCCATCGCGTACAGCCCGTAGCAACAAGGAGACGAAATCATGTACACGCTGTTTCGTCTGCTGCCGTGGCGCCATCTGCTCGCCCAACAGCTGCCCGTCCTGCTCTCCGCCTGGCTCGTCGCCGAGACATCCTACAAGTTCAAGAGCTTTACGCTTGAGTGCGCGGCCTTCCTGGTGACCTGGTTCGTGTTCGACGCCGTGCTGCAGATCGTGCGACGCGCGTTCGCCCGCCCGAGCCCGGCGCCCATGCCCAACGACTGAGGACGTCACGCGCAGCACCGCGAGGCACGGATGGCTGTTCGCAACCCCAGCAAGCGACCGAGTGCACCCGCGCGCCCCGCGGGTGCGGCCGCGCCGGACGAGACTGAAGACGGCGACGGCGACGGCGCCGACGGCATCGCACCCGAGTACCGCCGCTACATCGCCGGGCAACGAAGCGCTGCCGGGCGCGCCGCGCTGCCGCCGCGCGCGGCGTCCGGCGAGCTCGGCAAGCCGGTTCGCGTAGATCCCAGGTCTGCCGTCGGACTGCTGCGTGTGGCCGCGCGCCGCGCCTCGGGCTTCGTGCGCCCGGGCAGCGGCGAGCAGTACCCGCAGGTGCTGTGGGTCGACGGCGACAACGCGCTCGCGGTGCTGATCGCGCGCGTGGACCTGCGCTTCGGCGAGGGCACGATCACGGTGCGCATCCCCGTGCGCTGCGACCAGACCGGCAACGCGCTTGTCGAGGTGCTGTTCGCCACCGGCAGCGCCAATCGGCCCGCCGGCCTCTACGCCGCCGCGCAGCGCCGCCCGAGCGGGCCGGAGATCGTGGTGGCGACCTGGGGCGACAGCCTCGTCGCCTTCGCCTGGGAAGCGGTGCTCGGCATGGTCGCCGGCCTGGCCGCCGCCGCCGGCAAGGACACACGCGGCAACGTGCTCGTGCCGGCGGAGATGGTCGCCTCCGCGAACGGCCTCGTGCTGCAGCCGATGGCGCGCCACCGCTTCGCCGGCGGCAGCGGGCTGAAGCCGACGACAAAGATCGAGTCTGGCGCCGTGCCGCCGCCCGCGCTGCCCCGCGCTGTCGCGCAGCCCCAGCCCGCCCGCCGACGGGCTGCGCGATGACGCTCGCCCGCGACGACCTCGGTGCCCTCGGCAACCTCGCCGAGGCCCTGGGCCTGTTCATCGACGGCGAGCCCAACTCCGACTGGCTCGCGCACCCGGACACCTACCTCGTCGAGATGCTCGCCAACCCGGCGCAGCGCGAGGCCTTGATGGCCTTCGTCGATGAGGCGCTCGGCGGCGAGGAGCGCGACGTCCGCAGCGGCGTGACGTGGTTGCCGATCATCCAGGTCGACGAGATCGGCCTAACCGCCTCGCTCACCGTCGACGATGCGCACGCCGATGCGCTGCGCATCGGCCTCGGCCTCGGCTTCGAAACACGCGCGCCCGCGCCGGTTTCGCAGACGACTCTGCATGTGCCGCTGTTTCGCACCCGCAAGCAGGGCGGCGGCGCCGTGGGCCAGCCGCTGCTGCTCGGATCGCCCGGCGGACGCATCGCGATCGAGTCGAAGATCACGCTCGACGCCGGTGTGCCGGTGCCGGGTACGCCGCGCATCGGCGCGATCGGACTCACCTTCGACTTCCCCACTGTCGCCGGCGACGGCGATCCGCGCTTCGGCATCGCGCTCGAGGGCCTGCAGATGCCCGGCGCGACGACCCCGGTGGACGTGCGCGTGCGCGCCGACAGCGCCGACACGCTCGACGACGCGCTGCTCGATCTGGTGCTGATGCTCGTGCGTGCGCAGGCCGACGCCACCGGTGCGCCGGCGCCGGTGCGTGCGGTGGCCGGGCTGCTCGGCCTGCGCAGCGACGATCAGGTGGCCGACTTCCCCATCGCGGCCCTCGCCACCCAGGGCCTGCCGGCACTGGCGGCGTGGATGGTCGGGATCCTGACGAGCACGCAGTCGCGGCGCGACTGGCTCGGCCATCTCGCGCTGCTCGTGGGCGCGCCGCCGCCGGCGCTCGGCGAGGAGACGATCGCATTCGACCTCGGCGGCCTCGCCGAGCTGACGCTCGGCCTCGCGGTGGAGACCGGCCCCACCGGCCACACGCTCCTGACGCCGCAGCTCGGTGTCGAGCTGGGCAATGCGCAGGCGCGCGTCGAGGCGCGCGCGGACCTGTTCCGCGTCGACCTGGCCACCGGTGCCGCGTTCGCGCTGCCGCGGCTGGGCATCTGGGCCGCGGCCGGCACCGCGGCGCAACCGGTGCTGAACGTCGCCGGGCCGCCGGCGGTGCAGGTGCGCACGCTGCGCGTGGGCTTCGCGCTCGATGGCCAGCGACGCCTGGGCTTCGTGCTTGCCGCCGACCAGGTGCAGATCGGCGCGCACACACACCCGGTGCTCGACCTGACCTCGCCGGACGCGGTGATGGACGCGGTGGGCTCGACGGTGGCCGAACTGGCCGACCAGATCTTCGCCGGCCTCGGCGACGCGATCGACCTCGTGCGCACGCTCGTCGGCCTGGCGCCGCCGGCCGGCGTCACCGGCATCTCGATCGCGACGCTGATGACCGACCCGGTGCCCGCGGTGGCGGGCTACTGGCGCAACCTGGTCGCCGATGCGCACGCATTGCGAACCGTGCTGACGACGCTGCGCGCTGCACTCACCGATGCGAGCCAGGCAGTCGCGGTGGTCGATGGCGACGGCAGCGTCGCCACGCCGTGGCGGCTGCCGCTCGCCGGGCCGCTCGGCCTGGAGCTGGTGGTCGAGGGCTCGCTCGTCACGATCTCCGCCGCTGCTGCGACCGAGGTGGACACGCTTGGCCAGCGCTGCACCGTCATCGGCACGCGGCTGGCGGCGCATCTCGCTCGCATCGACCTGCAGGCGCGCACCGCCCAGCTCATGCCCGGTGCCTCGGCGGTGCTGACGCTGCGCGAGCGTGGCGCCACGCCACGGCGCGCGCGCCTGGCGCTCGGGCCCGAGCTCGAGCTGCACGCGGACCACGTCGGCATCGCCGTTGGCTGGAGCCCGTTCGTGGGCCTGCGTGCCGACATCGTGGCGCCGAACCCGCGCTTGGTCTCCGGCAGCGTGACGGTGCCGGTGGCGTGGCCGGTGATCGCGGCCGACGGTTCGGTGACGCTGTCGCCGGAAGGCTGGGAGGCGGTGCAGCTGCTTGTCGGGCTCGTCGCCGAGCGCGGCGGCGGCCTGTTCGCCGATGTCGCCGCAGCGCTCGGCTGGGGTGCCGTGCAGGGGGTGGAGAGCGACGAGGCGAGCCGCCGCCACGAACTGCCGCTGGCGCAGCTCGTCACCGATCCGGCGGACGCGATCGCGCGCTGGCTGCCGGCGCTGCTGGCGAGCCGGCTCGGCCAGCGCGTGCTGGCGCGCATCGGCGATGCGTTCGTCGCCGGCGCGCAGGGCGCGCTGGCCGCGCTGCCGGCGCCGGGCGTGGGCGACGCGCTCGGCGGGATCGCGTTGGCGCCGCTGCCACCGGTGCAGACCACGCTGCAGGGGCGCGGCACCCCGCGCGATCCGTACCGGCTCGCACTCGCCGCGGGCCTGCCGGAGATATGGCTCGCGTTCACGCCCGAAGGGCCGCCGGCGAGCTTGGCCGCCGCCGGTGACCTGCTGCGCCGCTGGTGCCCCGGCGAGGCGCCGCTCGCG
This sequence comes from Rubrivivax sp., assembly GCA_043760065.1. Classification (GTDB taxonomy): domain Bacteria; phylum Pseudomonadota; class Gammaproteobacteria; order Burkholderiales; family Burkholderiaceae_C; genus Rubrivivax. The sequence continues at coordinate 4,266 of JAYUPN010000157.1, forward strand.
ATCGACCAGCTCACGTTCGCGCTCGCCGCCGAGGCGACGCTGGACGAGGCGCTGTTCGACCTGCTCATCGGCCGCCCACTCGGCGCCGGGCTCGAGGCGCTGATGGCGCGCTGGATCGGGGGCGACGGTCGCATCGTCGCGCCGGCCGCGCCGCCGGCAGACGTGACCGTTCTGACGAGCGGCCTCGCGTGCGGACAGCTCTGGGCTGCGCTCGACCTCGACGACTGGATCGGCCGCGTGCCCGCCACCACCGTGCACGTGGGCCTCGGTGCGCAGGTGTTCGAACGCGAGTTCGCCGCGGCGCCGGCCGAGCGCCGCATCGATCTCACCGCCGCCGGTGTCGATGCGGCGATGCTCGCGCTGCCGGCGCTCTCCGCCGGCGAGTGGTTCGTCGCGCTCGGCGCGCGCGCGGCCTGCCTCGGCGCGGCTGCGGGCGACGGCACCGCGCAGCAGGCGTCGCGCCTGCAGCGGGTGTTGCAGGGCCTCGCAACGCACGACGCGGCGATCTGCGTCGTCGCGATCGGCGGCGCCGGGCACGCGGCGCGGCTCGCGGCGCAGGAGGTGGGGCAGGTCACCGACGTGCTGCTGCTGGGCACGCCGCTGGCGCCGATCGCGCTCTCGGCGGTACAGGTGCAGCCCACGGCGGATGCGCTGCGGCTCGCTGCGCGCTTGCTGCCGCCACCGGACGCGGCCGAGCCCGACGACGCCGACCTCGCGCTCGGCCGCGCGCTGGTCGGTGCGCTGATGGAGTTGGCCGACCTCGCCGACCCCGGCGCCGATCTGCGCCTGCCGGCGGCGCCGTTCGCGCCGACGCGCGCGGGGCTGACGGTGACGGCGATGTTCGGCCAGGTCGGCGAGATGCGCGTGCGCTCGGCGCTCACCGCGATCGTCGCCGCGGGCCTGGCCGGCCGCGCGCGCTCGCGGGCGCTGCTGCCGCCGGCGCCCACCACGGGCCTGCAGGCCGGCTTGCGCTGGGCGCTGCCCGAGAACACGAGCGGCACGCTCGCGATCGCCGCCTCCGGCGAACTCGTGCTGCTCGACTTCGACGCCGACAGCGGCGCTTCGGCGGCGCGCGCGCTAAAGCTACGGCTGCGCGTCACCGACCGCATCGGCTGGATCGCCGCGACGCCGCAGCTGAGCCTGCGCGCCTTGAGTGCCGAGATCGTCGTGCCGCTCGACGGAGCCGGCAGCGGCCGCGCGCGCCTCGTGCTGCACGACGCGCGCGTCTTCGGCCAGAGCTACGAGCGGCTCGTGCTCGGCAACGTCGCCGAGGCGCTGCCGGCGCTGCCCGAGGCGCGCGCGGTGATGGCGGCGTTCGTTCAGCGGGTTGTCGCCGATCTCGGCGGCAGCGTCTCGCTCTCGCTGCGTTCGCTGCTCGGCTCGCTCGGCCTCGTCGACGCCGCCGGAGCGTTCGTCACCGGCGCGCTCGATCAGCTCCTGCTCGATCCGGCCACGCTCGTGCGCCAGCGCGTCGCCGCGGTGCCCGCCGAAGTCGCGGCGGCGCTGACGAGCCTGCTCGGCGGCGCCGGCGCGACCGTCGATCTCGCGAACCTGCGCGTGCGCGTGCAGGGCGGCGGCGCGGCGGCCGGCCGCCACGGCTGGCGCGCGGACGTGACGGTGGCGCTCGCGGACCCACTCACACCAGCGCTGTCGGGGCAGCTCGCGATCGGCCCGGACGCGGCGCTGCCGGTGGTCGGCGGCCTGCAACTGCAGCTGGCCTTCGCGCCGCTCGCGCTGCGCCTCGTGTGGCACCACCCGGGCGGCGGGCACGACACCGTGCCACTGTGGCCCGAGCCCGATGCCGCGGGACTCGCGCGCCTCGTGGCGCTCACCGCGCCCGGCTTAGCGGCGCAGGCGGCACTGGAATTGCTGCGCGGCGCCGACGAAGCGGCCCGCCCGCTGGTGGATGCAGTGCTCGATGCGCTCGGCCTGCTCGGCGGCGCGGCCGGCGACGCCACGCGCACGGTGCGTGCGGTGCACGGCGCGGTACGCGACCCCGCCGGCTGGCTGCGCAGCGCCGGCTCGCTGGCGGCAAGCCCGGCGCGCATCCAGTCGCTGTTCGACGCGCTGCGGCCGCTGCTGGGCATCGGCGGCGCCGCCGGCACCCCGCTGCCGCTGGCCAACGGCGTGACGCTCGCGGTCACGCCGTCGGGCGCGGGCGCGCGCCTGGCACTCGGCATCGACCCCACGCTGTGGGTGGCGCCCGCGGGCGCCGCGGCGCGCCTGGCGATGGGGCTCGCGGCCACGCTTGACGTGTTCGGCAACGCGCCGCCGCAGGTGGGCCTGGCGGCGCACGTCGGCGTCGCCGACCCCGCGGCCGGCCGGCGGGCGGTGCACGCCGCGATCGGCGCATCCGGCCTGCAGCTCTTCCTGCGCCCGGCGAGCGGGCCGGACATCACGCTCGTGCCGTTCGGCGGCCTCGGCGCCCTCGGCGCTGCGGCGCAGGCGGCGTTGCCGTTCGTGCTCGATCGCCTCGCCGACGCACCCGCGCCGGTGGGCCCGCTGGTGGCCAGGCTCGGCGACGCGCTCGCGCTGCGCAGCGGAGCGCCGCGCGCGTTCGACGGCGCGCGGCTGGTGCAGTGGGCAGCCGATCCGGTCGGCTCCCTCGGCGCTGCGGTCCCGTCGATCCTCGCCGAGGGCCTCGCCACGATCCGCCCGCTGGTGGCCGCCTTCGTGCCGCCGCAGCTCACCGTGAGCGCGAACGCGGGCACGCTGACGCTGGCCTTCTCCGGCGTCTCGCTCGGCTGGAGCCCGTCAGGCGGCAGCGCCACGCTCGGCGTCGACCACCTCGCGGTGCCGGGCATCGAGCACCTCTCGGCGCGCTTGACGATCGCTGGCGACGGCCTGCGCGAACTCTCGGCCACGCTCGGGCCGGCCGCGATCGCCGCCGGCGATGTGACGCTCAGGCCCTTCATCAGCTTCGCCGCCGGCACCGCGCCGGCGGGCGGGCGCCGCGTCGCGCTCGGCCTCGCGGTGGACGACACGCGCCGCTTCGCGCTGCGCTGGCTGCTCGACGGCGGCGGCTTCGCGCTCGTCGCTTCCAACGGCCAGGTCACCGCGGCCACCGAGCTGAGCACGCCGGAGGCGGTGGCGCTGCGCCTCGTCGAGGCGGTGATCGATCTCGCCGCCGCGGTGGCGCTCGCGCAGCAGCCGGTGCGCGATCTGCTCGCGGAATCCGTCGGCGCCACCAGCGTGCGCGGCCTGCTCGCAGGCGTGCTGCTCGCCGAGGCGCCGGGCAATGCACGCGCGGTCGCCGGGCTGCTCGATCCGTCGACGATCCTCACGCGCGCGCAGCGCCTGTTCGCGAACATTGCCGACGCGGCGATCACGATCACCGTCGGCGGCACGCTCCAGATCGCGTTCCTGCGCCATCCGAGCGACAACCGCATCGGCGTGCGGCTCGGTCTGGCGAACCGCTTCGCGCTCACCACCGGCGGCGACATCGCGCTGTGGCTCGAGAACGACGACCGCTGGATCCGCGACAACGCCGCCGGCGACGGCGGCGTGTTCCTCGGTTTCGTCAGCGGCACGCCGCCGCTGCGCTTCGCGCCGAGCCTCTCGGTGGACGGCGTCGGCCTGCGCATCGGCAAGAACAGCGGCCCGCTGCTGGAGGCGGGGATCTCGATCGACTCGATCGCGCTGCACGTGTTCGCCGGTGTCGACGAGACCGGCTTCCACTCCGGCGGCGTGCAGCTCGCGTTCGCCAACCTCGCGGTGGCCGCCGACGGTGCCGGCGGCAGCAACGGCATCGCACAAGGCGTGATGCGCGACACCGGGCCGACGCCGCCGAAGCCGGCGTTCTCGCCCGCGCTGGCGATCCAGAAGCACCGCGGCGATCCCCTCGAGCTCACCCTGCGTGCGGGCGACCCGCCGGGCCCGTGGTGGATCGCGATCCAGCGCGGCTTCGGCCCGCTGTACCTCGAGCAGATCGGCTTCGACGCGCCGATGGTCGCTGGCCAGCTGCAGAGCATCTCGCTCCTGATGGACGGCTCGATGTCGCTGTTCGGCCTCACCGCCGCGGTGGACGACCTGCAGATCACCTACTTCCTCGGCGACGGCAGCTTCTTCGACCCGAAGCACTGGAAGATCGATCTCGCGGGCCTGGCGGTGTCGGCGGACATGGCCGGCGTCTCGCTGGTGGGCGGCCTGCTGAAGCAGCGCACCACCAACGCCAGCGGCATGGAGCAGATCGACTACCTGGGCATGCTGCTCGGCCGATTCGCCGTCTACGGCCTCACCGTGTACGGCGGCTACGGCGAAGGCGTCGACAACGCCGGCCACAAGTTCACCGCGTTCTTCGCCATCGGCGCGGTCAATGGGCCGATCGGTGGCCCACCGGCGTTCTTCCTCACCGGCATCGGCGGCGGGTTCGGCATCAACCGCAAGCTGCGCCTGCCCGACGACATGTCGCAGTTCGGGCAGTACCCGCTGATCAAGGCGCTTGATCTCGCGGCGACGACCACGAACCCGATGGACGAGCTGCGTGCGCTCGGGGCCTACTTCCCGCTGTCCAAGGGCACGTTCTGGTTCGCCGCCGGGCTGTCGTTCAACAGCTTCGCGCTGGTGGACGGCATCGCCGTGGTCGGCGTGCAGGTCGGCGACGGCCTCGACATTGCGCTGCTGGGCCTGGCGCGCATGGCGCTGCCGCGGCCGCAGGCGGCTCTGGTTTCCATCGAGCTGGCGCTGATGGTGCGCTTCTCCTCCAGCGAGGGCGTGCTGTGGGTGCAGGGTCAGCTCACCGACAACTCCTGGCTGCTGTACGAGGACGTCAAGCTCACCGGCGGCTTCGCCTACGTGCTGTGGTTCAAGGGCGAGCACGCGGGCGAGTTCGTCACGACGATGGGTGGCTACCACCCGGACTTCAAGCGCCCCGGCTACCCGGTGGTGCCGCGGCTGGGCCTGCGCTGGTCGATCGGCGACGCCATCGTCATCAAGGCCGGCAGCTACTTCGCGCTCACGTCCGAGGCGGTGATGGCCGGCGGCGACTTCCAGGTCTCCGCCATCTTCGGGCCGGCGTGGGCCGAGCTGAAGTTCGGCGCCCACGGCATCGTCTACTTCGATCCGTTCCGCTACAAGGTCAACGCCTACGTCCACATCTCTGCCGGCCTCACGATCGACACGTGGCTGTTCGGCGAGATCACGTTCTCGATCTCGATCGGCGCGCGCATCGAGGTGCTCGGGCCGGAGTTCCGCGGCAGCGCGACGTTCGAGATCGGGCCGATCGAGCTGACGGTCGAATTCGGCGGCTCGGACAAGGTCAAGCAGAAGCGCCTCGCACCCGAGGAGTTCATCGGCAAGTACCTCGAGATGGCCGACGACGGCAGCGGCGCGCTGATCCACGCGGTGATGACCAACCGCGGCGCGCTGCCGGCCAAGGGCGAGGACTCGACGCCCGACGGCTCGGCGGCGAGGCCGTACATCGTCGTGGTCGAGTTCAGCCTGACGCTGACGAGCACGGTGCCGATGGTCGAGGTGCAGCGCACCGCGCCGATCGCCGGCCCGGCGACGAGCACGCACCTCCCGCGCAGCGGGCTGCACGTGCCGTCGATGGAGGTGGAGAACCTCGTCCCGGTGCTCGTGCTGCGCTGGCTGCGCGAAGCCGACCACGACGCCAATCCCGCCACGCCGCTCACGCCGCAGCCTGCGCCGTTGCCGTTCGCGGTGCTGCCGCGCCCGTTCGGCCGCTTCCCGAAGGGCGTGTGGGGCGAGGCCGGTGACATCAACGCCCAGAAGGTGCCCAAGGCTGAAATGATCGAGGCCTTGAACGAGCTGGTGCTCGACTGCACCGCCACGCCTTCGGGCGGTGGTCCCGAGATTCCGTACTACCAGGTCGAGATCAACCGCCGCAAGCCGCTGCCGTTCACGCGCACACCGGCCGACATCGCGCGGCTGCGCAACGCCGCCACGGCGATCGGCGGGCTGTTGCCGGCGACACCGACCGCCGATGCCGCGTGGCGCCTGTCGAGCCGCCTGCTCGCGCCTTCCAGCGGTGGCGTGGCACGCGCGGCCTACCGTGGCGAACGTGCCGCGCCGCCGCGCCTGGGCGCGCTCACCGAGGGCCTCGAAGGCGCGGTCGCGACCGCGGTGCCGACGGTGCTCGCCGCGCCGCCGGGCAAGGCCTACGACCACTTCATCGACGCGCCGGTCGCGGCGGCGCTGCTCGCCTCGGCGCAGGTGGGCCTGTCGGCCACGCCGCCGCAGGCCGAGCGCACGACGGTGAAGGGCGGCGCGAAGCTCTGGCGCATGAAGCCGCCGACGCTGGCGGCGGTGATGGCGCGCCGCAGCCGCTCGATCGCGGCGCGGCTCGTGCTCGCCGACGCCGACGCGGTGGTGAGCCGCGACGCGCGCACGCTCATCGCCGCCGCCGAGGTGCCGGCGAGTGCCATCGCGCGCGCGCCGGCAGCGCTGGTGGCGCGCGCCGGGGCGCCGGCGCAGGAACGGCTCGCGGCGTTCACGCGGGCCCTCAGCGGCGGCGCACCGCTCGCCACCGGCGAGTGCGTCGTGCTGCGGCTGCCGAACGCGAAGGCCGACGTCGATGCCGCGGTCGAACGCCCGCAGCTCGTGATCACCGGCGCGTCGGCGCGGCTCGTCTGCTTCGGCATCG
>JAYUPN010000158.1:0-4053 GCA_043760065.1 Rubrivivax sp.
GCGGCGCCGGGCCAGCGGCGTCGGCCACGTCGGGCACCGCGGGCACGACCGGGTGCGGCGCGGCGGTCTGTGCCGCTGCCGCCTTGAGCTTGGCGGCGAAGTCGGCGCGCAAGCGCTCGAAGGGCGAGCGGAACGACGGCGACACCAGGCCCGGGCCCATGTAGATGTCCAGCGGCCGGTTGTGGTCGGCGGGGTCGAAGAACGGGATCCACAGCTGCTCGTCGCCGGGCACGATGCGCTTCCAGGCGCTGCCACCGCTGACCGAGAGCATCGCGCTCTCGGACATGGCGACGATGTACAGGCGCTGGCGGAAGCCCTCGTCGCCGAACAGCGTGCGGAAGTACTCCAGCTCGCGCAGGCACCACTCGCTTTGCGCGTAGTTGTCGTGCACGACGATGATCATCGCGAACGACGCCGCCACGCGCGTCTTGAGCTCGTCGCTCAGCACGCCGGCCACCGGGCCGTTCTGCTCCGACAGGTGCATGCGCGGCAGCTTGACGCCGCGCAGCAGCGCGGACAGGCCGCGCTCGAGTTCGTTGCGGAACTGAGTGACCCAGTCGAACCACGCCTCGTCGTCGGCGTGCGCATAGCTGATGAAGGCGGTGAACTCGCAGTCCTTGAGCGGCTTCATGCCAGGGGCCGCGGCCCGCTCGCGCGGGGCGCACACGCGGCGACGGAGGCGACAGGGTGCAGGGCGTTCACGGCCAACCGATCCTAGGTGTGCACCGGGGCCTTGTAAAGGCGTGCCGGCCCCCTAGGAGGCGCCGGCTGCCGGTCAGTGCGTCATCGCCGCCACGGTGGCCGAACGGCGCTTGACGCTGAGGGCCACCCACGCCGCCGACACGATGCCCAGCATCAGCGCGCCCGCGGCACCGACGAACACCGCGTGCGGCAGGCCGCGGTCCATCCAGGCCCCGAACACCGGTGCGGCCAATGCGAAGCCGACGTCCAGACCCGAGTACACGGTGCCGTAGACGCGGCCCGTCGCACCGGGCGGCGCGGCGCGCTTGATGAGCATGTCGCGTGATGGCCCGGCCAGCCCGGTGCCCGCGCCGGCGAGCGCCGCCACCACCGCTGCCAGCCACGCCGGCAGCGCGCCGGTGGCCACCAGCAGCAGCAGGCCGGCCGACGCGGCCATGGCCAGCGCGATGGTCTTCTCCAGCGTCTTCACGCGCGCCGCGACGAAGCCGCCCGCGACCATGCCCAGTGCACCGCTGACCATGTAGCCGGTGACGACGAAGGCGGTGGCCGACAACGGCAGGCCGTACATCGTGGCCAGCGCAGGGCCGGCGAAACTCTGCATCGCGCTCAGCGCCGCCGTGCTCCAGAAGAAGAACGAGAAGCACAGCCACACCGAGGGCAGCCGCAGGAAGGCCATCGGATGTTCGGCTGCGGCAGCGCCCGGGCTGGCGCCCCGCTCATGCGCCCACTGGCCACGGCGGTCGTCGATGTCGTCGCGCCGCAGCGCCAGCAGCACCAGTACCGCCAGGCCCCACAGCGCCGCCGCCAGGCAGGCCGTGCGCCAGCTGCCGCTGAGCTCCGTGATGCCGACCATGAACAGCGGCGCCACCGCCCAACCCAGGTTGCCCGAGATGCCGTGCACGGAGAAGGCATGCCCCAACCGCGGCGCCGAGACGCGCTTGTTGAGGATCGTGAAGTCGGCCGGGTGGAACGGCGAGTTGCCAAGCCCCGCCAGCGCCGCGGCCACCATCAGGCCCCCGTAGCCCTGCGCGCCGGCGGCCGCCACGCCGGCGGCGACGAAACACGCCAGCGCGCAGAGCAGCACCGGCCGCGCGCCGACGCGGTCGACCAGGAACCCGGACAGCGCCTGGCCGATGCCGGAGATGACGAAGAACAGCGTCAGCAGCAGCCCCAGCTGCGAGTAGCTGAGTCCGAACTCGCGGATGAAGGCCGGGAACAGCGGCGGCAGCATCATGTGGAAGAAGTGCGAGGTGCCGTGCGCCAGGCCGACGAGGCCGATGACGGTGAAGTCGCCCCGTGCTCCGCTTGCGCCGCTTGCGCCGCTTGCGCCGCTTGCGCCACTTGCGCCGCTCGGCTCGGGGTTCTGGACGGCCGTGGTCATGGCGCCGAGCGTAGCCGCCGCCGGCGCGTCCGCGTTACGATAGACGGCCAAGTTCTGTCGATTTGATGCCAAAGCTGCACCCGCCCCTGTCGATCGGGCCCGATCCGCTGGTGCCGAGCGCCGCCCACCCCTTGCGCGTGCGGGCGCGCCGGCTGGCGGCGGCGTCGCGCATCGAGCCGCACCGCCACGACTGGGCCCAGGTGGCCTACTCGGCGACCGGCGTGCTGCGCGTGACCGCGGTCGACCACACCTACATCGTGCCGCCCTCGCGTGCGGTGTGGATCCCGCCCGGCGTCGAGCACGTGGTGACGGTGGTCGAGGACGCCGAACTGCGCACGCTGTACCTGCACCTGCCCGCCGGCCGCTGCGGACCGGCGTCGCTGGGCCGCGACGGCGGCGGCCCGGCAGCCGCGGTCTGGGCGCGCTGCCGCGTGCTCGAGGTCTCGCCGCTGATGCGCGAACTCATCGGCCAGCTCGGCCACGACGACGGCGCCGAGCCCGCGTCGGCCAACGCACGCGAGCGCTGCCTGGTGGCGCTGATCCAGGACGAACTGAGCCGCGCGCGTCCCCTGCCGCTGGGCGTGGGGCTGCCGGCGGACAAGCGGCTGCGCTCACTGTGCGAAGCCGTGCTTGACGACCCGGCGCGCCACGCCACGCTGCAGGGCTGGGCCGGCGAGGCCGGTGCCAGCGTGCGCACGGTGGCGCGGCTCTTCCGCCAGGAACTCGGCACCACCTTTGCCGGATGGCGCCAGCAGGTGCTGCTGGCCAAGGCGCTGTCGATGGCGGCGCGCAAGCGGCCGATGGCGCACATCGCCGCCGAGCTCGGCTACGCCAGCGCCAGCGCCTTCTCGGCCATGGTGCGGCGTTCGGTGGGCATGCCGCCGAGCCGCTTCTTCAGTGCCGGTTGAGGCCGGCTGAATCGCCCTCACGTCCGCTCCGATCACCTCCAGCAGGAACCCGCGATGGAACAAGTCCTCTTCGACTACACCCGCCAGGACGCCAGCGGCGCCAGCTGCACCGCGCAGGCCTGGGCCAAGGTGCCGCGGGCGCTGAGCCCGGCCGAGCGCACGCAGGCACGCGAGCGCGCCGCCGAGCTGCTGCGCGACAAGGGCGCCGTGCTCGTCGCCCACTACTACGTCGACGGCGACATCCAGGACCTGGCGCTGGCCAGCGGCGGCATCGTCGCCGACTCGCTGGAGATGGCGCGCTTCGGCCGCGACCATCCGGCGCAGACGCTGGTCGTCGCCGGCGTGCGCTTCATGGGCGAATCGGCCAAGATCCTGAGCCCGCACAAGCGTGTGCTGATGCCCGACCTGGACGCCACCTGCAGCCTCGACCTGGGCTGTCCGCCCGGGCCCTTTGCGGCCTTCTGCGACGCCCATCCCGACCGCCAGGTGGTCGTCTACGCCAACACCAGCGCCGCCGTGAAGGCGCGCGCCGACTGGATGGTCACGAGCTCCTGCGCGCTGGCCATCGTCAACCACCTCAAGGACCAGGGCCACAAGGTCCTGTGGGCGCCCGACCGCCACCTGGGCCGCTACATCCAGGACCAGACCGGCGCCGACATGCTGCTGTGGAACGGCGCCTGCATCGTGCACGACGAGTTCAAGGGCCTCGAGCTCGACCTGCTGCGCCGCCAGCACCCGGGCGCGCTGGTGCTCGTGCACCCCGAGTCGCCCCAGAGTGTGGTCGAGCAGGCCGACGTGGTGGGCAGCACGACGCAGTTGCTCAACGCCGTGGTCAATGGCAGCGCGCCGGCCTACATCGTGGCCACCGACAACGGCATCCTGCACCGCATGCGCCAGCTGGCACCGGGCAAGCTGCTGATCGAGGCGCCCACTGCCGGCACCAGCGCCACGTGCAAGAGCTGCGCCCACTGCCCGTGGATGGCGATGAATGCGTTGCAGGGTGTGGTGGCGTGCCTGGAGACAGGCAGTGGCGAGATTCATGTCGACGAGCCCGTGCGCGCC
>JAYUPN010000159.1:0-4045 GCA_043760065.1 Rubrivivax sp.
GGTGGCCTGGCCACTGGCGGTGGCGGGGAACTCGAGCATTTCGCCTGCCATCACGTCGGACAGGCCGTGCACGCGCACGATGCCGTCGGTGACGGACACGACGGTGCCCTGGTTCTTGATGTCCGAAGCAGCGGCAAGGCCCTCGATGCGGCTCTTGATCAGCTCGGAGATTTCTGCGGGGTTCAGGTTCATGGGGATGTCCTTTGGATCGCGCGACCTTAGGCGGTCAACGCCACCTTCATCTGTTCAAGACGGGCCTTGACGGAGGTGTCGAGCACCTCGTCACCGACCACCACGCGCACGCCGCCGATCAACTCGGGCGCAATTTCGACCCTGGCGTTGAGCTTGCGCGCAAAGCGCTTCTCCAGCGCCGTGACGGTATCGGCCAGCACTGCGTCGTCGATCGGGAACGCGCTCTGGATCAGCGCATCCGAGACGCCGGAGCTGGCGTTGACCAGGGCCTGGAACTGCGATGCGATCTCCGGCATCGCGGCCAGGCGGCCGTTGTCGAGCACCGCGCGCAGCAGGTTGGCCACCTTCGGGTCGAGCGACAGGCCCTTTTGCAGCGCCACGCCGGCGATCAGGTCGAAGACCTGGACCGAAGCCACCTTCGGGTTGTCGGCAAACTGGCGCAGACCGGCGTCGCCGGCCAGCGCGGCCAGGGACGTCAACTGCTCCTTCAGCGCCGCGCCAGCGCCGCCGGCGGACCGGTACAGGGCCTCGGCGTAGGGGCGTGCGATGGTCGCCAGCTCGGCCATGTCAGAGCTCCGCCTTGAGTCGGCCGAGAAGCTCGGCGTGGACGCCGGCGTTGACTTCCCTGCGCAGGATCTGCTCGGCGCCCTTGACGGCCAAGCCGGCGACCTGCTCGCGCAGGGTCTCGCGGGCCTTCACCGAGGCTTGCTCCGCTTCGGCCTGTGCGTTGGCGATGATCTTCGCGGCTTCTTCGTTGGCGCGGCCCTTGGCTTCCTCGACCATCTGCTGCGCCAGGCGCTCGGCATCGGCCAGTCGCTTGGCGGCGTCGTCGCGCGCCGCCGACAGCTGGGCTTCGACCTTCTTGTTGGCGACGGCCAACTCGCTCTTGGCCTTGTCGGCGGCGCTCAGGCCGTCGGCGATCTTTTTGGCGCGCTCGTCGAGCGCGGCGGTGATCGGCGGCCAGACGAACTTCATCGTGAACCAGACCAGGATCGCGAAGACGATCATCTGGATGATCAGGGTGGCGTTGATGCTCACAGCTGTGACCTCGTCATGGAGTGGCCTGGGCAGCCGCTGCTTGCAGCCACTGCCCGCCGGACCGAAGGGATGGGCTTACTTCGGCAGGTTGGCGATCTGGGCCAGGAACGGGTTGGCGGTGGCGAACCACAGCGCGATACCGGTGCCGATGATGAAGGCCGCGTCGATCAGGCCGGCGAGCAGGAACATCTTGGTCTGCAGTTCGCCCATCAGCTCGGGCTGGCGGGCGGCGGACTCAAGGTACTTGCTGCCCATGATGCCGATGCCGATACAAGCACCGACGGCGCCCAGACCGATGATCAGGCCGGCGGCCAGGGCAACAAAGCTGATGACTTCCATTTTTTTGCTCCAGAAAGGAAGGTGAGGGAAAAGGGGAAAACGGGACCGGGGAAAGGTGAACGGATCAGTGCGCGATCTCAGTGCGCATCATGGGCCTGGCCTACGTACACCAGCGTCAGCATCATGAAGACGAAGGCCTGCAGCGTGATGATCAGGATGTGGAAGATGGCCCACACGGTGCCGGCAATGACGTGGCCGATGGCCAGGCCGATGCCGGTGGCGTTCCAGGCGAAGGCGCCGCCCATCAGCGCGATCAGCATGAAGATCAGCTCGCCGGCGTACATGTTGCCGAACAGTCGCATGCCGTGCGAGACCGTCTTGGCGACGAACTCGATGATCTGCATCGCGAAGTTGACCGGGTACAGGAACCACTTGTCGCCGAAGGGGGCCGAGAAGAGCTCGTGGATCCAGCCGCCGGCACCCTTGATCTTGACGTTGTAGAAGAGGCAGATCAGCAGCACGCTCAGCGACAGGCCCATCGTCACCGACAGGTCGGCGGTGGGCACGACGCGCTGGTAGGGGATGCCCATCATCTCGGTGATCTTGGGAAACAGATCGACCGGGAACAGGTCCATCGCGTTCATCAGGAAGATCCAGATGAAGACCGTCAGCGCCAGCGGGGCCACGAGCTTGCGGCTCTGCGCGTTGTGCACGATGCCCTTGGCCTGGCTGTCGACCATCTCGACCATCAACTCGACCGCGGCCTGGAAGCGGCCCGGCACGCCCGACGTCACACCCTTGGCCGCGCGCCACAGGAAGAAGCTGCCCAGTGCGCCGAGCAGCACGGCCCAGAAGATCGAGTCGAGGTTGAAGACCGTGAAGTCGACGACCGCGGTCTGCTTGTGGTTCTGCAAATGCTGCAGGTGGTGGACGATGTACTCGCCTGCGGTGGGCGCTTTGCCTTCGACTGCCATGTTCTGTGTCGTCCCGGTGTGTGCGACGGATCTTTAGCGACCTGCGTCTTGCGACCTAGTTTTCAGCGCGGCCGCGCCACAGGAGCGCGAACCAGTAAACCTTCATGCACAGAACCACGCCGACCAGCATCGCTGGAAAGCTGAGGTTCGCAACGAATCTCGGTGCCAGCGCAAGCATCAGCACCGAAACCGCTATCTTGACCATTTCCCACAACATGAAGCTGACAGCGCTGCTGCCAGGCGACATGCTGGAGAGCTTGCTGGTCATGCCGCGCGCCATCAACGCGCCCGGCACCACCACCGCGGCGGCGCCATACAGCACCGACCACGCCATCTCCTGCCTCTGCGTCAGGCCCCCTGCGAGCAAGGCCGACACCACCCCCACCGCCACCATCGCGCCCAGGACCCGCCATGGCGACACCGCCGGCTCCCTGGCCCGCAACGCCGACGCTTCCTCTGCCGTCAGCGGCTTGAACACTTCGCTGCCCATCTCGTCTTCTGTCGGGTCCCAGCGTGGGTTCCGGGGTTGCCGTTCGGTCGCCCTCTGGATCGCCATTCTTGGGTCCCGACACGCGGGTGTGGTCAGCAAAGCCTGTCGATTATACGAACAAACCCGAACCGGCCGACCGATGCGCGAGTGCCCGAGCGCAGGCCGGGGGCATGACCGGTTGACCCGGCCCCGGCAACGGCGATGCTGCCTTGAGATGATCCTTCGATGCCCACCGACCCGCACACCCAGGGCCCGCGGCGCGACGCCGCGCAGACCGCCGATCCGCCGCCGCCGCACCACCGCAGCGGTGGCTTCCAGAACAACTACCTCGACTTCGCGCCCGCGCGGGCGCCGCGATGCAGCCGGCCGTGACCCCTGATCCCGGTGGACGCCTGCGAACCGCGCTGGTTCATGAAGGAGCAGCACGTCGACCCCAGCGAAGCCGTGCGCATGCACCGCGACCTGCGCGCCACGCGGTCGCTGGGCATCCACTGGGGCACTTTCGAGCTCACCGACGAGGCGCTGGACGAGCCACCGCGGGCGCTCGCCCGCGCGCTGGACCGCGCCGCGGTGTCCAGCGATCAGTTTTTCCTGCTCGCACTCGGGCAGACGCGTCAACTGCCGCGGCGCGACGCCGCACAATGAGGCCCCGCCCGGAACCGCCCGCGCCCGCCTAGCTCCAACCCCCGCCGATGCACAACGCCCGCCTCCTTGCCGCCGCCGTCCTGGCCTGCTCTTCCGTGGCAGGCTGGGCTGCGCCCGCGGCGGTGGTCACGACGCCGCAGGTTCGCGCCGAGCTGGTGGCGCACGCGCCGGAGGGGGTGGCCGCGGGCAAGCCGCTGTGGCTGGGCCTGAAGATCGAACACGCGCCGCACTGGCACACCTACTGGAAGAACCCGGGCGACTCGGGCCTGCCCACCACCCTGGCGTGGGCGCTGCCGGCGGGCGTCACGGCCGGCGACATCCAGTGGCCGACGCCGGGCGGTCTGCCCATCGGCCCGCTGATGAACTACGGCTACGAAGGCACGCTGCTGCTGGCGGTGCCGGTGACCGTGACCGTGGCCCCGGGCGC
>JAYUPN010000160.1:0-4045 GCA_043760065.1 Rubrivivax sp.
GCCAGGCCGCTGACACCGGGCACGGCGGCGTCCACGGCGTGGCTGAAGCCGGCAGCGCGGACGGCGGCCAGTTCTTGCTCAAACACCTTGTCGAAGACCGCCGGCCCAGCGGCCTTGCCGAGCGCCGCCTTCACCACCGCGCGCGGCAGGTGCGCCGCAAACAGCCGCCCTGACGCGGTGCCGCGCAAGCTCATCACGGCGCCGTGGCGCATCGTCACATGCACTGGAGAAGGCGCTTCCTCGGTGCGCACGATGGTGGGGCCGTGCGTGCCCCAGACGGCGATGGCCACGGTCTGGTGGATGGCCTGCGCCAATTCGGGCAGCCTTGCCGTGGCCAGGCGCAACGGCTCGACCTGTTGCAGGCTGATGAGGCCCAGCTGCAGTGCCAGTGGCCCCAGGCCATAGCGGCCGCTGCCGCCGTCCTGCACGATGAGGCCGAGCTTGCCAAAGCTGACCAGGTACGGGTGCGCCTTCGGCGGGCTCATGCCGGCGGCCAGGGCCAGGTCCTTCAGCGCCAACGGGCGGCCGTGCTCGGCCAGAGCCAACAAGAGGCGGCCGCCGACTTCGATGCTCTGGATGCCGCGCTGGGTCATGAGACTCCAAACTTCCGGTGTTTACACTAAGCTGAACAAATTAGACAATAGCAAACAAGCTGCACGGGATCAATCCGTTTTCAGGAGCGCCTTCATGAGCACCAAGACATTCGCTTCACATGCCGACCTGGAGGTCAAGAAAGTCACCTTCAGCAAGCTGTCCGACAACGCCTATGCCTACACGGCAGAAGGAGACCCCAACACCGGCATCATCGTTGGCGACGACGCCGTGCTGGTGCTGGACACGCAGGCCACGCCGGTGATGGCGCAGGACGTCATCCGCCGCATCCGCGAGGTCACCGACAAGCCGATCAAGTACGTGCTGCTGACGCACTACCACGCGGTGCGGGTGCTGGGCGCGTCGGCCTACAAGCCCGAGCAGATCATCGCCAGCCAGGACACCTACGACCTCATCGTCGAGCGCGGCGAGCAGGACAAGGCGAGCGAGATCGGCCGCTTCCCGCGCCTGTTCCGCAACGTCGAAAGCGTGCCGCCGGGCCTGACCTGGCCGACGCTGACCTTCACCGGCAGGATGACGCTGTGGCTGGGCAAGCTCGAGGTGCAGCTGCTGCAGCTGGGCCGCGGCCACACCAAGGGCGACACGGTGGCCTGGCTGCCGCAGCAGAAGATCCTGTTCAGCGGCGACCTGGTCGAGTTCGACGCCACGCCCTACGCCGGCGATGCGTACTTCAAGGACTGGCCGCAGACGCTGGACAACATCGCCGCGCTGCAGCCTGCGCAACTGGTGCCGGGCCGCGGCGCGGCACTGGTCACGCCGGAGCAGGTCAGGGCCGGCCTGCAGGGCACGCGCGACTTCATTGCCGACGTGCGCGCCAGCGTCGAAGCGGGCGTGAAGGCCGGCAAGGACCTCAATGCCGTCTACAAGGACACGATGGCGAGACTGACTCCGAAGTACGGCCACTGGGTCATCTTCCAGCACTGCATGCCTTTCGACGTCACGCGCTGCTTCGACGAGATGACGCAGTACGCCGACCCGCGCATCTGGACGGCGGAACGCGACATCCAGATGTGGAAGACCCTCGAAGCCTGAAGGTGGAGTTCAAGTCATGACCATCCAGCGCATCCACCACGTCGCCTACCGCTGCCACGACGCCAAGGCCACCGTCGAGTGGTACGTCAGGCACCTGGGCATGGACTTCGTGCTCGCGATCGCCGAAGACCAGGTGCCCAGCACGCACGCGCCAGACCCCTACATGCACGTCTTCCTGGACGCTGGCGGCGGCAACGTGCTGGCCTTCTTCGAGCTGCCCCACGCGCCGCCGATGGGCCGCGACGGCAACACGCCGGACTGGGTGCAGCACATCGCCTTCAAGGTCGGCAGCGTCGACGAGCTGCTGGCCACGAAAGAGAAGCTGCAAGCCGCGGGCATCGAGGTCATCGGCCCCACCGAGCACACCATCTTCAAGAGCATCTACTTCTTCGACCTGAACGGCCACCGCCTGGAACTGGCCGCCGACACGGCCACGGTGGAGATGCAGCAGAAACTGGACGCCGTGAAGTGGGACATGCTCGACGAGTGGGCGCGGACCAGGCGCGCACCCAAACACGCGGCGTGGATGCATCAGAAGGAGTTCGCGCACTGAAGCTGCGCGGCGCCGGGCCATGCTGAGCACCTACACCTACCCGCGCTACGCCTACCGCCGCCCGTCCGAGCTCGACGCACCCGGGCGCAGCCGGCGTCTCCCGGTGGTCGTGGTCGGCGCCGGCCCGGTGGGCCTGGCCGCCGCGATCGACCTCGCGCAGCAGGGCCTGCACGTCGTGCTGCTCGACGACGACGACACCGTCAGCGTCGGCTCGCGCGGCCTGTGCTACGCCAAGCGCACGCTGGAGATCCTGGACCGCCTGGGCTGCGGCGACGCGGTCGTCGACAAGGGCGTGACCTGGAACGTCGGCCGCACCTTCTACCGTGAGGCCGAGGTCTTCAACTTCAACCTGCTGCCCGAACCCGACCACCGCCGGCCCGGCATGGTCAACCTGCAGCAGTACTGGCTGGAGCAGTTCATGGTCGAGCGCGCGATGGTGCTGCCGGGCATCGAGCTGCGCTGGAAGCACCTGGTCACCGCGGTGCTGCCGCAGGGCGACGGTGCACTGCTGACCGTGGAAACCGCCGACGGCAGCTACACGCTGCACGCCGACTGGCTGGTGGTGGCCGACGGCGCGCGCAGCCCGGTCCGCCGCATGCTGGGACTGGACATCGAAGGCAAGGTCTTCCAGGACCGCTTCCTGATCGCCGACGTGGTGATGAAGCAGCCGCTGTTCGAAGAGGGCCAGGCCGAGCGCTGGTTCTGGTTCGACCCGCCGTTCCATCCCGGCCAGAGCGTGCACGCTGGGCAAGGCACGCAGCCCAGCAGCGTGCTTCTGCACCGCGAGGCCGACGACGTCTGGCGCATCGACTTCCAACTCGGCTGGGACGCCGACCCCGAAGCCGAGAAGCAGCCCGATCGCGTGATCCCGCGCATCCGGCAGATGCTGGGTCCCGAACGTCCATTCGAGCTCGAGTGGGTCAGCGTCTACACCTTCCAGTGCCGCCGCATGCAAAGCTTCCGCCACGGCCGCGTGCTCTTTGCCGGCGACTGTGCGCACCAGGTCTCGCCCTTCGGTGCGCGCGGCGCCAACTCGGGCCTGCAGGACACCGACAACCTGGCCTGGAAGCTCAAGCTGGTGATCGACGGCCTGGCGAGCGAGCGGCTGCTCGACAGCTACAGCGACGAACGTGTCGCCGCCGCCGACGAGAACCTGATGAACAGCACGCGCTCGACCGACTTCATCACGCCCAAGAGCCAGGTCAGCCGGGACTTCCGCAACGCCGTGCTGACGCTGGCGCGGGACCACGCCTTCGCCCGCGCGCTCGTCAACAGCGGGCGCCTGTCGGTACCGGCGCATCTGGTGCAGTCGCCGCTGAACACGCCCGATGGCGACGCCTTTGACGGCGCGCTGCAGCCCGGCTCGCCGCTGGCCGACGCGCCGGTGCTGCACCAGGGGCGCGACGACTGGCTGCTGCATCACACCGGCGGGCGCTTTGTGCTGCTGCTGTTCGTGGCCGCGGTCGAGGCCCTGGACGGCACGGCGCGCGCCAGCATCGCCGAACTGGCGCGCGCGCGCATCCCGGTGCACACGGTGCTCGTCGCCGAGCGCGAGGGCGAGGCGCCGCCAGGCGCCACGCTGCTGGTCGACCACCGGCAGCGCGCACGCGAGCGGCTCGACGGCCGGCCCGGCACGGCGTATCTTCTGCGGCCCGACCAGCACGTGGCGGCACGCTGGCGCCGGCTGGACGCAGCGGCCGTGCTGGCGGCCGTCGCACGTGCCACCTGCAATGCCTGAAGGCCCCGATCCCATGAGCCTGCCCGGCCGCCCGAAAGGCTCATACACCGCAGTGCGAAGCACGGAGGTTGCCTGATGAGCCTGCCCGGCCGCCCGAAAGGCGAATACCG
>JAYUPN010000161.1:0-10820 GCA_043760065.1 Rubrivivax sp.
TCGGCACACGACTGGGCCGAAGGCGGCATCACACCCGCCGACGCGGTGGAGATCGCCCGTGCTTTCAAGGCCGCCGGAGCCGACATGATCGATTGCAGCAGCGGCCAGGTCAGCGCCGAACAGAAACCCACCTACGGCCGCATGTACCAGACGCCCTTTGCCGACCGCATCCGCAACGAAGCCGGCATCGCGACCATCGCAGTCGGCGCGATCAGCGAAGCCGACCACGTCAACAGCATCATCAGTGCCGGCCGCGCCGACCTGTGCGCTGTCGCGCGGCCGCACCTGGCCAACCCGGCCTGGACGCTGCAGGAAGCAGCGAAGATCGGCTACACCGGCACCACTTGGCCGGTGCAGTACGCGAGCGGCAAGACCCAGATGGAAGCGCTGTTCCAGCGCGCCAAGACATCGACATGAGCAAGCCATGACCGAATCGAACCCCGACCGCGTCGACCCCACGCTGAACGCCGGCAACCGCGTCGCACTGGCCGGCCACCGCAGCGAACACTTCCTGTGGCAGGTGCAGGATGGCGTGGGAGTCATCACGCTCAACCGGCCCGAGCGCAAGAATCCGCTGACCTTTGCGTCGTACGCCGAGCTGCGCGACCTCTTCCACAGGCTGCGCCACGCCAGCGATGTGCACGTGGTGGTGGTGCAAGGCGCGGGTGGCAACTTCTGCAGCGGCGGCGACGTGCACGAAATCATCGGTCCGCTGATCCGCCTCAAGGCGCCGGAGCTGCTGATGTTCACGCGCATGACCGGCGAGCTGGTGAAGAACATGCGCCACTGCCCGCAGCCGATCATCGCTGCCGTCGACGGCGTCTGCGCCGGTGCCGGCGCCATCGTCGCGATGGCCAGCGACCTGCGCATCGGCACCGCGCGCAGCAAGACCGCGTTCCTGTTCAACCGCGTCGGCCTCGCCGGCTGCGACATGGGCGCCTGCGCGCTGCTGCCGCGCATCGTCGGCCAGGGCCGCGCCAGCGAGTGGCTGTACACCGGCCGCGCGCTGCCGGGCGAGGAGGCCGAACGCTGGGGCTTCTACAACCGCATCGTGGCGCCCGAAGCGCTGGCCGCCGAGGCGCTGGCCTGGGCGCGTGAACTGGCCGCCGGCCCGACCTTCGCCAACGGCATCACCAAGACCATGCTGCACCAGGAATGGGACATGGGCATCGACGCCGCGATCGAAAGCGAAGCGCAGGCGCAGGCGCTGTGCATGCTGACCGAGGACTTCGGCCGCGCCTACCGCGCTTTCGTCGCCAAGAGCAAGCCGGTGTTCGAAGGCAACTGATGGACCCGCTGCAGCACCTGGACTGGCCCTTCTTCGAGCCGCACCACCGCGATTTCGCGGCCGCGCTCGACGCCTGGGCGCAGCAGAACGTGCGCGATGTGCACGGGCACGACGTCGACGCACAGTGCAAGCAACTGGTGCGGCAGCTGGGTGACGGCGGCTGGCTGCGCCACGCCGTGGCTGGCACGGCGTACGGCGGCGCAGCCGAGACCATCGACACCCGCATGTTGTGCCTGGCGCGCGAGACGCTGGCGCGCCACAACGGGCTGGCCGACTTTGCCTTCGCAATGCAGGGCCTGGGCTCGGGTGCGATCTCGCTGGCCGGCAGCGACGAACAGAAGGCGCGCTGGTTGTCGAAGGTCGCTTCCGGCCAGGCCATCAGCGCCTTTGCCTTGAGCGAGCCCGACGCCGGTTCCGACGTGGCTGCGATGCAGTGTGCGGCGCGCATCGACGGCGAGCACGCGGTGCTCGACGGCCAGAAGACCTGGATCAGCAATGGCGGCATCGCTGACTTCTACGTCGTCTTCTGCCGCACGGGAGAAGCGCCCGGTGCGCGCGGAATAACTGCCTTCGTCGTCGAAGCCGGCACGCCAGACTTCGAAATCGCCGAGCGCATTGAGGTCATCGCCCCACACCCGCTGGCGCGGCTGCGCTTTCACAACTGCCGCGTGCCGCTGTCCAACCGCATCGGCGACGCCGGCGAAGGCTTCAAGATCGCGATGCGCACGCTCGACGTCTTCCGCACCAGCGTCGCCGCCGCCGCATTGGGCTTCGCGCGCCGCGCGATGGAAGAGGGCCTGGCGCGCGCCAAAGCCCGGCCGATGTTCGGCCAGCACCTGGCCGACTTCCAGCTCACGCAGGCCCGGCTTGCGCAGATGGCGCTGACCATCGACAGCGCCGCGCTGCTGGTCTACCGCGCGGCCTGGGAACGCGACCAGGGACACAACGTCACGCGGCAGGCCGCGATGGCCAAGCTGGCCGCCACCGAAGGCGCGCAGCAGGTCATCGACGCCGCCGTGCAGCTGTTCGGGGGCCTGGGCGTGGTCAGCGGCGTGCCTGTCGAGCGGCTGTACCGCGAGATCCGCTCGCTGCGCATCTACGAAGGCGCGACCGAAGTGCAGCAGCTCATCATCGGTCGCGACCTGCTCAAGGAGACCCCATGAACAAACAGGTGCTGCAGCCGGCGCATTGGGCGCGGCCCAAGGGCTACGCCAACGGCGTGGCCGTGAGCGGCCGCCAGGTCTTCGTCGCCGGCATGGTGGGCTGGGACGCGCAAGGCCAGTTCCACAGCGACGACCTCGCCGCGCAGGTGCGGCAGGCGCTGCAGAATGTGGTCGAGGTGCTTTCCGAAGCCGGCGCCCAGCCGGCGCACATCACGCGCATGACCTGGTACCTGCTCGACAAGCGCGAGTACCTGGCGCGCGGGCGCGAGATCGGGGCCGCCTTCCGCGAACTCATCGGCGACTTCGGCATCGCCATGACCGCGGTGCAGGTGGTGGCGCTGATCGAGGACCGGGCGCAGGTCGAGATCGAAGTCACCGCCGTCATTCCCGAGTAGTTCAACCCGAGAGCATGCAGACCATGGCCACCAAGGCAAGTTTCCACTGGGACGATCCGCTGCTGCTGGACCAGCAGCTCACCGGCGACGAACGCGACGTGCGCGACGCCGCCGCCGCGTATTGCCAGGACAAGCTGGCACCGCGCGTGCTGGAAGCCTTTCGCAAAGAGGAGACCGACGTCGCCATCTTCCGCGAGATGGGCGAGCTCGGCCTGCTGGGCCCGACGATCCCCGAGCAGTACGGCGGCGCCGGCCTCAACTACGTCTGCTACGGCCTGGTGGCACGCGAGGTCGAACGCGTCGACAGCGGCTACCGCAGCATGATGAGCGTGCAGAGTTCGCTGGTGATGGTGCCGATCCACGACTTCGGCACCGAGGCGCAGCGCCAGAAGTACCTGCCCAAACTGGCCAGCGGCGCCTGGATCGGCTGCTTCGGCCTCACCGAGCCCGACCACGGCAGCGACCCCGGCAGCATGGTCACGCGCGCCAAGGCGGTGCCCGGCGGCTACAGCCTGACCGGCAGCAAGATGTGGATCAGCAACTCGCCCTTCGCCGACGTGTTCGTGGTCTGGGCCAAGGACGACGCCGGCGCGATCCGCGGCTTCATCCTCGACAAGGGCATGAAGGGACTGTCGGCGCCCAAGATCAGCGGCAAGGTCGGCCTGCGCGCCAGCACCACCGGCGAGATCGTGATGGACAACGTCTTCTGCCCCGAGGAAAACGCCTTCCCCGAAGTGCGCGGCCTGAAGGGCCCGTTCACCTGCCTGAACAGCGCCCGCTACGGCATCGCCTGGGGCGCGCTCGGTGCCGCCGAGGACTGCTGGTTCCGCGCCCGCCAGTACGTGCTCGACCGCAAGCAGTTCGGCAAGCCGCTGGCCGCCAACCAGCTGATCCAGAAGAAACTCGCCGACATGCAGACCGAGATCACGCTCGGCCTGCAGGGCTGCCTGCGGCTGGGCCGCATGAAGGACGAAGGCAGCGCGGCGGTCGAGATCACCAGCATCCTCAAGCGCAACAGCTGCGGCAAGGCGCTGGACGTGGCGCGCACGGCGCGCGACATGCTCGGCGGCAACGGCATATCGGACGAGTACGGCGTGGCGCGCCACCTGGTGAACCTGGAGGTCGTCAACACCTACGAAGGCACGCACGACGTGCACGCGCTGATCCTGGGCCGCGCGATGACCGGGATCGCGGCCTTTTGAGCCTGCCACCGGCGACGACGCTGCCGGCGCTGCGCGGTGCCGCGCTGGCGCTGCTGGCCGCCGTGCTGTTCGGCGTCAGCACGCCGCTGGTGCAGCGTTTCGGCGCCGGGCTGGGCGCCTTCAGCACTGCCGCGCTGCTGTATGCCGGCGCGGCCGCCGTGGGTGCCCTGTCGCGCCGGCGCGTCGACCGCGAAGCGCGCATCCGTGCCGCCGACGCGCCGCGCCTGCTGGCGATGGCCGCGCTGGGCGCCGTCGTCGGCCCGGTGGCGCTGGCCTGGGGCCTGCAGCGCACCAGCGGCACCAGCGCGTCGTTGATGCTGACGCTGGAGGCCCTGTTCACCGCCGTGCTGGCCTGGCGCCTGTACCGCGAGACGATGGACGGCCGCGTCTGGGCGGCGATGGCGCTGCTGCTGGCGGGCGGCATGCTGCTGGTGCTCGACCAGGGCGCGGCCGGCGGTGCGCGCCTGTGGGGGCTGCTGGCGGTGCTGCTGGCCACCGCGGCCTGGGGCATCGACAACACGCTGTCGCGCGCGCTGGCCGAGCGCGACCCCGGCCAGGTCGTGCTGGCCAAGTGCGCGCTGGGTGCCACGGCGACGGCGCTGCTGGCGCTGGCGCTGCGCGAGCCACTGCCCACCGCGGCTGCCGCGCTGGCGCTGCTGGCCGTCGGCGCCGCCGGCTACGGGCTGAGCCTGCGCCTGTACCTGCTGGCGCAACGCGCCTTCGGCGCCGCGCGCACGGGCTCGGTGTTCGCGTTCGCGCCCTTCATCGGCGCGGCGCTGGCGCTGGCCCTGGGCGACCGCTCGGCCAGCCCGCTGCTGCTGGCCGGCAGTGCCCTGATGCTGCTCGGGGTGGTGCTGCACCTGTCGGAAGCTCACCACCACCTGCACGAACACGCAGCGATCGGCCACGAACACGCGCACCGCCACGACGACGGCCACCACGAACATCCGCACGAGCCGATGCCCGGCGGTCTGCACAGCCACCCGCACCACCACGCGCCGCTGCGCCACGAACACCCGCACGTGCCGGACGCCCACCACGACCATCGCCACTGAGCGCGTCGGCGGCGCGTGCGGCCGCGCCCGACGCGGCAAGCATGCCTTGGGCGGGTGCGCGCGCCGCAGACTGCGTGCAATGTGCGTTGACGCACAGTCTGCGGCGCGCCGCGCGGCTATGGTCCGGCCGTCGCTCCCGCTCCCTCCGGAGCGACTCAGGGTCAGTCGTGCCTCTCAGGGCACTTCTTTAGGGGCGCCCGTACACGGCGTCTGGCACACGTTGCCGGGCACCGCGCACGGAGCGCCCCGATTTTTTTGGCCCTTGCGACCTCGCCGATGGCCCAGGGCACGAGCGCGGCGTCAAGGCGACAGCCGGCGCTGCAGGTGCGCTGCCAGGCGCCCGGCCACCGGGCCCCAGTCGGCCCGCACCCCCAGCGTCTGCAGGTCCACCGTCTGCAGCCCGGCGTAGCCGCACGGGTTGATGCGCGCGAAGGGCTCCAGGTCCATCGCCACGTTCAGCGCCAGGCCGTGGTAGGTGCGGTGGTTGCTGACCTTGATGCCCAGCGCCGCGACCTTGCCCAGGCCCGCGAAGGGGTCGATGCCGGCCGGCGCCAGCACGGCGTGGCCGAAAGGATCGGCCAGCCGCACGTAGATGCCCGGCGCGCTGCGCACGCGGTGGCCGGTGACGCCGACGTCGGCCAGCGTGTCGATCAGCGCCGCCTCGATGCGGAACACGTACTCCTTGACGTAGATGCCCAGGCGCCGCAGGTCCACCAGCGGGTACGCCACCACCTGCCCCGGGCCGTGGTACGTGACCTGGCCGCCGCGCTCGGTGCGCACGACCGGGATGTCGCCGGCCGCCAGCACGTGCTCTTCGCGACCGGCGATGCCCTGCGTGAAGACCGGGTCGTGCTCGACCAGCCACAACTCGTCCTCGGAGTCGGGCGTGCGCGCGGCGGTGAAGGCGCGCATCGCGGCTTCGACATCGGCGTAGGGGCGGCGGCCCAGGATCGTGGTGCGCATGGACGGCCGGAGTCTATCGGCGCCGGCTTCAGATGATGTTGGCTTCGACCAGCGCCCGGCCGTCCAGCAGCCGTTGCGGCGACAGTGCATCCAGCGCCGGCGCGCCGCTGCTGCCGCCGGCGACCAGGGCCGCCAGCGCGCTGCCCACCGCCGGCGACTGCTGCATGCCGTGGCCCGAAAAGCCGCAGGCCGTGAAGGCGTTGCGCCAGCCCGGCAGCGCGCCGGCCAGGCCGTTGTGGTCGAAGCCGTTCATCTCGTAGTAGCCGGCCCACGCCGACTGCACGCGCAGCGCTTCGAAGGCCGGCACGCGCGCCGCCAGCGCCGGCCAGATGACGTCGTCGAAGAGCACGTGGTCGATGGCGTGCAGCGGCGGCTCGTCGGGGTCGCCGGGCCAGGGCTGGCGCGGTGGCGCCCCGGCCAGGAAGCGGCGGCCGCTGGCGCCGTCGGGCCGGAACCACAGGCCGCTGGGGTCGATGACCAGCGGGCAGCCGGGCAGTCGTGCCGAGGTGTCGAGCACGAAGACATCGCGCTTCTTCGCCGACACCGGCAGCACGAGGCCGAGCGCCGCCGCCAGCGGCGCCGACCAGGCGCCGGCGGCCAGCACCACGGCGTCGGCCGGCCAGCAGCGGCCGTCGGCCGTGCGGACCGCCTGCACGCGGTCCGACGCGGTGTCGAAGCCGGTGGCGTCGGCGTGCACGAAGCGCGCGCCGCAGGCGATGGCCTTGCGCCGGAAGGCCTGGTGCAGCGCCGGCCCGTCGAACCAGCCCTCGCCGCTGAGGCCCAGCGATGCCAGCGCCAGGTCGTCGACCACCAGCCAGGGAAAGCGCTGCTGCAGCGGGCGCGGCTCGAGCAGCACCACGTCGGCGCCGGCCTCACGCTGCACCGCGTGCTGGGCCCGCATCGCCGCGACGCCGGCTGCGGTGGCCAGGTACAGGTAGCCGGGTTCGACCAGGCCCAGCGCCGGCGCATCGCCATCGACGGCCAGTTCTTCGTCGGCCCGGCGCAGGAAGTCCAGGCTCCAGCACGACAGCGCGATGTTCACCGGTTGCGAGAACTGCTGCCGGATCGAACTCGCCGACAAGGCGCTGGACGCGCGCGCGTAGCTCGGGTCGCGTTCGAGCACCGTCACCGCCGCGCCGTGGTCGCGCGCCAGGAAGCACGCGGTGGCGGCGCCGAGCACGCCGCCGCCGACGATCACGACCTGCGCCTTCAGGGCCGCCCCACGCCGCTCAGACAGGCGCTCCGGCCGCCGCGCCTCACCTCAGAACAGGGCCTTGAACTGGACGCCGAAGTTGCGCGGCTCGTTGATGAAGCCGGTGAAATTGTTGAAGTCGATGCCACCGACGACGCGGACCTGGTTGGTGATGTTGCGCACGAAAGCGGCTGCCTCGTAGCGGCCGGAGCCGAAGTTGTAGCCCAGCCGCAGGCCGCCTTCGGTCAGCGGCTTGCCGGTGAACTCGACGCTGTCGTAGAGGAAGAAGCTGATCTTGCTGCGGTAGGTCCAGTCGGTGAGCACAAAGAGCTCGCCACCGGCCAGCGGCATGCCGTAGCGGGCGCTGAAGTTCAGCGTCGTCTTCGGCGCCTGCGGCAGCGTGTTGCCGTCGATCGACACCGTCGGCGCGAACTTGAAGATCGACGGATCGGCCGGCGCGGTGATGGGGTCGAGGATCGTGCAGCCGTTGCCGCAGGCATCGACACGCAGGCCGGGGTCCTTGATGCGCGTCTTGTTGATGCTGCCGCCCAGGCTGAACAGCAGCCGCTCGGTGGCCAGCAGCTTGAGGTCGAGCTCGGCGCCCTGGCCGGTGGTCTTGGCGGCGTTGACGAGCTGGTTGAAGTTGGCGCCGCCGCCGACCGCGGTGAGTTGCTGGTCCTTGATCGTGTACTGGAAGACGCTGAAGGCGGCGCGGGCGCGGCGGTCGAAGAAATCGCCCTTGATGCCCGCTTCGTAGGAGGTGACCTTCTCCGACCTGGCCTCGGTCACCACGTTGCCGAACAGCAGCCGGCCCTGGATCGACGGCGCGCGGTAGCCGGTGGAGACGCGGCCGTACAGGTTGAGT
Source organism: Rubrivivax sp. (assembly GCA_043760065.1). Taxonomy (GTDB): domain Bacteria; phylum Pseudomonadota; class Gammaproteobacteria; order Burkholderiales; family Burkholderiaceae_C; genus Rubrivivax. The sequence continues at coordinate 8,124 of JAYUPN010000161.1, forward strand.
GACTTGCCGATGGCGTAGGTGCCGCTGAAGTCGCCGCTGAGGTTGCTGTCCGAGGGGTTCTTCGTGATCACGCCGGTGGCGCCGGCGCCGATGGACGACTGCAGCCGCTGTGCCGAGAAGTCCTTCTCGTCGTGTGTGTAGCGCAGACTGGCGCGGACCTTGAGCGCGGGGCTGACTTCGACGTTGACGTTGCCGAACAAGGCGTAGGACGTGCTGTCCTGCTTCTGCCAGGCGTAGCCGTTCTGGACATTGCCCGCGGTCGAGTCGTAGTTGATGCTGTCGATGTTCAGCCGTTCGTCGAAGTAGTAGAAACCGGCCATCCACTTGAGGGCGCCGCTGCCGGTGTTCTCGATCCGGATTTCCTGCGTCAACTGGCGGTGCTTGGGCAGACCGTCGGCCGACTCGGCGTTGAAGGGCACGAAGACGCCAGGCGTGAAGGGCGGGCCGCCGTAGGGGCCGGCGCTGCCGTCGATGTCGCCGCGGCTGAAGGCGTCCACGCTCTCGTAACCCGTGATGGCGTGCAGCGCCAGGCCGCCGAAGTCCCAGCGCAGCCGCAGGTTGGCGCCGGTGTTGCTGATCTTCTGGTCGTTGACGCCGTCGTAGGCGACGCGCGCTGGGTCGAAGCCCGCCACCAGCTCGTTGCTGCCGGGCCTGATGATGTTGGCGCGGAACACGCGCGACGAGCCCTTGAGGTCGCGCGTGTGCGCATTCAGCAGCAGGCTCAGGTTCTTGTCGGGCGCCAGCAGCAGCTGCACGCGGGCGGCGTTGTCGTGGTAGCCCTCGAACTCCTTCGTCGGCCCGCCGGCATTGGTGTTGCGCACCCAGTCGTCGCGGTTCTGCGACTGTGCCGACACGCGCAGCGACAGCGTGTCGCCCAGCGGCACGTTGACCATGCCCTCCAGGTTGGCCGCGCTGTAGCGGCCCAGCGAGGCCTGCGCGTAAGCCTCGAACTTGCGGATGGGCCTGGCCGACTCGAACTTCACCACGCCGGCCGGCGAGTTGCGGCCGAACAGCGTGCCCTGCGGCCCGTTGAGCACCTCGATGTTGGCGAGGTCGAAGATGGGGAAGCCCTTCAGGATCGGGTTCTCCTGCACCACGTCGTCGAAGACCAGGCTCACCGGCTGGCTGGCGTTGAGGTCGAAGTCGGTGTTGCCCAGGCCCCGGATGTAGAACCTCGGGAAGGCGCGGCCGAACGAGGACTCGATGTTCAGGCTGGGCACACGGCCCGCCAGCAGCCGGATGTCCTGACCGCCGGCGTTGAGCACTTCGAGGATCTCACCCTGCAGCGAGGACACCGAACTGGGCACGTCGCGGATGTTCTCCAGCCGCCGCTCGGCCGTCACGGTGACGGTCTGCAGTTCGCCGGCCGGCGTGGTCTGCGCCTGGGCACCGGCTTGCAGTGCGGCCAGGGCCGCCACCGCCACGGCCTGGCGTACGGGAAGGGGTCGGGTCGGGTTCATGGGTTCTCCTGGCTGTGGGCGTGTTGGAAGTAGCATCGATGATGCTGCCGAAGGCCGGCGCATTTCATGAAACCTCCGCCGGGTGGTCCGCACCTGACGCCACCGCGCAACACCCCGCAACCGACGCCATGCCCGACTCGCTGCTCAGTGCCCGGCAACAGGCCGACTTCCAGTCGCAGGGGTTTCTGGTGCTGCCGGCGTTCAAGTCGGCCGACGACATCGCGGCGGCCAAAGCTCGTGCCCGGGCCATCGTCGACGCCTTCGACCCCGCCCAGGGCGCGAGCCGCTTCTCCACGCGCGACCGCAGCCTGGTCGCCGATGCGCGGCTGATCGCCTCGGCCGACCAGGTGCACTGCTTCTTCGAGGAAGAAGCGCTCGACGCCGAGGGCCGGCTGCGCGTGCCCAAGTCGCAGTCGATCAACAAGATCGGCCACGCGCTGCACGACCGCGACCCGGTGTTTCACCGCTTCAGCCACGGCCCCGAACTGGCCACCTTGGCGGCCGAGCTGGGCCTGCAGCAGCCGCAGGTCTGGCAGAGCCAGCTGATCTTCAAGCAGCCGCGCATCGGCGGCGAGGTCGGCTGGCACCAGGACGCGAGCTTCTTCGTCACCTCGCCGCACAGCGTGGTCACGTTCTGGTTCGCACTCGAAGACGCGACGCTCGACAACGGTTGCCTGTGGGTCGAGCCCGGCGGCCACCGCGGCGCGCGCCGCGTGCTGCGCGAGCGTTATGTCTGCGAGCACGGCAGCCTGCGCATGGAGCCGCTGCACGACACGCCGTGGCCGGAGCTGCAGCACGCGCTGGCGCTGCCGGTGGCCGCCGGCACGCTGGTGGTGTTCGACGGCCTGCTGCCGCACTGCAGCCTGCCCAACCGGTCGCCGGTCTCGCGGCTGGCCTACACGCTGCACGTCACCGACGGCCGCGCCGCCTACTCGCCGCTGAACTGGCTGCAGCGCGGCGCCGACTTGCCCGTGCGCGGGCTGCTCTGAAGCTTCGCCCTCACTTGTAGACGAGGTCGCGCAGCGTGAGCGAGATCCACGGCATGTAGGTGATGAGCATCAGGCAGGCGAGCACCACCAGCACGAAGGGCACCAGCTGCGTGACGATGCGGTCCAGGCTCAGCCGCGCCACCGTGCAGGCGGCAAAGAGGTTGACGCCGAAGGGCGGCGTGATCATGCCCAACGCCAGGTTGACGACCATGATGATGCCGAAGTGCACCGGGTCGATGCCGAAGAAC
>JAYUPN010000162.1:0-10754 GCA_043760065.1 Rubrivivax sp.
CCGCTGGCGCGGCCGCTTCGGCACCTGCACCAGCGCGTTCGGCGTCGGCTGCAGCACCTGCGCGGGCTGCATCGGCCGCGCCGGCTGCAGCCCCGCAGCGCGTGGAGATCACCGGCGGCCGCGAGAGCGACACCGACCAGCGGCGCCGCTCCACGGCGTCGAAAATCATCATCGGCCGTGAAGAGATCGACAAGTTTGGCGACGCCACAGTCGGTGAAGTGCTGCGCCGCCTGCCCGGCGTCACCACGCCCGGCGCCCCCGGTCGCGGCGGGCCGCCCAGGCTGCGCGGGCTGGGCAGCGGCTTCACGCAACTGCTCATCGACGGCCAGCGCGTGCCGCCCGGCTTCAGCCTGGAGAGCCTGACGCCGGAGCAGGTCGAGCGCATCGAGATCCTGCGCGCGCCCACCGCCGAGACCGGCGCGCGCGCCATCGCCGGCACCATCAACATCATCACGCGCGAAGGCTTCAAGGTGCGGCTGAACGACCTGCGCATCGGCACGGGTTACGAAAATGGCCAGTTCTCGCCCGGCATCAACTGGAGCCACAACGACACCAGCGGGCCGCTGACGTACACGATCAACGCCAGTCTGTTCAGGCCCCGGCGCGAGAGCAGCAGCAGCTCGCACACCACCGTGGACAAACTCGACGACGGCTCGGACGAGCCGGTCGAAGAACGCAGCGGCCGCGTGCAGACGCGCGAGAAGCGCTTCGGCACCAACCTGAGCGCTCGCCTGCTGCTGCGCCTGAACGAGACCGGCGACAGCCTGACGCTGACGCCCAGCGTGTTCCACACCGAAGCGCACAACGACAGTGTCTTCAGCCTGGAGCAGGCCAAGCGCCGCATCGACATCACACCGGACTACCACGACACCGGCACCACCGTCGGCGACAGCCGCTTCACCAACGCCCGCCTGGGCTTGATGTGGCGCCAGCGCATGGGCGACGTGCGGCTCGAAGCCAACGGCAACGGCGGCAGCTGGCGCTCGCGCAGCGACACCACGCGCGACGAACTCAGGAACGCCCCCGCGTTTGCCAAGCCCTGGCGCACCTTCATCGACCGCTCCAGCAACCGCGAGAAGTCGATGAACCTCACGCTCAAGGCCAGCGGCCTGGCCGGCGGCGCCAGCGCCGGTGCCGATGGCACGACTCCCCCCGAACACAGCCTGGTGGCCGGCGCCGAGCTCGAGGGCGTCAACCGCGACGAAACCCGCATCTCCGAGCCCGACCTCGCGGACTTCGGCGACAACCTCAAGGCCAGCTCGCTGCGCCTGGCCGCTTACGTGCAAGATGAGTGGCAGCTGAATCCCCACTGGGGCCTGCACGCCGGCCTGCGCTGGGAGGGCATCACGACGCGCGGCGATACCGGCCAGGGCGAGCGCCCGACCAACCGCAGCAGCGTCTGGACGCCGCTGGTGCATGCCGTGTGGAAACCCGACCCCAAGGGCCGGGACCAGCTGCGCATCAGCTTGACGCGCAGCTACCGCAACCCGCCGCTGGGGGCCTTGATCGCGCGGCCAACGATCAACCGGGTGCAGCCGATCTGCAAACTGCCCGAAACCGATCCAGCGACTTGCAGGCACCAGTCCAACTTCGAAAGCAACCCTGACAGCGCCGGCAATCCCGATCTCAAGCCCGAACTGGCCAGCGGCATCGACGTCGCCGTCGAGCGTTACCTGGATGCCGGTGGCGTGCTCAGCGCCAGCCTCTTCCACCGCAGCATCAGCAACCTCATCCGCGGCCAGGTGGCGCTGGAGGACGTGCCCTGGAGCAACGTCGACCGGTACGTGCGCCGCCAGCGCAACATCGGCGACGCCACCACCAGCGGCATCGAGATGGACGCCAAGTTCCGCCTCGACCAGTTGATCACCGGCTCCTTGCCGGTGGAACTGCGCGCCAACCTGAGCCTGTATGCCAGCCGCGTCAAGAGCGTGCGCGGCCCCGACAACCGCCTGGACCAGCAGGCCAAGGCCAGCGGCAACATCGGCGCCGACTACCGGCTGCGCGGTCTGCCGCTGACTTTGGGCGCTAACCTGAACTGGGTGCCGGGCTACACGACACGGCTGGACGACGACCAGACCAGCACTGTCAGCACCAAGCGCGTGTTTGATCTGTACACGCTGTGGACGATCAGCCCGACCGTTGGGCTGCGCTTGATGGGCACCAACCTCGACCCGCGCAAGTACCTCGCGACCGCGGTCAACGACAGCGTGAATCCGCTGTCCAAGGCCAACGAGCGCACCACCGGGCAGAGCTACAGCACCAGCTACACGAACTGGCAGTTGAGGCTCGAACTGAAGCTGTAACCACAGCCGCGCTGCAGCCGGCGCCGGCCCGGCGCCAGCGAGTGCGTGCACAAACGACAGCAAACCACCGATCACACCGACCCAGGGTGCGACAACGCACCGACGCGGCAGCGAGCAGGGTCTACAACCGGCCGGTCACCCCGATGGCTGCGATGCCTTCGTCCTGCAAGGACCCCGCCATGAACCCGTTCTACAAGACCTTCGAATCCCTGCGCCTGAGCGCCTGCGCCGGCATCCTGTTGGTGCTGAGCGCCTGCGGCGGCAGCGGCCTCGATCCGATCCTCGGCACCAGCGTGGCCACCCGCGTGCCCACCGTCACCGCCACCACGCCGGCGGCTCAGACGCCACCACTGACTGGCGTTAGCACCAACACCCGCGTCACCGCCACCTTCAGCAAGCCGATGGACGCGGCGTCGATCACCGCGCTGAGCTTCACGCTGGCCTGTCCCGCGGGCGCCGCGGTGTCGGCCGCCGTGAGCTACGACGCGCCGAGCCAGGTCGCGACCCTGTCGCCGGCCGCAGCGCTGCCGCCCAGCACCACCTGCGTCGCCAGCGTCGGCGCGGCGGTGCGCGACACCACCGGCATCCCGTTGGCCGGCGCCTTCGTCTGGAGTTTCGTCACCGGCGCCGCTGTCGCCGTCGACACGACGCGGCCGACGGTCACCTTCACGGTGCCCGCGCCCGGCGCCGTGGCCGTGGCGACCAACTCGCGCATCAGCGCCACGTTCAGCGAGCCGATGAATGCGGCCACCGTCAGCGGCGCAAGCTTCACGGTGCGCAACACGACGCTGGGCGTCGCGGTGGCGGGCACCGTGGCCTACGACGGCAGCTCGCGCACGGCGACCTTCACGCCCAGCGCGCCGGCAACGCTGGCCAGTGCGAGTGTTTTCACGGCCACCCTCACGAGTGCCATCACCGACGTCGCCGGCAACGCCCTGGCCGGCAATGCGGCGGTGTTCCCGGGTGCCGGCAACCATGTCTGGTCGTTCACCACCGGCGCTACCGGCGACACCACGCCGCCGACCGTCACCGCGGTGCGGCCGGCCGATGCCGGCACCGGCGTCTGCCGCACTCAGACCGTTGCCGCCACGTTCAGCGAGCCGATGGACGCCTCGACGATCAACGCCGGCACCTTCACCGTCAGCGACGGCGGCGTCGCCGTGGCCGGCACCGTCAGCTATGACGCACCGAGCCAGGTCGCGAGCTTCGTGCCGGCGGCGGCCACCGGCTTCGCCGCCAGCAGGAGCTTCGTCGTGACCATCGTCGCCGGCGCCGCGGGCGTCAAAGACCTGGCCGGCAACCCGCTGGCGGCCAACCGCGTGTGGGGCTTCACCACCGGCACGCAGGCTTGCCTGAGCGACGTGAACCTGGGTGCAGCGGCCAGCTTCGGCGCCTTCGGCGGCGGCGCCGGGGTCACCAACCAGGGCATCAACACCGTGGTCGGCGGCAACGTCGGCACCACGGCAGCCTGCACGCTGGTGACGGGTCTGCACGACGCCAGCAACACCTACACCGAGACGCCGCTGAACATCGGTGTCGTCAACGGCAGCATCAACTGCGGCCCGCCGGCACCGGGCACGGCGGCGACGCTGGCCATCGCCACGCAGGCCCGCGCCGACGCGCTGGCGGCCTACACCGCGCTGGCCGCGCTGCCGCCCGGCCCCGACCCCGGCGCCGGCCAGCTCGGCGGCCTGGTGTTGACGCCGGGCGTCTACACCGCGGCGGCCGGCACCTTTGCCGTGACCACCGGCAACCTGACGCTCGATGCCCAGGGCGACCCGAATGCGGTGTGGGTGTTCCAGAGCGCCGCAGCCCTCACCGTGGGCCTGAGCGCGACGCCGCGGCGCGTGCTGCTGGTCAATGGCGCGAAGGCCAGCCACGTCTACTGGCAGGTCGGCAGTGCGGCGCGCATCGAGGACGGCAGTGTCATGGTCGGCACCCTGATCGCGCCCGCCGGCGTGACGGTCTCCACCGCCGGCCAGACGATCCAGACGACGTTGATCGGCCGTGCCCTCGGCCTGACCGCGTCGGTGACGCTGGTCAACACCACCATCGTCGCGCCTTGACCCCGGCGTCATCACCCCCTTCGAGCGGCGCCCCCCCACAGGCCTGAAAGCACACCATGAACTCGCAACACGCACTGCGCCTGGTCCTCATCGCCGGGATCGGCCCGACGCTGGTGGCCCTTTCGGCCTCGGCCTACGCCCAGGAGGCGGGCTACTTCTACGGCGGCGGCTCGCTCGGCGAGTCGCGCGCCCGCATCGACCAGGAGCGCATCAGCGCCGGCCTGGCGGGCCAGGGCCTGACGACCACGGCGTTCTCGCGCGACGAACGCAGCCCGTCGTACCGGATCTTCGGCGGCTACCAGATGTCGCGCTACTTCGGGCTCGAGGCCGGCATCTTCGACCTCGGCAAGTTCGGCTTCACCGCGACCACGGCGCCGAGTGGCACGCTCGATGGCCGGATCAGGCTGCAGGGACTGCACCTCGACCTGGTGGGCACCTGGCCGCTGACCGACCGCTTTTCGGTCATCGGGCGCGTCGGCGCCCAGGCGGCGCGTGCGCGTGACAACTTCAGCGGCACGGGGGCGGTGGCGGTGCTGAACCCGAACCCGAGCAAGCGCGAGGTCAACGTCAAGTTCGGCGCCGGTCTGCAGTACGAGGTCAACCGCTCGTTCCTGGTCCGCGCCGAAGCCGAGCGCTACCGCGTCAACGACGCCGTGGGCAACACCGGCGACGTCAACGTCTTCTCGGTGAGCCTGGTCTTCCCGTTCGGCCGCGCCCCCGCGCCGGCACCGCGCGTGGCGGCGGCGCCGGTGTATGTCGCACCGGCACCGGCACCGGCACCGGCACCAGCGCCTGAACCTGCGCCGGTGGTCGTGGTGGTGCCACCGCCGCCGGCCGAGCCCGTGCGCGTGGCGCCGCCGCCGGTGGCGCCGGCGCCGCGTCGCGTCGCCTTCTCGGCCGAGTCCTTGTTCGGCTTCGACCAGTCGACGATCAAGCCCGAAGGCCGCGCCGCGCTGGACACCTTTGCAGCCGAGACCCGCGGCACGCGGTTCGACGTCATCACGGTCGAAGGCCACACCGACAGGCTCGGCACGCCGGCCTACAACCAGAAGCTGTCGATCCAGCGTGCCGAGGCCGTCAAGGCCTACCTGACCAGCACCAGCGGCTTCGCCAGCAGCCAGGTCAACGCGGTGGGCAAGGGCGAAGCCGAGCCGGTCACCAAGGCCGAGGACTGCCGCGGCAACAAGGCCAACGCGCAGCTGATCGCCTGCCTGCAGCCCGACCGCCGGGTCGAGATCGAAGTCCAGGGCACGCGCTGACCGTTCGCCAGCGTCGCGCCTGCCGCCGGCGGCATCTAGGGATGCCCCGGCTGGCATCGCGCACGCCCCTTGGCACACTGGGATCAACGTCCCCCCAAGTGCCCACCAAGGACCCCGCCCATGACCCTCACCCGCCGTGACCTGATCGTCGCCGCTGCATTCGCGCCGCTGGCCCCGCTGGCGGCCCAGGCCCAGAGCGGGTGGCCGAGCAAGCCGGTGCGCATCGTCGTGCCTTTCGCCGCCGGCGGCACCACCGACATCCTGGCGCGTGCGCTGGCGCCCGAGCTGCAGCGGGTCTTCGGCCAGCCCTTCGTCGTCGACAACAAGCCCGGTGCCGGCGGCAACACCGGCGCGGCCGAGGTCGCCAAGGCCGCTGGCGACGGCTACACGCTATTGATGGGCACGGTGGGCACGCACGCCATCAATCCGAGCCTGTACCCGAAGATGCCCTACGACGCGGTGAAGGACTTCGCGCCCGTCACGCTGGTGGCCGGGGTGCCCAACGTGCTGGTCATCAACCCGGCCAGCGCGCAGAAGTACAACGTCAACTCGGTGGCCGACCTGATCAAGGCGCTGAAGGCCAACCCGGGACGCGTCAACATGGCCAGCTCGGGCAACGGCACCAGCATCCACCTGGCCGGCGAGCTGTTCAAGACCATGACCGGCACCTTCATGCTGCACCTGCCGTACCGCGGCTCGGGGCCGGCCTTGATCGACCTCATGGCCGGCAACGTCGACCTCATGTTCGACAACCTGCCCAGCGCGCTGCCGCACATCAAGAGCGGCCGCCTGAAGGCGCTGGCGGTGACCAGCGCGGCGCGCTCGGGCGCCCTGCCCGACGTGCCCACGGTCGAGGAAGTCGGCGGCCCGACGCTCAAGGGCTACGAGGCCAGCAGCTGGTTCGGCCTGCTGGCACCGGCCGGCACGCCGGCCGAGGTCGTCAACCGCGTGCAGCAGGAGACCGCCAAGGCGCTGGCGCTGCCGGCGATGAAGGAACGGCTGCTCGCGCAGGGGGCCATCCCCAGCGGCATGTCGCCGGCCGACTTCGTGCGCTTCATCGCCGCCGAGAGCGCCAAGTGGGCCCGCGTCGTCAAGGCCTCGGGCGCCAAGGTCGACTGAACCGTACCCTGGCATCATCGCGCCTCCCTCACATGGACCCAGCGGATGTGCGCAAGCAAAGTGGCCGACGGCAAGCAGCGCGGGTGGATCATCCCCATCGGCGGCGCTGAAGAAAAAGAAAACGCGCCGGCCATCCTGCGCCGCTTCGTGCAACTCGCGCAAGAGGCCGGCGGCGGGCAGGCCGACATCGTCGTCATCCCCACCGCCAGCCAGCTGAGCGCCACCGGGCCGCGCTACGAACGCATCTTCAGTGACCTGGGTGCGGCGCGCGTCACGGCGCTGAACTTCGACACCCGGCGCGACTGCGACAAGCCTTCACGCATCGAGCGCCTGCAGCGCGCCAGCGGCGTCTTCTTCACTGGCGGCAACCAGCTGCGCCTGAGCACGCTGCTGGGCGGCACGCCAGTGGCCAAGGCGGTGCGGCAGCTCAACGCCGCCGGCGTGCCGGTGGCCGGCACCAGCGCCGGCGCGGCCTTCATCAGCGAACACATGATCGCTTTCGGTGACGAGGGCAGCACGCCGATCGCCGGCAGCGTGCGTCTGGCGGCCGGCCTGGGGCTGACCAACCGCTTCATCATCGACCAGCACTTCCGCCAGCGCGACCGGCTGGGCCGGCTGCTGACGGCGCTGGCCTACAACCCCTTCGCGGTGGGCATCGGCCTGGACGAGGACACGGCCGCCTTCATAGCGCCCGACAACACGGTGCACGTCGAAGGCAGCGGCGGCATCACGGTGGTCGATGCCGCCGAGGTCAACTTCAGCAGCATGGACAGCGTCGCCGAAGGCCGCCCGGTGTGCCTGCTGGGCGTCAAGCTGCACATCCTGACCCAGGGCGCCACCTTCAACCTGCACACGCGGCGCGCCGACGCCGGCACGCTGAGCGTGGCCAAGACCCAGGAGCAGCCGGCCCGATGAAGATCCTGGAACGCAACGTCTACGTCGGGCCGTCGCTGTACGCCCACTTCCCGGTCATCAGTCTGGTGCTCGACCTCGGGCCGCTGGAAGAGTGGCCCACGGGCCGTCTCGGTGCAGGCTACGTCGACGCGCTCGTCGCTGCACTGCCCGGGCTGCAGGAACACGGCTGCAGCTACGGCGTGGCCGGCGGCTTCATCCGCCGCATGCGCGGCGACGCCGGGGACGCCGACGGCGGCAAGAACGGCACCTGGCTCGGCCACGTCTTCGAACACGTGGCGATCGAGCTGCAGAACATCGCCGGCGAAGACGTCACCTTCGGCAAGACGCGCAGCCTGGACATGCCCGATGGCCGCGCGGGCGTCTACACCGTGGTCTACGAATACGCGCAGCGCGACGAAGGCATCGAAGCCGGCGAGCTGGCGATCCAGCTGCTGTGCTCGCTGCTGCCAAGCGAGTTGCAGCCCGCCGGCAGCGTGCCCGAGGACTGGAGCTGGGACCAGGCGCGCACCGACTACATCCGCTACGCCCAGCGCCGCGCGCTCGGGCCTTCGACGGCGTCGCTGGTCAAGGCGGCGGAAGAGCGCGACATCCCCTGGCTGCGCCTGAACGAGCAGAGCCTGATCCAGCTCGGCCACGGCAAGTTCCAGCAGCGCATCCAGGCCACGGTGACCGGCCGCACGAGCTACATCGCGGTCGAGCTGGCGCAGGACAAGGAAGAGACCAACAAGATCCTGGCCAACTGCGGCCTGCCGGTGCCGCAGCAGGAACTGGTGCGCAGCGCCGAGCGCGCCGTGCGCGCCGCCGAACGGCTGGGCTACCCCGTCGTCACCAAGCCCTACAACGGCAACCACGGCCGCGGCATCAGCATCGGGCTGCAGACGGCCGAAGAGGTGCGCACCGGTTTTGCCGCAGCGGCCGAGCACAGCGCCAGCGTGCTCGTCGAGAGCTTCCTCAGCGGCGACGACCACCGCCTGCTGGTGATCAACGGCGAGCTGATCGCCGCCACGCGGCGCACGCCGGGGCGCGTCATCGGCGACGGCGCGCACACCATCCGGCAGCTGGTGGAGCTGGTCAACCGCGACCCGCGCCGCGGCGTCGGGCACGAGAAGGTGATGACGCGCATCGAGCTCGACGCGCAGGCCGACATGATGCTCAACCGCCAGGGCCTGTCGCCCGACTCGATCCCGGCCAACGAGCAGGAGGTGCTGCTGCGCAGCACCGCCAACCTGTCCACCGGCGGCACCGCCACCGACGTCACCGACATCATCCACCCCGACAACCGCGAGATGGCGGTGCGCGCCGTCACCGCCATCGGCCTGGACGTCGGCGGCGTCGACTTCCTGTGCCGCGACATCGCCGAAAGCTACAAAGCGGCCGAGAACCAGGGCGCCGGCATCTGCGAGATCAACGCCGCGCCGGGCTTTCGCATGCACGTGGCGCCCAGCGAGGGCACCGCCCGCGACGCCGCCGGGCCCGTCATCGACATGCTGTTCCCGCCCGGCGCGGCGTCGCACGTGCAGGGACGGATACCCATAGCCTGCGTCACCGGCACCAACGGCAAGACGACGACGGCGCGCATGCTGGCGCACATCACCAAGATGGCCGGCTTCACGCCGGGGCTGACGACGACCGACGGCGTCTACATCGACGGCCAGCGCACCGTGGAGGGCGACATGACCGGCCCGGTGGCCACGCGCATGGTGCTGGCCGACCCGCAGATCGACATCGCGGTGCTCGAGGTCGCGCGCGGCGGGCTGCTGCGCGCCGGCATGGGCGTGCCCTTCGTCAACGTCGGCGCCGTGCTCAACGTGCAGAGCGACCACCTGGGCATGAAGGGCATTCACACGCTGGAGCAGCTGGCCGAGGTCAAGCGCATCGTCGTCGAGGTCGCGCGCGACTGCGCGGTGCTCAACGCCGACGACCAGCACGTGATCCGCATGTCGGCGCACACCGACGCCAAGCACCTGTGCTATGTCACCGTGAATCCGCAGCACGCGGTGGTTCGCGAACACATCCGCGCCGGCGGTCGCGCCTGCGCGCTGGAAGCCGGCGTCAACGGCCAGATGATCACGCTCTACGACAAGGGCCGCCACATCCCGCTGATGTGGACGCACCTGATCCCGGCCACGCTCGAAGGCCGCGCCATGCACAACGTCAGCAACGCGATGTTCGCCGCCGCGATGGCCTTCAGCTTGGACCTCAAGCTCGACGCCATCCGCCAGGGCCTGCGCACCTTCGACAGCACCTTCTTCCAGGCGCCCGGGCGCATGAACGTGTGGGACGAGCACCCCTTCAAGGTCATCTTCGACTACGCCCACAACGCGCACGCGGTGGGCGTGATGGCAGACCTCGCCGCGCGGCTGGACGTGCGCGGCCGCCGCATCGTGGTGGTGGCCGGCCCGGGCGACCGCCGCGACGAGGACATCCGCGACATCGCGCGCGCCGTCGCCGGGCGCTTCGACCACTACATCTGCCGCCGCGACGACGGCCTGCGCGGCCGCGCGGCCGACGAGGTGCCCCAGCTGATCGCCGCCGTGCTGCGCGAGCAGGGCGTGGCCGACAGCGCCATCACGGTCATCCCCGACGAGCAGGAGGCCATCGACGCCGCGTTGCGCAGGGGGCAGCCGGGCGACCTGCTGCTGGTCTTTGCCGACGCGCTGACGCGCAGCTGGAAGCAGATCATCAAGTTCAAGCCCGATGCGGCCTTGCTGCGCAGTGCGCCGCCACCGCGCGCGCCGCAGGCACCGGCCGAGCCCACCGAGCCCCCGCTCGAAGCCGCGGCCCGCGACGACGGCAAGCCGGTGGCCACCGGCTTCGTGCGCGACGAGCGCGGCCTGCGTTTCGTCGGCGAGGCCGCCGATTGAACACGCTGAAAGCCTGAAGGTGCACGATGGCGGCGAGCAGCCGTTTGCCTTTGCCGAATCGCGGCGCCTGACCGGTGCCAGCCGCAGCAGCGCCACGCCGGCTGTGGTGCTGGTGCCGCTGGGCCCGGCGGCGCGCGACGGCGCCGCCCACGGCCGCTGGATCGCGCAGGTGCTGTCGATGTGCGGCGCGCTCGGCTGGCCCGCGCCGGCGCCGCGCGTGCACCAAAG
>JAYUPN010000163.1:0-10747 GCA_043760065.1 Rubrivivax sp.
GCTGAGCGCGCTGATCGTCGTCTTCACGATGTCCAACCTGCCGATCATGGTCTGGATGCTGTACTCGGGCTTCAAGGACATCCCGCCCGACATCCTGGAGGCGGCGCGCATGGACGGCGCCACGCTGATGGGCGAGTTCAAGCACGTCATCCGTCCGCTGGCCATGGGCACGCTGTCGTCCACGGCGTTGCTGTGCCTGGTGCTGAGCTGGAACGAGGCCTTCTGGTCGCTGAACCTCGGCTCTTCCAAGGCCGGCACGCTGGCGACGCTGATCGCCTCGTATTCCAGCCCCGAGGGCCTGTTCTGGGCCAAGTTGTCGGCAGCGTCGTTGATGGCCATCGCACCGATCGTGGTCGTCGGCTGGTTCAGCCAGAAGCAGCTCGTGCAGGGGCTGACCTTCGGCGCCGTCAAGTAAACCACCATCCATCAGGAGCACGGCCATGTCCTACCTGGAACTGCAGGGCGTCGAGAAGATCTTCGGCGACGTGCGCGTCATCAAGGGCGTCGAGCTGAAGATCGAGAAGGGCGAGTTCGTCGTCTTCGTCGGCCCCTCGGGCTGCGGCAAGAGCACGCTGCTGCGCATGATCGCCGGCCTGACCGAGATCGACGCCGGCAGCGTCAAGCTCGATGGCCGTGACATCACGCGGCTGCCGTCGTCCAGGCGCGACCTCGCGATGGTCTTCCAGAGCTATGCGCTGTATCCGCACATGAGCGTGTACGACAACATGTCGTTCGCGCTGCGCCTGGCCAACGTCGACAAGGCCGTCATCCAGCAGAAGGTGGGCCGCGCTGCCGAGATCCTGAACCTCACGCCCTACCTGCAGCGCACGCCGAAGGAATTGTCGGGCGGCCAGCGCCAGCGCGTCGCCATCGGCCGCGCCATCGTCCGCGCGCCCAAGGTCTTCTTGTTCGACGAGCCGTTGTCGAACCTGGACGCGGCGCTGCGCGGCCAGACGCGCGTCGAGATCGCCAAGCTGCACCGCGACCTGGGGGCGACGACGATCTACGTCACGCACGACCAGGTCGAGGCGATGACGCTGGCCGACCGCGTGGTGGTGCTGCGCGACGGGCTCATCGAGCAGGTCGGCACGCCGCTGGCGCTCTACGACCGGCCGGCCAACCAGTTCGTCGCGCAGTTCATCGGCATGCCGCCGATGAACATCATCGACACCGCCGCGCTGCCGGCCGTGAACGCGGTGGTCGGCGCCGGTGCCGGCCACGACGGGTTTGTCGGCGTGCGGCCCGAGAACGTGCTCATCAAACCCGCCGGCGAAGGCCGGCTGAGCGCCCGCGTGGACCTGGTGGAGGCGCTGGGCAACAACACCCTGATCTACGCCAACGTGCCGGGCAGTCAGCCCGCCGGCGTGCAGATCGTGGCCGCACAAAGCACGCGCACGTCGCTGCGCGCGGGCGACACCGTCGGCCTGGACATCGTGCCGTCGTCGTTCCATCTGTTCACCCGACAGGGCCAGACCGTGGCCCGCCGCGCCTGAACTTCAACCCGCGCCTGCCACCACGCACACCGCACCCGAAAGAGATCAACCATGGCAAGAGAACTGGAAGGCAAGGTCGCAGCGATCACCGGTGCGGCATCGGGCATCGGGCTGGCCTGCGCGCAGGCCTTGCTGGCAGCAGGCGCGCGCGTGGTGCTCGTCGACCGTGACGAGGCCGCGCTGACAGCGGCCTGCAGCCCGCACGGCAGCGCTGCGATCCCGCTGGTGCTCGATCTGCTCGACGCCGAGGAGTGTGCGACGCTGCTGCCACGCATCCTGGAGCGGGCCGGCCCGCTCGACATCTTTCACGCCAATGCCGGCAGCTATGTCGGTGGCGACCTCGTCGATGCCGAGCACACGGCCATCGACCGCATGCTCAACCTCAACGTCAACGTCGTCATGAAAAACGTCCACGACGTGCTGCCGCACATGATCCAGCGCCGCAGCGGCGACATCATCGTGACCAGTTCGCTGGCAGCCCACTACCCGACGCCGTGGGAGCCGGTCTACGCGTCGTCGAAGTGGGCGATCAACTGCTTCGTGCAGACGGTGCGGCGCCAGGTGTTCAAGCACGGGCTCCGCGTGGGCTCGATCTCGCCCGGCCCCGTGATCACGGCGCTGCTCGCCGACTGGCCCGAAGAGAAGCTGCAGCAGGCCCGGGACTCGGGCAGCCTGCTCGAGGCCAGCGAGGTGGCGCAGGTGGTGATGTTCATGTTGACGCGGCCGCGCGGCATGACGATCCGGGACGTGGTGATGATGCCGTCCAACTTCGATCTGTAGGCGGGGACCGCGAGCACACCATGAACGTCATGCTGCACATCGGCCTCGGTTCCTTTCACCGGGCACACCAGGCCGTCTACCTGCAACGGCTGCACGACGCGGGCGACCGTTCGTGGGCGATCGTCGGCGGCAACTGCCGCCCGGACATGGCCGAGACGGTGGCGGCGCTGATTGCGCAGGGCGGCCGCTACACGCTGGAGACGGTGACGCCGGCCGGCGTGCGCGACTACCAGACGATCTCGGCCATCGAACGCGTGATCCCGTACACGCCCGAGCTCGCCGGGCTGATCGACGTCGGCGCTGACCCACAGACGCGCATCGTCTCCTTCACCGTCACCGAGGCCGGCTACCACCTGGACGCAGACGACCGGCTCGACCTGTCGGCCGCTGAACTCGCGGCCGACCTCGAGGCCGCGCGCTCGAAGCACAGCCGCAGTCCCGGCAGCACGATCTACGCCGTGCTGACGGCCCTGCTGCGCGCGCGCATGAACGCCGGCGCCGGAGCGGTGACGCTGCTGAACTGCGACAACCTGCGCCACAACGGTGAACGCTCGCGCAGCGGCCTGATGCAGTTCGTCGCGCTGACCGGCGACGATGCGCTGGCGCGCTGGATCGAAACCCACACAAGCAGCCCGAACGCGATGGTCGACCGCATCACCCCGCGGCCCACACCCGATGTCGCCGCGCGCGTGCAGGCCGCCACCGGGTGGGCCGATGCAGCGCCGGTGATGGCCGAGGGCTTCATCCAGTGGGTCATCGAGGACCGGTTCATGGCCGGCCGCCCGGCCTGGGAGCAGGTGGGCGTCGAGATGGTCGCTTCGGTGCAGCCCTACGAAGAGGCCAAGATCCGCATCCTCAACGCATCGCACAGTGGCATCGCCTGGGCGGGCACGCTGGCCGGCCTGCGCTACATCCACGAAGGCACGCAGGACGCGGTGATCCGGGGCTGGGCGCACGCCTACGTCACCGATGACGTCATCCCCTGCCTGCAGCAGCCCGGGCACACGAGCCCGATCGACCTGGCTGGCTACCGCGATGTCGTGCTCGACCGCTTTGGCAACCCGGCGATCCTTGACACCAACCAGCGCGTGGCGATGGACGGCTACTCCAAGATCCCGGGCTTCATCCGGCCGACGCTGGTCGAACGCCTGTCGCGCGGCGAGTCGATCGACAGCACGGCGATGCTGCCGGCGCTGTTCCTGGCCTTTCTGCAGCGCTGGCACCGCGGGCAGCTCGCCTACAGCTACCAGGACCAGGCGATGGATGCCGCCGTCGCGCATGCAACATGCGAAGCCGCCGACAGCGTGGGCGCGTTCTGCGCAGACGCAGCGCTCTGGGGCCCGATTGCGCGGGATCCACGGCTCGTCGCGGCCGTGCGTGCGGCCAGCGGGCGCGTGCGCCAGTTCGCCGAGGAACGCCCGTGAACCGGCGCCGCCGAGCCCCGCGCGCTTAGTGGGACACTGCCGGCATGCACGCGCGCGTCCCGCACCTGCCCCGCCAGCGCCAGCCCGAACTGGAGCTCGAACACGCCCGCACACCCGCGCTCGGTTACGAGGCGCCCGAGGACACCGGGCTCGTGCGCTGCATTGCGCACGGCTTCCCGACGCCGCTGGCGCGTTGGCACTTCCACGACGAGTACGAGTTGCACCTCATCACGGCCTCGTCGGGCAAGGCCTTCGTCGGCGACTGGATCGGCCCGTTCCAGCCCGGCCACCTGGTGCTGTGCGGCCCGCGGCTGCCGCACAACTGGATCTCGATGGACGTGCCCGAAGGCGGCCTGGCCGAGCGTGACCTGGTGATCCAGTTTGCGCACGCGCCGATCGCCCACGCAGCCGAACGGATCCCTGAACTGGCCGAGCTTCTGGCGCTGCTTGAACGCTCGCGCAATGGCGTCGAGTTCTTCGGCCTCTCGGAGCGCGCCATCCGGCACTTCCATGCCGTCAAGGCGCAGCGCGGCTTCCATCGCCTGGCCGCCTTCTTCGCCTACCTGGGCGACCTGGCACGCTGCACCGACTACCGGCTGCTGTCCAGCGTGCGCATGCAGGGCGAGGAAGACGAAGCCGGCAACGACCAGGTCAATGCGCTCGTCAACCGCATCACGCGCGACCACTCGCAGCCGCTGTCGGCGGCGGACATGGCGGCCGAACTCGGCATGAGCGAGAGCCGGTTCTCGCGCTTCTTCCGCCGCGCCACCGGCAACACCTTCACCGGCTTCGTCAACCGCGTCCGCGTCAACCGCGCCGGGCAGTTGCTGATGGAGACCGACCGCCAGGTGACGCACATCTGCTACGAGGTCGGCTTCAACAACGTCGCCAACTTCAACCGCCGCTTCCTCGAGATCAAGGGCGTGACGCCGAGCGAGTTCCGCCGCGAGGCCGATCGCCGATTCGGCGGCGCCAGGGCCTGAACGGCTGAGCCGGACGCGACAGCGCAGCCCCGTGTTTCTCGGCATCGACCTCGGCACGTCGGAGCTCAAGGTGCTGCTGCTCGACGAGCAGCACCGGATCGTGGCCACCGCCGGCGAGCGCCTGTCCGTGCAGCGCCCGCGGCCGCTGTGGAGCGAGCAGGACCCATCGGCCTGGTGGGCCGCGCTGGACGCCGCGCTGCTGCAACTGGCCGCGCGCCATGCCGGCGCCATGGCTGCGGTGAAGGCCATCGGCCTGTCGGGCCAGATGCATGGCGCCGTGCTGCTCGGCGCCGCTGACGACGTGCTGCGCCCGGCCATCCTGTGGAACGACGGGCGCAGCGCCGACGCCTGTGCCGCGCTGGAGGCTGCCGTACCCGGATTGCAGGGCATCACCGGCAACCTGGCGATGCCCGGCTTCACGGCGCCCAAGCTGTGGTGGGTGCGAGAAAACGAACCGGCGATCTTCGACCGCATGCGCAGCGTGCTGCTGCCCAAGGACTGGCTGCGACTGGGACTCACCGGCGAACGGGTCAGCGACATGTCCGACGCCTCGGGCACGCTGTGGCTCGACGTCGCTCAGCGCCGCTGGTCGGCGGCTGCATTGGCCGCTTGCGGCATGAGCGTGGCGCAGATGCCCCGCCTGGTCGAGGGCACCGACGTCTCGGGCGCACTGCTGCCGGCGCTGGCCCGACGCTGGGGTCTGCCGGCCGACACGCCGGTGGCCGGCGGTGGTGGCGACAACGCGGCCAGCGCAGTCGGCATTGGCGCGGTGCGATCGGGCCAGGGCTTCGTCTCACTCGGCACCTCGGGCGTCGTCTTTCTCGCCAGCGACCGCTTCAGGCCGAATCCGGGTTCGGCGGTGCACGCTTTCTGCCACGCCCTGCCCGGGGCCTGGCACCAGATGTCGGTCATGCTCAGCGCGGCCAGCGCCTTGCGCTGGGCGCGCGAACTGCTCGGGCTGGCGGGCGAAGACCAGCTGCTGGAACAGGTTGCCACGCTGAGTGTCCAGGAGCGTGCCGTGGCGCCGCTGTTCCTGCCCTACCTGAGCGGCGAGCGCACGCCGCACAACGACCCCCATGCGCAGGGCGTGCTGTTCGGGCTCACGGCCGCCCACGGCGCCGCGAGCGTGGGCTACGCGGTCATCGAGGGCGTGGCTTTCGGCCTGCGCGACGGCTGGGCCAGCATGGGCCGCTTGCCGGGTGAGGTGGATCAGCTCTCGCTGGTCGGTGGCGGTGCGCGCAGCCCGCTGTGGGCAACCCTGATCGCGTCATCCCTGGGCGTGCCGCTCGTCACCCACCAAGGCGGCGAGGCCGGCGGCGCGCTGGGTGCAGCGCGCCTGGCGTGGCTTGCTGCGGGTGGCGACCTTCGCTGCGTCTGCGCCAGCCCACCGCTGCGCGATCGCTTCGATCCCGACCCGCAACAGGGCGAGATGCTCGACGACCGCTACCGGCGATTCCGGCGCCTGTACCCGGCGCTTCGGGAGCAGTTCGCGAGCTGACCCGGGCGGCCGACGCGCAGCGGCTGACGGCAACAACAGCCTGCATGAGCTGCGGGAAAACGCTGTCGCAATTCAGGACGTGGTGCCAGCGCGTGACGCCGGCTGCGCCGTCCGATCCCGCGACACCTGGCGCGCGCCAGGGTCCACGGGTAAACCTCCAAGCGCTGCAGGCTTCCCCTGCCAAATCAACGGCTTGAGGAAAGCCGGCGGACGGCCCGCCGCGGCGGCACGTTGGTTGCAACGACAGCGGCGTGCGCACCACAGCGCAGACCCGCGCAAGCCTGCGCCGGCGCTTGCCGGCTCGACCCGAATCCAAGGAGACACACCATGAAAGCCGCGGTACTGCATCGGTACGACGAATCGCTCACGAGCGACGCCTTCGTGCACTACGAAGAGGTGCCCGATCCGTTGATCGAGAGCCCCACCGACGTCATCGTGCGCATCGGAGGCGCCGGTGTCTGCCGCACCGACCTGCACGTGGTCGAAGGCATCTGGCGCAGCAAGGTCGAGATCAAGCTGCCCTACATCATGGGGCACGAAAACGCCGGCTGGGTCGAAGCGGTGGGCGCGGGCGTCACCGGCGTCAAGGTCGGCGATGCCGTGATCTGCCATCCGCTGGTGACCAGCGGCCACTGCCTGGCCTGCCGCCGGGGCAACGACATGCACGCCGAAGACAGCCGCTTCCCCGGCATCAATGCCGACGGCGGTTATGCCGAGTACCTGCGCACCGGCCAGCGTTCCTTGATCAAGCTGCCCAAGACGCTGGCGCCCAAGGACGTGGCGCCGTACACCGACGCCGGCCTGACCGCCTACCGCGCCGCGAAGAAGGCCTCGCGCCACCTGCTGCCGGGCGAGTACGCGGTGGTCATCGGCGCGGGCGGCCTGGGCCACATCGGCATCCAGGTGCTGGCGGCCTTGTGCGCAGCAGAGATCATCGTCGTCGATCGCGGCGACATGGCGCTGCAGCTGGCCAAGGAGTGTGGTGCCCACCACCGGGTCAAGGCCGACGGCGACGAACTGGACCGGGTGCTCGAGCTGACCCACGGCAAGGGCGCCGAAGCAGTGATCGACTTCGTCGGCGAGGGCGACGCGGTGGCCAAGGGCCTGGCCATGACACGCAACGGCGGCAGCTACTACATCGTCGGCTACGGCGGCAAGATCGAACTGCCGACGCTCGACATGGTGACGAGCGAGAAGACCATCGTGGGCAACCTGGTCGGCACCTACCCCGAGCTGGTGGAACTGATGGCGCTGGCCGACCGCGGCCTGGTGCATCTGGCCACCCGCGAATACAAATTGAAGGACGCGAACCAGGCCTTGCGCGACCTGCACCACGGCAAGGTCAAGGGCCGTGCGGTGTTGATCCCTTGAACCGCCCCGCACAGCGCTGAGACCCAGCATGCACACCATTCCCGTCACGGTGCTGACCGGCTTTCTGGGCGCGGGCAAGACCACCTTGCTGAACCGGCTGCTGCGTGGTGCCGAGGGGCGGCGGTATGCGGTCATCGTCAACGAGTTCGGTGAACTCGGCATCGACGGCTCCCTGGTCATCGGCGCCGAAGAAGAGGTCTATGAACTGAACAACGGCTGCGTCTGCTGCAAGCTGCGCGGCGACCTGGTGCGGGTGGCGGGCAACCTGCTGCGCCGGCCGGGTGGCTTCGACGGCATCGTCATCGAGACCACCGGCCTGGCCGACCCGGCGCCCGTCGTGCAGACGTTCCACTTCGACGACCTGCTGCGCCAGCACACGCGGCTGGACAGCGTGATCTGTGTCGCCGACGCGCGCCACCTGACTTTGCAGTTGAGCGAATTCCCCGAGACCGGTGCGCAGCTGGCGCAGGCCGATCTGGTGCTGCTCAACAAGGCCGACCTGGCCGACACCCCGACGCTGAACGGCGCCGAGCGCGCGGTGCACAAGATCAACCCCACGGCCGAACTGCGCCGCGCGGTGCACGGCGACATCCCGCTGGCCACGCTGCTGGACCGCGGCGCCTTCGACATCCAACGCCTGCGCGTGCCGGCGCCGCGGCTGGGCGTGGCCGCAGCCGGGCCACGTGCACACATCTATCAGCCGCCGGACGAAGGCCGTCACAGCCAGGGACTGACCAGCGTGTCGCTGAGCTTCGATCAAGCCTTCGAGCCGAGTCGCTTCATGGCCTGGCTGCAGCGCCTGGTGAAGGAACGCGGGTCCGACCTGCTGCGGGCCAAGGGCATCGTCGGCTTTGTCGGTGAAGAGCGCCGTTTCGTTTTCCAGGCCGTGCACATGACGGTGGACAGCGGCCTGGACCGCGCCTGGGCGCCGGGCGCATCACGCACGAGCCGGCTCGTGTTCATCGGGCGCGGCCTGAACGCCGACGAATTGAAGGGCGAACTGGCGCACTGCCTGGGCGACGCGGTCGAGGTGACCGCGTGACGGCGCCGCCGCCGCTGCTCAACGCACTGGGCGCATGCTGGGACTTGAACGCGCCGGTGGTGGCAGTGGCCTGGGACGTCGAGGGGCGCTCAGCCGGTTTTGCGCTGGGAGACGGTCAGTTGGCCGTCGCCGATGCCCACTGGCAGCGCGGCCCACGGGTCGAACCCAAGCCGGGGGGCGGGGTCAGCCTGGTAGCCGCCGAAGTGCCGGCGTCACGGCCCTTGCGCGCGGCTTGCCACGCCGGCAGTTGCCTGGCGATCGCGGCCGATGCACGGGGCGGCTTCCTGACCTCAGGTGACGACGGCCGCGTCGTGCTGGTGCCGCCCGACGGCGACCCCGCGGTGCTGGCCCACGAGCCTGGTGAATGGATCAACACGCTGGCCTGCAGCCGCAGCGGGCTGCGGGCCTACGGCTTTAGCCGGCAGGTGCGGCGCTGGGCCGGCGAGCGCACCGAAACCACCACACTGCCCGCACCGGGCACCGCGCTGGCCTTCAGGCCCGATGGACGCAGCCTGGCCATCGCGCACAGCGGCGGCGTCACGCTGTGGCCCGACGACACAGCCCCCACGCGTCTGCTTTGGAACGGCTACCACCGCGCGCTGGCCTTCAGCCCCGACGGGCGCTACCTCGTCACCGGCATGCAGGAGAACGGTCTCCATGGCTGGCGCCTCGCCGACGGCGGCGACATCGAGATGGGCGGCTACCCGGGCCAGCCGCTGTCGCTGTCATTCGCGCACGACGGGCGCTACCTGGCCACCAGCGGCGGCACGCGGCCGGTGTGCTGGCGTTTTGATCCGCCGGGTGGTGCCGATCAACCCATCGAATGTGGGATCGCCAGCAAGACACCCGTGACTTGCGTCAGTTGCCATCCGCGCCAGTCGCTCATCGCAGCCGGTTACCACAACGGCGCCGTGCTGCTGTGCCAGCCGGGCAGCAGCGAGGCGCTGTTCATCAAGGGCTCGGGCGGCGCTGCGGTGAACGCGCTGGCCTGGTCGGGTGACGGCAGCCGGCTGGCCTTCGGCACACAGGGCGGCACGGTGGGCTGGCTGCTGCTGCCCGCAGCGTTGTTCCGCGCACCTGCGCAAGCCCCCCTCCAGGAGACGACTCGATGAGCACCGACACGACGAGCAAGGACTACTTCTTTGCGCAACTGGCGAGCCTGTCCGACGCCATGATCGCCCAGCACGGCAAGGACTTCGCCATGGGTGCGATGGTCCTGGCGGCGCGGTTCATCGCCGAAAAGGAAGCGCGCGCGAAAGCCGCCACCGACGCTGCCGACAAGGCGACCGAGCAGTCGCCGGACGCCGCGGCCCACACGCCCGAGTCGTCGCGCACCATCTCCTCACGCATCTCCTGACGCGACGGCGTGCAGTGGCAGCGCCGCACGGGCGTCTCAGCCTCGAACGCGATGACACGTACTGCCGTCCCAGAACACGACGCAGCCCCGGCGCCCGGACAGCACGCCAGGCCCGTTTGCCCGGCACGGGTGCAGGCCACTAAGCAAATGGAGCACTGGCACGCGAATCGCTAACAACTGACAGGGCGCAAGCCCGGCCAGGCAGAGCACCGAGCGGCATGCACCGCCACCGCTGCGATGGCTTGAAGCTTTGGTGCAACTGGATTCGACGCTAACTCGACCGTGAAGGAGACCTCCATGTCCGTAGGTTTGACACTCAACAAGATCACCTCGCAAAAAGGGATCAACGTGGGCGAGGCGGCACGCCGCATCGCCGATCTCGGCTGGCAGCCGAGTTACGTGCAGGAAGCGATGACCTTCCCGACCGACTACAAGATCGGCAAGGCCCCGCGCGACCCCATGAAGCAGGTGCTGCGTTCCTACTTCCCGATGCAGGAGGAAAAGGACAACCGCGTCTACGGCGCGCTCGACGCCGCCCTGCGCGGCGACATGTTCCGCAACACCCAGCCGCGCTGGGTCGAGTGGATGAAGCTGTTTCTGGCCATCATTCCCTTCCCCGAAATTTCGGCTGCGCGGTCGATGGCGATGGTCGCTCGCCTGGCCCCGGGCGAAGAGCTACGCACCGGTTTCACGATGCAGATGGTTGATGAGTTCCGCCACTCCACGATTCAGATGAACCTGAAGAAGTGGTACATGGAGAACTACATCGATCCGGCCGGCTTCGACATCACCGAGGCTG
>JAYUPN010000164.1:0-10706 GCA_043760065.1 Rubrivivax sp.
GGCGCGTTGGCGCGCTCGGGGGCGAACAGGAAGTCGCCGAGGTAGCTCATCACGTGCTTGCGGGTGACCTTGGGCTCCTGGCCGAACTCGATCCACTCGCTGCCCGGGCTGATGGTGTCGGCCAGCGTCGAATTCAGGTCCAGCGCGGCGCGCAGCTGGTCGAAGTACGCCACCTGCAGCCGCGTGCCCTGGCGCACGCTGCCGCTGCTGGGTTGCAATTCGCCCAGGATCAGCTTGAGCAGCGTCGTCTTGCCGCTGCCGTTGGGTCCGATGAGGCCGACCTTGTCGCCGCGCAGGATGGTGGCGCTGAAGCCGCTGATCAGCGGCGGCTGCTCGCCGAAGCGCATCGACACATTCTTGAGCTCGGCGACGATCTTGCCCGGCGGCAGCCCGGCGTCAAGCTCCAGCCGCACCTGCCCGAGCGTGTCGCGGCGCGCCGCGCGCTGCTCGCGCAGTTTCAGCAAGCGCTGGACGCGGCCGACGCTGCGTGTGCGCCGCGCCTCCACGCCCTTGCGCACCCACACCTCTTCCTGCGCCAGCAGCTTCTCGGCGCGCGCGTTGGCCAGCGCTTCGTCCTCGAGCTCGCGTGCCTTGGTGTTTTCGTAGGTCCTGAAACTGCCGGGGTAGCTGCGCAGCAGGCCGCGGTCGAGCTCGATGATGCGGGTGGCGACGGCGTCGATGAAGGCGCGGTCGTGGCTGACGAAGACCACCGCGCCGCCCCCGGCGGCACCGCCGCCACCACCCCCGCCGGCGGACCCGCCGCGCCAGTCCACGAGCAGTTCCTGCAGCCACTCGATGGCGTCGATGTCGAGGTGGTTGGTGGGCTCGTCCAGCAGCAGCAGGTCGGGCGCGGCGACGAGCGCGCGCGCCAGCGCGACGCGCTTCTTGGTGCCGCCGGAAAGGTCGGCCACCTGCGCCAGCGGCTCCAGGTGCAGCCGCTGCAGCGCCTGGTCGACACGCTGCTCCCAGGTCCAGCCGTCCAGCGCCTCCAGCCGCGTCTGCACCGCGTCCATGTCGTCGTCGGGGTCGTGGCGCTCGAAGCGTTCGCGCAGCGCGCGCACTTCGGCGACACCTTCGGAGACGGCGTCGAAGACCGTGGTGCCGGCTTCGAACAGCGGCTCTTGCGCGACGTAGACGCGGCGCAGGCCGGTCTGCAGCTGCAGGATGCCGTCGTCGGGCTTGTCGAGCCCGGCCAGGATCTTCAGCAGGCTGGACTTGCCGGCGCCGTTGCGGCCGATCAGCGCGATCCGCTCGCCGCCTTCCAGCGCCAGACCAGCGCCGTCGAGCAAGGGGACATGGCCGAAGGCGAGGTGGGCGTCGGAAAGGGTGAGGAGAGCCATGCCGGCATTGTCAGGCCAGGCATGGCGGTGGCTGCGGCACTGCGCAGCGGCGCAACCGCTGTCGGCCCGACCGCCGGGCCGACAGCAGTTCTCGAAGCGCCCTGAAGCGGCTTACTCGCGGCGGCAGGACGGACGGGTGCAGAGCTGCATGGCTTTGCGTCCATCCAGGACGGTGATGCGGCCGTCGCGATCCAGGTCACGCGGGTCGGCCGGGCCTGACGCTGCCTGGTTGCGCGCGCCAAAGATGACGGCGATGTCGTCGCGGTCCACGTCACCGTCGCCGTCGATGTCGCCTGGAATGGACGCCGCCCGCACGATCTGGGTGAACACGGTGCCGTTTGCCGAAGAGGCGCCCCGGGCATTGAGCGAGATGTTGTTCGTGGTCCCGATCACGGCGGTGGCAGGGATGATCACGGGGACATCGATCGTGCGCGACTGACTCGAGCCCAGGGTGACGCTTGCCGGCGTCGCAGCACGGATGAATCCACGCTCGTCCACCGCGGTGATGGCAAAGGTGTCGGCAGCGCCAAGATTCGTGACCAGGAACCGCACGACGGTCGTCAGCCCAGGTGCGTAGTTCCCGAAGCCGCCACCGAGCGCCTCCACCTTGACCGTGCGGCCCAGGAACAGCTCGGGATAGACGCGCGTGTAGGCGCGGCCTGCGGTGTCCGTGCCGGTCACGCGCACCCGGAAGCGATCGGTCGG
Source organism: Rubrivivax sp. (assembly GCA_043760065.1). Lineage (GTDB taxonomy): Bacteria > Pseudomonadota > Gammaproteobacteria > Burkholderiales > Burkholderiaceae_C > Rubrivivax. Next base: position 2,046 of record JAYUPN010000164.1, read on the forward strand.
CAGAACGAAGCTGGACGCCCACTCATCGGAGTTCGAAGACTCGCTGCCCTGCGTGGCCGGCAATTCGGCGATCAAGTCGCCCGCCTCGGACAGCAGGCTGAAACTGGCCGTCGCCACGGCGCCCAGCACGGTGGCACGGGACTGTTGCACCGCACCGGCCAGCGGTTGCGACTTGGCCGGGAACAGGCCGCCATGGCCGTCGCGACCGCGCGACTCGACAAACTGGAAGCGGTTCAGTTCGATCGGACTGTCGGCGGTGACGGCGACGTCGAAAGCGCCCGCTCCTGCCAGCGCGACGCGCCACACACCCGGCGTTGGCGCAGAGACCGCGAACAAGGTGCCTCCGGTGACCGCCGTGATGGTCACACCGGCCTGCCCAGCGGCCAGCTGGCGGCCGGACGGATCGAACACGCGGGCCGTGGAGCCGGGATCGACGGCAGCGGAAACCTGCAAGCTGATGGCGGCGGGATCGATGGGCAAATCGATGTTGCGCGCGCCGCCGATGCTGCCTTTGCCGATGAACACCGGCTTCGGGGTACCCACAACATACGGATTGACCAGAGCGAAGATCTTCTCCGTCTCGGCGGTGGTCCGGGCCAGGGCGTAGAGCTGTCCTCCCGTTTCGGCAGCGATGGCGTAGTAGGCCGGGTCGATTGGCGAACAGGAGCCGAAGGTCAGGAAGCTGATGGAGATCTGCTTGGCTCTGGCCTGCGTGATCACGTTCCCAAACAGCCCTGCGTCCTTGGCGCTGGCATCGGTGAACAGATAGAGCTGCGAAGCATCGGGTGACGCATTGACCGCGCGCAGAGCGCCGGTCATCGACAGTTCAGGGCAATCGCCTCCGCCCGATGCAAAGAGACGGTTCGCGGCTGACAGCAGCACGCTCGCATCCGCCGTCACCAGAGCACTGCCCACCGACGGGTCGCTGAAGGCCACCAGCACGTAGCGGTCGGGAGGGTTCGGGCTGCCGGCCACGGTGGTCACGATGCGCCCGATCGAAGACTTCACGCCGGCAATCACGCTGCCCATGCTGCCCGTCGTGTCGACGACAAAACCCACGGCGCCACGCACGTCCAGAAAGGCACGGATGGCACGGTCGTTGCCGGCGATGCCGGGCGCGTCGAGAATCTGCTGGATCAGGTTGTTGGTTGCAGTGACAGCCGCCCGACGCGCCGCAGCATGACCGGTGCGGCCGGGCTCGTCCTTGTGGATGCCCGGGTCGAGCAAGAGGCCGTGATTGCACTTGCCGTCGGGTGGTGCCAGCACCAGGCTGAAATAGCCGGTGGTTGCGCTCGTCAAGCCGAAGCCGGCCAGCGTGCCGGAACCGATGGAGGAGACCCCGCGCTCGCAGGTGTCCCTGTCGGCAGCCAGCCGCGAGATGACGTTGGTGCCCAGCCCAGGGTCGCCGCCCGAGATGTTGATCCAGTTGCTGTGGGAGAAGAAGTCCTGCAGCGTGTGCAAGGCGCGGCCGATCTGGCGGCGCGCTTCACCGCCATCGGGCGGGGAAGCCTTGAGCAGGTCGATGACGGCGTTCTTGATGTCGATGATGCGCTGGGTGCACTCCGGCAGCAGTTCGTCATCGCAGTGCGCGGTTGGCGTGGTGAGCTCGCCGCGCTCGGACACGATCTCGTCGACGCCGGCGGTGGCGTCCCGGACCTGCAGGATCGCGCGCTCCGAGAATCGGAAGGTACTGATCCCGTCAGACGATGGCACTGAAATCCGAGCGAGGGCTTCGCGCACGATGCCGACGTGCCCGAACTCCGCCGTCGGCTTGAAGGCCATCGAGGGTTGCGTGAAGGTCGAGGCAACGGCGATGGCCGCCGTGAGCGCAAGGATTCCGGATCTGATTTTCATTGTGAGCCTCCCAGAGAAGTGCCGCCCGTCCGTGGCTTCAGCGAAAGCCAAGCCAGTGCAACGAATCGATGACTTGCCGACGCGCCAGAACCACCACCACCACCGCGTACAACAGCGGCACCAGAGTGCCCAGACACAGCCATCTGGCGTTGGGCGCTGCCGACCCACCTCGCAACGCGGCTGCGAGTGCACCAAGGCAGAAGACAGCCATGACGGCCAGAACGGCAAGCACGAGAAAGGGTGCCTTGTCGTTGCCGGACACTCTTGCGCCCAACACCGCAGCCGCCAGAACCAGCGAAGGGACCGTCAACAGAAGACGTGGCGCCATCGCCGTCTACCGGGGCTTGAATCAGCAGCCGGAAGTGGTCCGCAGCGCCCTTGGGCGCAGGGTGCGCGCAAGGGGCATCATCAGGAGCGACAGCAGCACCAGGGACAAGGCACCCGGAGTCGGGACCGCGCCGCTGGCCGTCACCGTCACGCTGGCCTCCGAGCCGACAGCAACCGAAAGCGCATTGCCGAATTCGTCGCTGAACAAGAGGCCCGGGGCTGTCAACAGGTCGAACTTGATGTCCGTGAACCCAGGCGCCAGCGTGTCGAAAATGAGCTGCGCAATCGAGAACGCGCCGCCCTGGAAGACGAGCAGGTCGACCCCAGCCAGCAAAGAGATCGCTGCAAAGTCGATTCGACCTGCCGACAGGATGGCACTGGTGAACTGATCCACGCCATCCAGGCCCAGCGAAGTACCGAAGACGACGCTGGACGCCGAAAGGATGGAGGCGTCGAAGACGACATCCAGGTCGAAGCCGGCTACCACCTGGCCGCTGTCCAACCCGGCAACCACGACGTCCACGGTCAGCTGCGATCCCGACGCGACGCTGGTGGCGACAGGCACCAGGCTGACGCTGGCGGCCTGCGCAAAGCCGGCCAAGAACAGAGTGGCCGCGGCCAAGACAAAGCGAACCTTCATACACCCTCCGGGAGATTCTTCGATGAATGGCTCCTCCTGAATTACATCCGGGAAGGCCATGCTTTTGTAAGTTCGAAATTAACTTCTGCAATATTGCAGAACAATCGGTGTTCTCCCTCTCAGTCTTTCAGATGGGTCTTGGCTTTTTACAGATGTGTCGACACTGTTAATGAGAACCGCAATTGCCATGGGCATGGCAACTGGAGATGAGACCCCATGCAAGGCATCAATTCGAACTCAAATTTGCTGAATCGAATTTCTCAAATTACAGTTGCATTCGTGAAATTCAAACAGTTCGGGCGCGCAAGTGCTTGATCCGTATGAGGGCCTTCGGGCTAACGTTCGGAGTGAAGACCGTGGTCGATGCGCAGGCTGCGGACGGCTCCTGCCTCTTGCCTCTTGCCCCCCCCCGGCTCTCACCCCAGCAGGTGCCGGCGCGTGAAGGGATAGTCCGAACGCGCCGCCCAACCCCGCACCGAAGACGCCGCGGTCGCCGCGTCGTCCGGCCGCGCCGCCAGCAGCTGGTACAGCGACAGCCAGCCGCGTTCGAAGCCCAGCGCCGAGCCCGCCAGGTACAGGCGGTAGGCGCGCACCGTGGCGTCGCTCGTGAGCGCACGCGCGCGGTCGATCTGGCGCTCGAGGTTGTCCGACCAGGCCCACAGTGTGCGGGCGTAGTGCGGCCGCAGGTTTTCGGCGTCGACCAGTTCCAGGCCGCTGCGCGCCATCTCCTGCGCCGCGCGCGACACGTGCACCAGCTCGCCGCCGGGGAAGATGTGCTTGTCGATGAAGTCGCCGATGCCGGCACCGAGTTCGGGGTTGTCGACGCCGCCGGCGGCGATGCCGTGGTTGAGCAGCAGGCCGCCCGGCCGCAGCAGCCGGTGCAGGGTGTCGAAGTAGGCGTGCAACTGGCCGCGGCCGACGTGTTCGAACATGCCCACCGACGCGATGCGGTCGAAACCATCCTCGTCACGCAGTTGACGGTAGTCGAGCAGCCGGGCCTCGACGCGGCCCTGCAGGCCCGCGGCCTCGATCAGCCGCTGCATGTAGGCATGCTGGTTGTGCGACAACGTGATGCCCAGCGCGCGAACGCCGTGGTGCTGAGCGGCCCACATCAGCAGCGCGCCCCAGCCGGCGCCGATGTCCAGGAAGCGCTGGCCGGCGCGCAGTTGCAGCTTGCGGCAGACCAGTTCGAGCTTGGCCTCCTGGGCCTGCGCCAGCGTCATGCCGGCTTCGGCGAAGTAGGCGCACGAGTAGACGCGCAACGGGTCCAGCCAGAGGCCGTAAAAGTCGTCGGAGACGTCGTAGTGGGACCGCACCTGCCGGCTGTCGCGCGCCGGCCGGTGCGCCCACCAGCGCGAGCGCAGGTGGGCCAGCCAGCGCACCCAGACGCTGCTGCGGCCGCGCCGCACCGGGTCGCCGGCCAGCGCCGCGGCCACTTCCATCACGTCGCTGAGCTGGCCTTCGATCTCGAGTTCGCCGCGCACGTAAGCGTCGGCCAGGCGGCCGACGTGGCCGCTGGCCAGGTGCAGCAGCAACTGGCGCTGGTGCAGTTTGAGCAGCACCGACGGTGCGACAGCACCGGCGCGACCGCCGGGCCACTGCAGCGCCAGGCCCGGCGGCAGCTGCGCCAGGCGGGCGTCGATGAGCGGGCCGAGCAGTCCCCGGCGGCCGTCGGCCGCGTCGATCGATGCGGGATAGCCCATGCATGCTCCCGGTGTGGAATGCCGAAGGCTGGGACCAGTTCCAGCGGCAGGGGTTCACGGTACATCAAGCCTGCACCGCCGGCCAGGGGGTGTCGACGACGCCCGGGCTCGATCGCCAGCCCCGGCCCGGTCGATCAGCCCAGCAACGCTCGGGTCGCCGCCTGCTGCCAGGGGCCCGGCGCGTCCTCGCTCGCGCAGGCCAGCGCCTCGGCACGGCAACTGTCGATCAGCTTGATGACGTGGTCGTCGTCGCTGGCCAGCGCCGCTGCCACGAGCTCCGGCCAGGGCCGCGCCGCCGGGGCGCTGCCGGCCTGCATGCCGCTGGCGCAGACCGCGGCGGCAAAGGCCCACCAGTAGGCACGCACGGCGGCCAGCGGCTCGTCGACGAAGGGCAGCAGGACGCGCATCGCATGTGCGCTCGTCACCAGGTGCAGCGCGGTGAAGTTGCCGCTGCGGGCGTAGGCCATCGCGGCCAGCTCGGACAGGCGCCGCAGCGTCGAGTCGTCGACCTGCAGGCGGCTCGCGGTGGCCTGGAACCTGGGCGCCGCGGCTGCCGCCTGCATGCGCTGGAAGATCAAGCGGGCGTCGCTGGACGTGGCGTGCAGCTGCCGCAGCACGGTTTGCGGGTCGGAGGTGCGGCTGGTGCCGTCGGCTCCGGCGGCGTCGTCGACCCCCGGTGCACCGACGTCGAGCCAGCGGCAGGCCCAGTAGGCCAGCGCGTCGGCCAGCTCGCGCCGGTGCGCCGCCTGCACGGCGTAGGCGGTGCGGATGAGGCCGTGGAAAGCCGCCGCGCCGCAACCCTGCATCAGGCGCGGCAAGGCCTGGTTGAGGACATCGCGCGCAAATTCACTGCACAGCCATTCCTGGAACAGGTCGCGGTACGCCGGCCACGCCGCGCGGTCGCCCAGGCGAGCGGCCCAGGGGTCGCCAGCGGACCACGACGCGGGCGGCGGCGCTGCTTGCAGCCGCCGCGCGTAGCCGCGCTCGAAGGCCAGCAGCCGCTCGTCCGTGGCACCCATCCGCGCCAGCGCCAGCAGCGCCATCGGGCGGTGGTTGGACAGGCCGCCGCCGTACTCGGCATCGAAGGCCGAGCCGCCGTCCAGCAGGTCGACCAGCGTGTTCGACAACTGCATCGCCGCCCCGCCTCAGCGCGCCGCGGCGCTGCGCAGGGCCTGTTCGAGCGCGTCGATGAACATCTTCGCCACATCGAAGCCGCTTTGCTGCGTGATCTCGGCAAAACACGTCGGGCTGGTGACGTTGATCTCGGTCAGGCAGTCGCCGATCACGTCCAGCCCCACCAGCAGCAGCCCGCGCGCGGCCAGCACCGGCCCGATCGCGGTAGCGATCTCGCGCTCGCGCGGCGTCAGTGGCTGCGCCACGCCCTTGCCGCCCACCGCCAGGTTGCCGCGGATCTCGCTGCCCTGCGGAATGCGCGCCAGCGCAAAGGGCACCGGCTCGCCGCCGATGACGAGCACACGCTTGTCACCGTGCACGATCTCGGGCAGGTACTTCTGCACCATCAGCGTCATCGCGCCGCCCTGGTTGAGCGTCTCGACGATGCTGCCCAGGTTCAGGCCGTCGGGGCCGACGCGGAAGATGCCCATGCCGCCCATGCCGTCCAGGGGCTTGAGGATGATGTCGCGGTGCTCGGCGTGGAAGCGCTTGACATCGGCCTCGTCGCGCGTCACGAGCGTCGGGCCGATGAACTGCGGGAACTCCAGGATCGCCAGCTTCTCCGGGTGGTCGCGCAGCGCCGCGGGCTTGTTGAAGACACGCGCGCCCTCGCGTTCGGCCTGGCCCAGCAGGTGCGTGGCGTAGAAGTACTCGCTGTCGAAGGGCGGGTCCTTGCGCATCAGCACCGCACCCACCTCGCGCAGCGGCTGCGGCCTTTGGTGCGGCGCGGCCTGTTCGGCACGGAACCAGTCGTGCGCGTCGCCGGTGAGCGTGATGTCGCGCACGTTGGCCGTGACGGGCTCGCCGCGCTGCCAGCGCAGGTGCCGGGGCTCGCAGGCCATCAGCGTGTGGCCGCGCGCGGCGGCCTCGCGCATCATCGCGAAGGTGGAATCCTTGTAGACCTTGAACGACTCCAGCGGGTCGGCCACGAACAGCAGTTTCACGCACACCTCCTGGCTGGACAAACCAGCAGGACGTGACTGTGGCACAAGCGCGTGTCCACCCGCGCCGGCCAACCGGAGCCGCGCTCAGGTCCCGGCGTTCAGCGCGCGCTCGCTGGTGCGCCATTCCGGGATGCCGCCGCGGAACCAGTAGACCCGCGTGTGGCCGGCCTTCAACGCCGCATGGCTGGCCTTGTAGCTCTTCCAGCATTCGGCGCCGTTGCAGGCAAAGATCAGCGGCGCGGCCTTGTCGGCCGGCAGCTTTGCGACGTCGAAGGTGTCGAGCTTGGCGTCGTAGTCGGTGTCCTTGGCGCTCTTCTCGACATACGGCAGCCAGCGCGCGCCGGGCACGTGGCCTTGCTTGAACTCGGCCTCGGTGCGGGTGTCGACATAGCTGGCGCCCGCAGCAAGCAGCTTCGCCACCGCGCCGGCGTCGAGCACCGTGGCCCCGGGCAGCTGGCGCGGCGTGAAGTAGCCGAGCGTGGATACGTAGTCGTACTCGCGCTTCTCGATCGCCGCCGGCTTGTCCAGGCCGCTCTTGCCGACCGCGGCACTGGACAGCGTGCGCAGCAGCACCGGCTGCAGGTTGCGCACCGCTGCCGTCGCGGCCAGGCTCTGGCGCACGACGATCGAAATGCCCGGCACCGGGCGGCTCTCGAGGAACGACGACACCGGCTCGCCGGCGGCCTTCCAGCGCTCGAAGACGGCGCGCTCGACGCCCACCACCTCGCACTCGTGGATCTTCAGGCACACCAGCAGCGCGTCCTGGTAGCGCATGTTCTTGACGGCGCGGAAGTGCGTCTTCAGCGAGACGTTGGCGGCGTTGAGTTCACCGCGCACGAGGTAGGTGACGACGCTGTCCTGCAGCGGCAGGCCCAGGCGCAGCCCGGCGGTCTGCGGCAGCGTCGTGAGCTTGCTGTCCTTCAGCGTCACCAGCACCGCCTGCACGGCGCGCGGGCTGCCGGCCAGCGGCACGTAACCGTGGCGCAGCGCACTGGCCACGACGTGCGCCGGCGCGACGTAGAAGTCGTGCGTCTGGGCGCGTGTTCCCGACAGGTCGGCCGCGGCGTCGGTGGACATCAGCGTCGCGATGTCGCCGGCCCGGCTCTCGCGCATCGCCTCGGTGACGGCGGCGCTGAGCGCCTGGTAGTTGCTGTGGCGCGACTGCTCGCCGATGTCGCCCGGGTTGACCAGCACCGTCAGCGGCGCGGCCGGCGCCGCGCGGGGCGCGGCGGCTGCCGCCAGCAGCAGCGCCGCCAGCAGCAGGCGCGAGACAGCAGGCGGGTGCACGCGGGCATTGAATCGGGTGTGAAGAACCATGGGGCGATCGACGTCGGTTGGGCTTTCGCCAGGAGAGTCCAAGGTAGCCGTTCGATGGGCCGCCTATCGCTCGAACAGGCCGGATTCTGCCCGCCATCTCAAGAATCGGCCCGGCGTGCCGAAACAAGAAGTACACCCGCCATGTGCCGACTCGCAGCCTATCTCGGTGAACCGCTCTTCCTGGAAGAGATCATCGCCAAACCGCGCCATTCGCTGATGCGCCAGTCGCTGCGCGCCGAAGAGGCCAAGGTGCAGACCAACGGCGACGGCTTCGGCATCGGCTGGTACGGCGACCGTGCCGAGCCCGGCGTCTACCGCGAGGTCATGCCGGCCTGGAGCGACGACAACCTGCTGGCGCTGTCGCAGACGCTGTGCTCGCGCCTGTTCTTCGCCCACGTGCGCGCGGCTACGGCCGGTGGCATCGCGCGCCAGAACTGCCACCCGTTCCGTCACGGCCGTTACCTCTTCATGCACAACGGCCAGGTCGGCGGCTACGGCCAGCTGCGGCGCACGCTGGAGAGCCAGCTGCCCGACGCGCTGTACGCCGAACGCCGCGGCGCCACCGACTCGGAGCTGCTGTTCCTGCTGGCGCTGGCGCGCATCGAACAGGGCCGACCGGTGGCCGACGCCATGACCTCGGTGCTGGACGAGACGATGGCGCTGATGCGCCAGCGCGGCGTCGAGCAGCCGCTGCGTTTTGCCG
>JAYUPN010000165.1:0-4002 GCA_043760065.1 Rubrivivax sp.
TGTCGCGACCATCGCCTTCGGCATGGGCATCGACAAGCCCGACGTGCGCTTCGTCGCCCACCTCGACCTGCCCAAGAACATCGAGAGCTACTACCAGGAGACCGGCCGCGCAGGCCGTGACGGCCTGGCCGCCGACGCCTGGATGACGTACGGCCTGGCGGATGTGGTCAATCAACGGCGCATGATCGACGACAGCGACGCCGGCGACGACTTCAAGCGCCTGCAGCGCACCAAGCTCGACGCGCTGCTGGCGCTGTGCGAGGCGCACGACTGCCGGCGTGTGCGGCTGCTGGGCTACTTCGGCCAGGACAGCCAACCTTGCGGGAATTGCGACAACTGCCTGACCGCACCCGACACCTGGGACGCCACCGAAGCCGCGCGCAAGGCGCTGAGCTGCATCTACCGCTTCCGCCAGGCCGGCGGCCAGCGCTACGGCGCGGTGCACCTGATCGACGTGCTGCGCGGCAAGACCACCGACAAGACCACGCAGCACGGTCACGAAAGGCTGTCGACCTTCGGCATCGGCGCCGACGTGAGTGAAGCGCAGTGGCGCCTGGTGCTGCGCCAACTGATCGCGCTGGGCCACGTGCAGACCGAAGGCGAGTTCAACACGCTGTCGCTGGCCGACAGCGCCCGCGAGGTGCTGCGCGGCGAGGTGCCGGTGATGTTGCGCGTGGCCAGCGAGAGCAAGACGCGCGTCAAGGCGGCGCGGGTGCGCGGCGCCAGCGGCGGCACCAAGCCGCCACCGCTGCCGCTGGACGGGGCCGCCACCGAACGCTTCCTGGCGCTGAAGGCCTGGCGCGCCGAGGTCGCGCGCGAGCACAACCTGCCGGCCTACGTGGTGTTCCACGACGCCACGCTGGCCGAGATGGCGCGCGAATGCCCGGACACACTGGACGCGCTGGCCGGCATCAGCGGCGTCGGCAGCAAGAAGCTCGAAGCCTACGGCACCGAGATCCTGCGCCTGCTGGCCAGCAGCTGAAGGCGCGATCCGGCGCGCCGCGCTGCGGCTGCGCGCAAGGGTGCAGCCCGACAAAAGAGGGCGTGCCCGCTATGATGCTCGGTTGCCCCAGCCTGCCGCCATGCCTGCCATCACCGATCCAGCACCGTCCGTCGCGCCCCCCGGTGAACCGCCCAGTGAGGCAATCGCCGTGCGCGAGGCGGCGGGGGAAGTGCGCGCGTTCAAGGAGTCAGTAGGGGAGGCCCGCGCACTCAAGGTGCGCGGCGCCCGCACCCACAACCTGAAGAACATCGACCTCGACATCCCCAAGCACGCGCTGGTCGTGATCACCGGGCTGTCGGGCAGCGGCAAGAGCAGCCTGGCCTTCGACACGCTGTACGCCGAAGGCCAGCGCCGCTACGTCGAGAGCCTGTCGGCCTACGCGCGGCAGTTCCTGCAGCTGATGGACAAGCCCGACGTCGACGTCATCGAGGGCCTGTCGCCGGCCATCAGCATCGAGCAGAAGGCGACCAGCCACAACCCGCGCAGCACGGTCGGCACCATCACCGAGATCCACGACTACCTGCGCCTGCTGTACGCACGCGCCGGCACGCCGTACTGCCCCGACCACGGCCTGCCGCTGCAGGCGCAGAGCGTGAGCCAGATGGTCGACGCCGTGCTCGCGCTGCCCGAGGACACGCGGCTGATGATCCTGGCGCCTGTGGTGCGCGACCGCAAGGGCGAGTTCAGCGACCTCTTCGAGGACATGCAGGCACGCGGCTACGTGCGCTTTCGCGTCGGCAGCGACGGCAAGCCCGGCGAAGTGCTCGAAGCCGACGGCCTGCCGGTGTTGAAGAAGAACGAGAAGCACGACATCGACATCGTCATCGACCGCCTGAAGACACGCGCCGACATGAAGCAGCGGCTGGCCGAGAGCTTCGAAGCCAGCCTGCGCATCGCCGATGGCCGCGCCATCGCGCTGGAGATGGACAACGGCCGTGAACACCTCTTCAGCAGCAAGTTCGGCTGCCCGGTGTGCAGCTACTCGCTGCCCGAGCTGGAGCCGCGCCTGTTCAGCTTCAACAGCCCGGTCGGCGCCTGCCCGGCCTGCGACGGCCTGGGCCAGGTCACGGTGTTCGACCCCGACCGCGTCGTCGGCTTTCCCACGCTGAGCCTGGCCGCCGGCGCGGTGAAAGGCTGGGACCGGCGCAACAGCTACACGCACTCGATGCTGGAGAGCGTGGCGCGGCACTTCGCCTTCGACCTCGAGACGCCGTTCGAGCACCTGCCACCGCAGGCGCGGCAGGTGCTGCTGCACGGCTCGGGCGCCACCGACATCGAGTTCGTCTACGAGGCCGAAGGCGTGGGCCGCGGCGGCAAGGCGCGCACGCGCAGCGTCAAGCGATGCCACCCCTTCGAAGGCATCATCCCGAACTTCGAACGCCGCTTCAAGGAGACCGACTCGGTGGCGGTGCGCGAAGAACTGTCTCGCTACCAGGCCGCCAAGCCCTGCACGCAGTGCGAAGGCTCGCGCTTGCGGCGCGAGGCGCGACACGTCTTCCTGCAGCACCTGGACAGCAGCGAAGGCAGCGACGGCAAGGGCGTCAAGGGCAAGCCGATCTACGAGGTCGAACACGCCACGCTGGCGCATGCGCTGGCCTACTTCGAGGGCTTGAAGCTCGTCGGCGCCAAGGGCGAGATCGCCGACAAGATCGTGCGCGAGATCCGCAGCCGGCTGCGTTTCTTGAACGACGTCGGCCTGAGCTACCTGAGCCTGGACCGCGGCGCCGACACGCTGTCGGGCGGCGAATCGCAGCGCATCCGCCTGGCCAGCCAGATCGGCAGCGGGCTGTCGGGCGTGATGTACGTGCTGGACGAACCCAGCATCGGACTGCACCAGCGCGACAACGAAAGGCTCATCGGCACGCTCAAGCACTTGCGCGACCTGGGCAACAGCGTGCTCGTGGTCGAGCACGACGAGGACATGATCCGCGCCGCCGACCACGTCGTCGACATGGGCCCCGGCGCCGGCGTGCACGGCGGCCGCGTGATGGCGCAGGGCACGCCGCAGCAGGTGGCCGACAACCCCGACTCGCTGACCGGCCAGTACCTGGCCAACGTGCTGCGCATCGAGGTGCCCAAGCGCCGCCGCGCGGCCAGCGGCTTCGGCGCCGCGCCGTTCCGGCTGGGCATCGTCGGCGCGCGTGGCAACAACCTGCACGGCCCCGACGGCCGCGGCGTCAACGTCGAGATCCCGGTCGGCCTGCTGACCTGCGTCACCGGCGTCAGCGGCTCCGGCAAGAGCACGCTGATCAACGACACGCTGTACGCCGCCGTCGCGCGCAAGCTCTACCAGAGCCACGCCGAGCCGGCGCCGCACGACCGCATCGAAGGGCTGGAGCAGTTCGACAAGGTCATCAACGTCGACCAGAGCCCGATCGGCCGCACGCCGCGCAGCAACCCGGCGACCTACACGGGCCTTTTCACGCCGATCCGCGAGCTGTTCGCCGAAGTGCCGGCGGCGCGCGAGCGCGGCTACGGCGCCGGGCGCTTCAGCTTCAACGTCAGCGCCAGTTCGGGCGGTGGCCGCTGCGAAGCCTGCGAAGGCGACGGCGTGATCAAGGTCGAGATGCACTTCCTGCCCGACATGTACGTGCCCTGCGATGTCTGCCACGGCGCGCGCTACAACCGCGAGACGCTGGAGATCCTCTATCGCGGTTGCAACATCCAGCAGGTGCTGGAGAAGACGGTGGAGGACGCGCACGCCTTCTTCAGCGCCGTGCCCAACCTGGCGCGCAAGCTGCAGACGCTGTTGGACGTGGGCCTGGGCTACATCCGGCTCGGGCAGTCGGCGACCACGCTGTCGGGCGGCGAGGCGCAGCGCGTGAAGCTGGCGCTGGAGCTGAGCAAGCGCGACACCGGCCGCACGTTGTACATCCTGGACGAGCCGACCACCGGCCTGCACTTCCACGACGTCGGCATGCTGCTGAAGGTGCTGCACCAGCTGCGCGACGCCGGCAACACGATCGTCGTCATCGAGCACAACCTGGACGTCATCAAGA
>JAYUPN010000166.1:0-3999 GCA_043760065.1 Rubrivivax sp.
CGGCCCGGCCAGGCCCCAGGCCAGGTTCTGCACCGCCAGCGCGAAGGCGAAGGTCTCGCGCGTCCAGCCGCGGTCCATCGTGATCGGCTGCAGCCACAGGCCGAAGCCGTGGCGGATGCCCATGCTCAGCGTGACGATCGCGGCGCCGCACAGCAGCACCTGAACCATCGACAGCCGAAGCGGCTTGGAAGCTGCATTCATCCATCGATTGTCCCGGAAAACGCTGCACGGCTGCGGCGGTGCGCCCGATACAGTGGCCGCCAGCTCAGGGAGGATGCATGAAGGTTCTGGTGCTCGGCGGCGGTGTCATCGGCGTGGCCTCGGCCTACTACCTGGCCAAGGCCGGCCACGAAGTTGAACTGGTCGACCGCCAGAGCGGCCCGGCGCTGGAGACCAGCTTCGCCAACGCCGGCGAGGTCAGCCCCGGCTACAGCGCGCCCTGGGCCGGGCCGGGGGTGCCGATCAAGGCCATCAAGTGGATGCTGATGGCGCACAGCCCGCTCGTCATCTGGCCGCTGCTGGACCCGGCGATGTGGCGCTGGGGCGCGATGATGCTGGCCAACTGCACCGAGCGCGCCTATGCGCTGAACAAGAGCCGCATGGTGCCGATCGCCGAATACAGCCGCGACTGCCTGAAGGCGCTGCGCGCCGAGACCGGCATCGGCTACGACGAGCGCGCGCAAGGCACACTGCAGCTCTTTCGCACCCAGAAGCAGCTGGACTCGATCGGCGGCGACGTCGCGGTACTCAAGCAGTACGGCGTGCCTTTCGAAGTGCTGGACCGCGCGGGCTTCTGCAGGGTCGAGCCGGCGCTCGCGCTGACGCAGGAGAAGTTCGTCGGCGCGCTGCGCCTGCCCGGCGACGAGACCGGCGACTGCTTCAAGTTCAGCAACCGGCTGGCCGAGATGGCGGCCGCTTCAGGCGTGCGGTTCCGCTGGAACACGCGCATCGACGCGCTGCAGGTCGGTGGCGGCGCCATCACCGGCGTGCACACCGATGCCGGCCTGCTGCGCGCCGACAAGGTGGTGCTGGCGCTGGGCAGCTACAGCCCCAAGCTGCTGGAGCCGGTGGGCATCCGCATCCCCGTCTACCCGGTCAAGGGCTACAGCATCACGGTGCCGATCAGCGACGCCCAGTACGCACCCGAGAGCACGATCATGGACGAGACGCACAAGGTCGCCGTGACGCGGTTGGGCGACCGCATCCGCGTCGGCGGCACGGCCGAGCTGGCCGGTTACAGCCTGAACCTGCGTGAGGCGCGGCGCGGCACGCTCAACCACGTCGTGACCGACCTGTTCCCGCGCGCCGGCGATGTCAGCCAGGCCACCTTCTGGTGCGGCCTGCGGCCGATGACGCCCGACGGCACGCCGATCGTCGGGCCGACGCCGGTGCAGCACCTGCTACTGGCCACCGGCCACGGCACGCTGGGCTGGACGATGGCCGCCGGCACCGGCCGCATCATCGCCGACCTGGTGTCGGGTCGCGCGCCAGAGATCGACGTCAGCGGGCTGGCGATGCGCCGCTATGGCTGATCATCGCCGCCTGATCATCGGCGCCTGACCGAGGCTGCCGCGGCGCGGCCGCCGGGAGAAACCGCGCCACCGCTGCCGGCCACCGGGCGACGAGCATGGCGGCCAAGAGCAGCAGGGCCGCCAGCACGCCGCCGGCCACGCGCCAGGGTGCGGCGGGCGACGACGTGTCGCCGGCCGTGCCGCCGGCCGCTGCCAGCAGGTGCAACTCGCCCAGGCTGCCGCCGGTGCTGGCCAGGGCCAGCGCTTGCGCGCGCGCGCTGACCGATGTCGCCAACGGCTGGCCCACCGGCAAGGGCGGCACGAAGCCGACGTGGGCCACCACCAGGCCGCGCGGGTTGATCACCGCGGCTGCCGCGAAGTGGTCCAGTCCCTTGTGCAGCGACAGCACCTCCTGTGCCAGCCCGTAGTCGCCGCCGGCCAGGGCCTGGACCAGGTGCGTCTGCAACGACTGGTTGGACAGTTGCGCCAGCCGGGACACCTCGCTGCGCTGCGCGGCATGGCGGTCGTCCAGCATGCTGGCGCCGAAGGTCGCGATCCACAGCGCCACCAGCAGGCAGCCCGCCAGGCAGGCCAACACGATGCGCGTCGGGCCCGACATCGGCGCAGGCGTGCGCCGGTCGACGCGGTCCCAGGACGGCAGCGGTGCACCATCCTGGGTGCGCAGCGTCTCGCCCAGCCAGTGTTCGCACAGCACGCGCAGGCCCGCCGTGTCGAAGGCGTGCGAGGAGTTGCGGCCGGTCAGGAAGTGGATCTGCACGAGCAGGCCCAGGCGCTCGCCGGTGCGCCAGAAGTAAACCCAGCGGCGGGGACTGAGCATGTGCGTGATGACGCTGTCGGGCTCGCCGGCGGTGTGCTCGATCCAGTTGTCGAGCAGCGTCTCGGCGCCGGGCAGCACGTGCTCCAGCGGCTGCGCACTGCCGGCTCCCGAAGACACGCCGCCATCGCGCATCCAGCGCCAGGCCACCGGCACGCCCAGCTGCAGGTCGATCACCGCGACGCGGCAGCGGTCGGCGCCGAGCTGGATCCACAGCGGCTCGCGCAGCGGATCGGCGGCGAACGGCTCTTCGGGCAGGACCGAGTGCACGAGTGCGATCAGGGGTGCGGGTTCTGTCATCGCTGTCTCCTGTGGGGTGCGCCGCCGTGGGCTTCGCTGCGCTTGCAAGGGATGCCAGCGGCGGGACTCGGCTTCAGTTTAGGCAGGCATCGCTCGGGCCCGACCGTCCGAAGGAATGGTTCTCCCCGCATCCAGGGGGGCCGGCAGCGACTTGGCCGCCGCCTGCTCGCGGCCGTCGGATGGCCGTCCGGCGGCTGCCGCAGCGCTGCCTAGAATCGCCCGCCATGCCCTCCATCAAACAGACCGCCGCCTACGGCGAAGCCTCGATCCGCGTCCTCAAGGGCCTGGAGCCCGTCAAGCAGCGCCCGGGCATGTACACGCGCACCGACAACCCGCTGCACATCGTGCAGGAGGTCATCGACAACGCCGCCGACGAGTCGCTGGCCGGCTTCGGCACCCGCATCGCGGTCACGCTGCACGCCGACGGCAGCATCAGCGTCGACGACGACGGCCGCGGCATTCCCTTCGGCCTGCACCCCGAAGAACAGGTGCCGGTGCTCGAGATCGTCTACACGCGGCTGCACGCCGGCGGCAAGTTCGACAAGGGCGCCGGCGCCGCCTACAGCTTCAGCGGCGGGCTGCACGGCGTGGGCGTGAGCGTGACCAACGCCTTGTCCAGGCGGCTGGCGGTGACGGTGTGGCGCGAAGGGCAGTGCGCGAGCATGGCCTTCGCCGGTGGCGACGTGACCGAGCGGCTGCAACTGCGCAAGGCCACGGGCAGCGAGCGCAAACACGGCACGCGCGTGCAGGTGTGGCCCGATCCGAAGTACTTCGACAGCGCCGAGCTGCCGCGCCACGACCTCGTGCACCTGCTGCGCAGCAAGGCGGTGCTGATGCCGGGCGTGACGGTGACGCTGACGACGGAGAAGACGGCCGAGACGATGACCTGGAAGTACGACAAGGGCCTGCGCGACTACCTGATGCAGAGCCTGGCGGCCGACCCGCTGATCCCGCTCTTTGAAGGTGAACAGTTCGCCACCGCCACCGAAACGGAAAACTTCGCCGAGGGTGAAGGCGCCAGCTGGTGCGTGGCCTTCACCGACGAAGGCAGCACGCTGCGCGAGAGCTACGTCAACCTGATCCCCACGGTGGCCGGCGGCACCCACGAGAGCGGGCTGAAGGACGGCCTGTTCGGTGCCATCAAGGGTTTCATCGACCTGCACTCGCTGCTGCCCAAGGGCGTCAAGCTGATGCCCGAGGACGTGTTCTCGCGCGCCAGCTTCGTGCTGTCGGCCAAGGTGCTGGACCCGCAGTTCCAGGGCCAGATCAAGGAGCGGCTGAACTCGCGCGACGCGCTGCGGCTGGTCTCGGCCTACGTCAAGCCGGCGCTCGAACTGTGGCTCAACCAGCATG
>JAYUPN010000167.1:0-10639 GCA_043760065.1 Rubrivivax sp.
AGTGGCCGCACCGACTTCAGCTTCACCGTGCACCGCAACGACTACCTGCGCACGATGGACGTGCTGCGGACCCAGGTGCTGCCCGTCACCGGCAGCACCTTCGTCTTCAACACCTCGAGCGTGCGCGCGTAGTCGTTGCGGTGCACGGTGAAGCTGAAGTCGGTGCGGCCGCTGTGCGAGACGTTCTGGATGATGACGTCGATGTCAATGTTGGCGTCGGCCACCGGCCCGATGATCTGGAACGCGATGCCCGGCTTGTCGGGCACGCCGATGACGCTGATCTTGGCTTCGTCGCGGTTGAACGCGATGCCGGCAACGACGGCTTGTTCCATTTTCTCGTCTTCCTCAAAGGTGATCAGGGTGCCGGAGGCGGCCTCTTCGGCGATCGGGATGTCCCACGGCGTGAAGCTGCTCAGCACACGCAGCGGCACACGGTACTTGCCGGCAAATTCCACCGAGCGAATCTGCAGCACCTTGCTGCCCAGGCTGGCCATCTCCAGCATCTCCTCGAAGCTGATGGTCGACAGCCGCCGCGCCTCGGGCACGATGCGCGGGTCGGTGGTGTAGACGCCGTCGACATCGGTGTAGATCAGGCACTCGTCGGCCTTCATCGCCGCCGCCACCGCCACCGCCGAGGTGTCGCTGCCGCCGCGGCCCAGCGTGGTCACGTTGCCGTCGGCGTCGATGCCCTGGAAGCCGGTGATGATGACCACCTTGCCGGCTGCCAGGTCGGCGCGCACGCGCTGGTCGTCGATCTCGGCGATGCGGGCCTTGGTGAAGGCCGAGTCGGTCTTGATCGGCACCTGCCAGCCGCCGTAGCTGACCGCAGGAACGCCCTGCGCCTGCAGCGCCAGCGCCAGCAGCCCCACCGAGACCTGCTCGCCGGTGGCGGCAATGGCGTCGAGTTCGCGCAGCGCCTCGGGCGTGCCTGCGTCGGGCAGCAGTTCCTTGGCCAGGCCGAGCAGCCGGTTGGTCTCGCCGCTCATCGCCGACGGCACCACCACCAGCTGGTGGCCGGCGCGCACCCACTTGGCGACCCGCTGCGCGACGCTGCGGATGCGCTCGGTCGACCCCATCGAGGTGCCGCCGTACTTGTGAACGATCAATGCCATGGGAGCGCGCCGTGAGTTCTTCGGAGTGGAGCACGGCGCACTTTGCTGCCCTGCACAAGATGGCAAATTCTAGCCGCGGCGCTGACGATGCCCTGTTGGGGAGGGGCTGTCGGGACACCAGCGCAGTTGCAACTGCGGCGTGCCGGCGCCGGCCTGGAACGCGGCAGCCACGCCGAGGCCCGGCACGAAGACCAGCTCACCTTGCGGCGACACGAGCAGCGGCCCCTGCCGCTCCCAGGCTGGCACGGCGCAGGTCTGGAACTGCTTCTTCAGGCTGCGTGCCACGGAGCCCGGACGCAGGCTGAAGCGCTCGCCGCCCTGGCGAGCGCAGGTCATGACGTTGCCCAGGACACGGGCGGCGGTGCCGCCGGAGGTGGCGGCGCGGACCTCCCAGCGCCCGCCCCACGCCGCCAGCGGGTAGTTGCCCGGCCGGCTCAAGTCCAGCACCGCCGGCGGCGGCACCGCCGCGCCTGCCACCTCGCCGTCGGGCACCCACCGCAGCACACCGCGGTACAGGCGCAGCCGTCCTGCGGTTGCGGGCCAGGTGCCGGTGCGGGATGGCGGCACTTCGCTCAGCAGGCGGTCCAGCAGTGACTGCGGCGGTGGCGCGCCGGTGGTTTCGGCCAGCCAGGCGCGCAGGGCATTGCGCCGCCGTGCGGGCGGCAGTTGCAGCCAAGGCGGGCACTGCAGGTCGGCGCCGTGCAGCAACGCGCCCAGATCGGCCTGGGCGGCCTCGCGTGCCAGCGCCAGACTCTCTTGCGCCTGCGCCGCGGCGCCGGCGAGTGTCGTCTCCGCGTCCGGGAACGCCGCGCTCAAGGCCGGCCAGACCTGCTGGCGCAGGCGGCTGCGCGCAAAGGCCGGGTCGGCATTGCTGGGGTCGTGTGCAAAACGCAGCCGGTGGCGTTGCACATAGGCCGTGATGGTGTCCGGGTCCATCTGCAGCCAGGGCCGCGCCCAGCGGATGCCGCCGCGTTCGGCCTGCGCGGGCATCGACGCCAGGCCCGCCGCGCCAGCGCCGCGCAGCGCCTGCAGCAGCCAGGTCTCGGCCTGGTCGCGGCGGTGGTGCGCCAGCAGCACCAGGGTGCAGCCGTGCGCGCCGGCCATCTCGGCCAGGGCCCGGTAGCGGCCGCTGCGCGCCCAGGCTTCGACGCTTTCACCGCGCCCCGGTGCACCCTGCAGATGGCGGCTGTCGAAAGCCGCGCCCCAGCGCCGGCTTTGCTGGCGGACTTGTTGCAGCCACTCGTCGGCCTGCGGCATCAGACCGTGGTGCACGTGCAGGGCCAGCACATCCAGATCCAGCGCACGCGCCTGGCGCACGGTGCAATGCAGGAGGGCCGTCGAGTCGCGGCCGCCGCTCACCGCCACGGCCACCGGCGGCCGCGGCAAGTTCAGCGCTCCTTGGTGTCGGTGAAGCGGCCGTACGCGCGCAGGCGCTCGTATCGTCGCTGCAGAAGTTCCTTGGGCTTGAGGTCGGCGCTCTGGCGCAGCGCTTCGGCCAGCCCGCGCTTGAGCTGTGCGGCCATCCAGGGCACGTCGCGGTGCGCGCCGCCGACCGGCTCGTTGACGATCTTGTCGACCACACCCAGCGCCTTGAGCCGGTGCGCGGTGATGCCCAGCGCTTCGGCGGCTTCGGATGCACGTTCGGCGGTCTTCCACAGGATCGACGCGCAGCCCTCGGGCGAGATCACCGAATAGACGCTGTACTGCAGCATCAACACCTGGTCGCCGACGCTGATGGCCAGCGCGCCGCCGGAGCCGCCCTCGCCGATGATCGTGCTGACGATCGGCACCTCGAGTTGCGCCATCTCGTAGATGTTGCGGCCGATGGCCTCGGACTGTCCGCGCTCTTCGGCGCCGATGCCAGGGTAGGCACCCGGCGTGTCGACGAAGGTGAACACCGGCAGGCCGAACTTCTCGGCCAGCTTCATCAGCCGCAGCGCCTTGCGGTAACCCTCGGGCCGGCTCATGCCGAAGTTGCGCAGCGTGCGCTCCTTGGTGTCGCGGCCCTTCTGGTGGCCCAGCACCATGCACGGCTGGCCGTTGAAGCGCGCCAGGCCGCCCACGATCGACAGGTCGTCGGCGTAGTGGCGGTCACCGTGCAGTTCCTGGAACTCGGTGAAGATCTCGCCCACGTAGTCCAGCGTGTACGGACGCTGCGGGTGGCGCGCGATCTGCGTCACCTGCCAGGGCGTGAGGTTGGCGTAGATGTCGCGCGTGAGCTGCTGGCTCTTCTGGCTGAGCCGCTCGATCTCGTCGCTGATGTCGACCGCCGACTCGTTCTGCACGTAGCGCAGGTCGTCGATCTTGGATTCGAGTTCCGAGATCGGGCTTTCGAACTCGAGGAAGTGGCGCTTGCTCAATTCGGTACCGCCCGGCCGTTCCGAAGGTGCTGAGCGCCCCCTCCGGGGGGCAGAGCCGGCGCCGAGCGTGCGCCTGCGCGCACGCGAGTGGCTGGCGAGGGCCGGCCGGCCTGCCCGCCGGCAGGCAGCGAACGAAGTGAGCTTGGGGGCATGTTCAGTACTCCACGGGCAGCGGGTCCAGGCTGCGCCAAATATACCAAGTGGCCACCGAGCGGTACGGGGCCCAGGCTTCGCCGACCTCGCGCGCTTCGGCGCGCGAAACGGGCTCGCCGCTGAAGTAGTTCAGGCTGATGCCCTTGATCAGGCCCAGGTCGTCCAGCGGCATCACGTTGGGGCGCATGAGATGGAAGATCAGGAACATCTCCGCCGTCCAGCGCCCGATGCCGCGGATCGACACCAGCTCGGCGATGATGGCCTCGTCGTCCATCGACTGCCACTGCCGCACCTGCGCGCTGCCGTCGCTGAAGTGGCGCGCCAGGTCCAGCAGGTATTCGGTCTTGCGCGCCGACAGGCCCGCTTCGCGCATGCTGGGCACCGGCAGCGCCTGCACGTCCGCCGGTTTCAGGCGGTTGGCAGAGCCGCCGACGGCCAGCGCAAAGCGGTCCCACACCGACTGCGCCGCCTTGACCGAGATCTGCTGCCCGACGATCGAGCGCGCAAGCGTCGTGAAGGCATCACCACGGCTGCGCAGGCAGGCTTCGCCGAAGCGAGGAATCAGCTTCTTCAGCACGCGGTCGCGCTTGGCCAGGTGGCGGCAGGCTTCTTCCCAGTACGCCGGCACGGCGTCGGTGGTCGCGGCAGCCGGCACGGGGACGGCGGGAGCAGAGGAGGACTTGACCATCGGGTTCAAGTGTCGACACGTCGCGCTGCGCGCTTGGGGACGAGCCCCTTGGAGCGGCAACGTGCACTCATGCGCGAACCCAGGTCGTGCCTTGCGGCCCGTCCTTGAGCTCGATGCCCAGCGCGGCGAGCTCGGCGCGGATGGCGTCGGCGCCGGCAAAGTCGCGCGCCTGCTTGGCGGCGGCGCGGGCTTCGATGCGTCCCTGGATGAAGGTCTCGTCGAGCTGCGCCATGCCGCGACCGGCGCCTTGCAGGAACTCGCGCGGCGGCGATTGCAGCACGCCCAGCGTCGCGCCCAGGGCCCTGAGCAGCGCGGCGTCCGCCGTCTTGCCGCGGTTGACCTCGCTGGCCAGCTCGAACAGCACCGCCAGCGCACCGGGGGTGTTGAAGTCGTCGTCCATCGCGGCCTTGAAGGCGGCGGCACGCGGGTCTTCCCAGTCGATGGCCGGCAGCGCCGGCACGTCGCCCGCGGCATCGAGCGCGGTGTACAGGCGCCTGAGCGCGCTGCGCGCTTCGTCCAGCAGCGTGTCGCTGAAGTTGAAGGGGCTGCGGTAGTGGGTGCGCAGCATGAACAAGCGCACCGACTCGCCGTCGAACTTCTTCAGCACGTCGGCGATGGTGAAGAAGTTGCCCAGCGACTTGGACATCTTCGTGTCGTCGATGTTCAGGAAGCCGTTGTGCATCCAGGTGCGAACGAAGCCGCTGCCGTCGGCACCGAGTGCACCCTCGCTCTGCGCAATCTCGTTCTCGTGGTGCGGGAACTGCAGGTCCATGCCGCCGCCGTGGATGTCGATCGGCAAGCCCAGCACGGCCTCGCTCATCGCCGAGCACTCGATGTGCCAGCCCGGCCTGCCGGCGCCGTAGACGCTGGGCCACTGGGCATCGGCAGGCTCGTCGGGCTTGGCCGACTTCCAGAGCACGAAGTCCAGCGGGTCTTCCTTGTCGCCGAGCACGGCCACGCGTTCACCCGCACGCAATTCGTCCAGGCTCTTGCCCGACAGCTTGCCGTAGCCCGGGAAGCGGCGCACCGCAAAGTTGACGTCGCCGCCCTCGGCCTGGTAGGCCAGGCCCTTGCCCTGCAGCTGGCCTATCAGCGACAGCATCTGCGGCACGTACTCGGTGGCGCGCGGTTCGTGCGTGGGCTCGAGCGTGCCCAGCGCCGCGAAGTCCTGGTGCATGGTGGCGATCATCTGATCGGTGAGCTGACGGATCGTGATGCCGCGTTCCACGGCGCGGCGGATGATCTTGTCCTCGATGTCGGTGATGTTGCGCACGTAGGTCACGCGGTAACCGCTGGCCAGCAGCCAGCGGTAGACCGTGTCGAAGGCCAGGATCATGCGCGCATGGCCCAGGTGGCAGAGGTCGTAGACGGTGATGCCGCAGACGTACATCCGCACATGGCCCGGCTCGACGGGCACAAAGGGTTCCTGGCGGCGCGTGAGCGTGTTGTGGATGCGTTGCGTCATGGCGAAGCGGCGGGTGCGGCGGCGGCCCGGCGGGCCGACTGTCGACGCCTGCGAGCGCCTTGCCTCGGAGAGGCCAGAAGGCGTCGATAGAATCGGATTTCAGTATAGCGGCGCCCTGTCGGGCTCTCGCCTCGACGCCTGCAGCAAACCCCCTCATGCCCATTGCCCCCCTGCTCCCGCCGTGCCTGCTGGCAGCGCTGCTCTTCTGCGGCGCCGCGGCGAGGGCCGACGTCGTCAGCGACGTGCACACGCTGATCGGCAAGGGCGACCTCGCCGGCGCGCAGCGCGCCGCCGACACTGCCCTGGCCACGCGGCCGCGCGACGCGCAGACGCGCTTCATCCACGCCCTGGTGCTGATGGAGTCACAGCGCAACGACGAAGCGATGGCCGCCTTCACGAGCCTGAGCCAGGAATATCCAGAGCTGCCCGAGCCCTTCAACAACATCGCGCTGCTGCATGTGCGCGGCGGCCGCCTGGACCTGGCGCGGCAGGCCCTGGAGACCGCGCTGCGCAACGACCCGGCCCACCGCACGGCGCGGATCAACCTCGCCGAGGTCTACCTGATGCTGGCCGTGATGACGTGGGAGCAGGCCGCCGCCGGCGGGCCACTGGACGCGCGGCTGGCGCGCAAGCTGGAGGCGGCCCGCGCGCTGGTGGCAGCGGCGAACCCCGCACCCCGCTAGACTCGCCACCCGCGCTGATCCTGGCGCCCGACGTCCTGCCCTGGAGAGTGCTGATTGAAGACCCGATCGAAGAACCCGACCCGCCCATGGCTGGCCGCTGCCGTGGCCGCCCTGTCGCTGGCAGCGCTGCCCGCCCTGGCGCAGAAGGTGCGCCTGGCCACCAGCGCCGGCGACATCGTGATTCAGCTCGACGCTGAGAAGGCGCCCAAGTCGGCGGCCAACTTCCTGCAGTACGTGCGCAGCGGGCACTACAACGACACCCTGTTCCACCGCGTCATCCAGGAGTTCATGATCCAGGGCGGCGGCTACAAGGCCGACCTGAGCCAGAAGCCCACACGCGGGGCGATTGCCCTGGAAAGCGACAACGGCCTGAGCAATGTGCGCGGCACCTTGGCCATGGCACGCACAGGCGACCCGCACTCGGCCACCGCGCAGTTCTTCATCAACGTCGTCGACAACGCGTTCCTGGACAAGGCCAACGCGCGCGACGGCAATGGCTACGCCGTGTTTGCCAGGGTCATCGAGGGCATGGACGTCGTCGACAAGATCCGGGCGGTGCCCACACAGGAGTCCGGCCCGCATCAGAACCTGCCGGTCACGCCCGTGACCATTCGCAAAGCCACCGTGGAGAAATGAAATGACCAAGACCGTTCAGATGGACACCAGCGCCGGCACCCTGCGCATCGAACTCGACGAAGTGAACGCGCCGCTGTCCACGGCCAACTTCCTGGCCTATGTCAACAGCGGCCACTACGACGGCACCGTGTTCCACCGCGTCATCAAGGGCTTCATGCTGCAAGGCGGCGGCTTCGACGCCGCGATGAAGCAGAAGAGCACGCTGGAACCGATCCAGAACGAGGCCAACAACGGCATCAAGAACAAGCGCTACACGCTGTCGATGGCGCGCACCAGCGACCCGCATTCGGCGACCTCGCAGTTCTTCGTCAACGTCGCCGACAACGCCTTTCTCGACTTCAAGGCCGAAAACGCCTCGGGCTGGGGCTATGCGGTGTTCGGCCGCGTCGTGTCGGGCACCGAGGTCGTCGACGCCATCGAAAAGGTGAAGACCGGCCGCAAGGGCTTCCACGACGACGTGCCGCTCGAGGACGTCGTCATCACGAAGGCCGTCGAAGTCAGCTGAAGCCGCGACCGCACCCACGCCATGCCTGATGCCGGTGCCGCCGCGACGCTGCCGGCGTACTTCCGGCTCGCCGCACCGCCCGCGTGGCGCGCGGTCGACCTGATCTCGGACCTGCACCTCAGTGCGGCCATGCCGCGCACCTTCGAGGCTTTCACCAGCCACCTCATGGGCACGACGGCCGACGCGGTGTTCATCCTCGGTGACCTGTTCGAAGCCTGGGTCGGCGACGACATGGGCAGCCGCGGCTTCGAGCGCCACTGCATCGAGGTCATGGCGCAGGCGGCCAGCCACCGGCAGCTCGGCTTCATGGTCGGCAATCGCGACTTCCTGGCCGGAGTCGCGCTGTTGCGCCAGAGCGGCGCCATCGGTCTGCCCGACCCCACCGTGTTCGACGCCTGGGGCCGGCCGGTGCTGCTCAGCCACGGCGACGCACTGTGCCTGGCCGACGAGCCGTACCAGGTCTTTCGCCGCCAGGTCCGTTCACTGCAGTGGCAGGACGCTTTCCTGGCGCGGCCGCTGGACGAGCGGCTGCGGATCGCGGCCGACATCCGCCAGGCCAGCCAGACCCGGCGCCAGTTCGACGGCGCTGCCGACGCCGACGTCGACACCGCCGAGGCCGTGCACTGGCTGCACGCGATGGGCGCCCACGAACTGGTGCACGGGCACACCCACCGGCCCGGCAGCAGCGCGCTGGCGCCCGGCTACAAGCGCCACGTGCTGAGCGACTGGGACCTCGACGAAGGCGACCGTGCCGAGGTGCTGCGGCTGACCCGCGACGGCTTCCAGCGCCTGCCGCCGGCGACGCGCTGACACCGTGGTCGCTGCCTGGTGGCGATCGCTGAAGGCCCGGCGCGAAGCAGCCGCGGTGCAGCGCCGGGCGATCCCCAACGACCTGTGGAAACGCACCCTCGTGCGCTACCCCTTCCTGCAGCGCAGCGACGCGGCCGATGCCGCCGAGCTGCGCCGCCTGACCAGCCTGTTCCTGGACAGCAAGGAATTCACCTGCACCGGCGGCTTGCGCCTGACCGATGCGATGGCGGTGTCGATCGCCGCGCAGGCCGCGCTGCCCGTGCTGCGGCTGGGCCTGTCGCGCTACGACGGCTTCGTCGGCATCGTCATCCACCCCGACGCGGTAGTGGCACGGCGTTCGCAACAGGACGACGACGGTGTCGTGCACGAGTACGACGAGAAGCTGTCGGGCGAAGCGATGGACGGTGGCCCGGTGATGCTGTCCTGGCCCGACGTTCGCCGTGCCGGCCAGAGCGCGGGCCAGGGCTACAACGTCGTCATCCACGAGTTTGCGCACGTGCTGGACATGGCCGGCGGTGCGCCCAACGGCAGGCCGCCGCTGCCGCCCGGCCTGCCGGCTGCCGAGTGGCAGCGGACGATGGAAGCCGAGTTCGAAGCCTTGGTGCAGCGCGTCGACGCCAGCGAGGACACGGTGCTCGATCCCTACGGCGCCTCGGGCCCCGAGGAGTTTTTCGCCGTCGCCAGCGAGAGCTTTTTCGTCGACCCGGTACGGACGAAAAAAGAGCATCCCGCGCTGTACGGGATGCTCTGTCGCTTCTACCTGCAGGATCCGGCGGCCGATCAACCGGCGTCGCGCCGGCGCTGAAGCTCGCGCGGACGGCGATGGTTCAGGCCGCCGCCGCCTCGGCGCGCGGTTTGTCGCTCTTCTTGGGCGGCTGGATGTCGAGCTGCACCTGGTCCTTTTCGTCGATGTCCACCGACAGCCGGCCGCCGTCGACCAGGCGGCCGAACAGCAGCTCGTCGGCCAGCGCGCGCCGGATCGTGTCCTGGATCAGGCGCTGCATCGGCCGCGCGCCCATCAGCGGGTCGAAGCCCTTCTTGGCCAGGTGCTTGCGCAGCGCGTCGCTGAAGGTGACTTCGACCTTCTTCTCGGCCAGCTGGCCTTCAAGCGTGAGCAGGAACTTGTCGACCACGCGCAGGATGATCGCTTCGTCGAGCGAGCGGAAGTTGACGATCGCGTCCAGCCGGTTGCGGAACTCGGGCGTGAACAGGCGCTTGATGTCGGCCATCTCGTCACCCTGCTCGCGCTTGTTGGTGAAGCCGATGGTGGCCTTGTTCATGGTCTCGGCGCCCGCGTTGGTGGTCATGATGATGATCACGTTGCGGAAGTCAGCTTTACGACCATTGTTATCAGTCAGCGTGCCGTGGTCCATGACCTGCAGCAGCACGTTGAAGACATCCGGGTGCGCCTTCTCGATCTCGTCGAGCAGCAGCACCGAATGCGGCTTCTTCGTGATGGCCTCGGTCAGCAGGCCGCCTTGGTCGAAACCGACATAGCCCGGCGGCGCGCCGATCAGGCGGCTGACGGCGTGGCGCTCCATGTACTCGGACATGTCGAAGCGGATGAGGTCGATGCCCAGCACGTAGGCCAGTTGCTTGGCGACCTCGGTCTTGCCGACGCCGGTGGGGCCGCTGAACAGGAAGCTGCCGATCGGCTTGTCGCCCTTGCCAAGCCCTGAACGCGCCATCTTGATGGCGGCAGCCAAAGCGTCGATGGCCGGGTCCTGCCCGAAGACCACGCTCTTCAAGTCGCGGTCGAGCAGCTTGAGCTTGCTGCGGTCGTCGCTGGACACGCTGGCCGGCGGGATGCGCGCGATCTTGGCCACGATCTCCTCGACTTCGCTGCGCGTGATGGTCTTCTTGCGCTTGTTGGCCGGCAGGATGCGCTGAGCGGCGCCGGCCTCGTCGATGACGTCGATGGCCTTGTCGGGCAGGTGGCGGTCGTTGATGAACTTGGCCGACAGCTCGGCCGCCGCCTGCAGCGCGCCGACGGCGTACTTGACGCTGTGGTGCTCCTCGAAGCGCGTCTTCAGGCCCTTCAGGATCTCCACCGTCTGCTCGATCGTCGGCTCGATGACGTCGACCTTCTGGAAGCGCCTGGACAGCGCCGCGTCCTTCTCGAAGATGCCGCGGTACTCGGTGAAGGTGGTGGCGCCGATGCACTTCATGGTGCCGTTGCTGAGCGCCGGCTTGAGCAGATTGGACGCGTCCAGCGTGCCGCCGCTGG
>JAYUPN010000168.1:0-10607 GCA_043760065.1 Rubrivivax sp.
CCGACCGGTCTGCAGCTTCTGCTACATTCCAGGACATGCGCCTCGCTGTCTCCTACTTTACGTACTTTTGGTTCTCGCACCGCTTGGCGGCTGGAGAGGCAAACGCGTAGTCAGTCGACGCAAGTGCACCCCCCAGAAACCGCCGGCAGCCCCGGCGGTTTTTTGTTGCCGGGTCGTCCTGAAGCACCCGCCGGCACACGAAGAAAGTGAACCATGAGCCCCAAGCCCATTACCGCCACCGACGACCGCCTGGCCTTGTCCGAGCGGACGAGCCAGACCGACGACCAGCGCATCAAGGACGTCACGCCGCTGCCGCCGCCGGAGCACCTGATCCGCTTCTTCCCGATCGCCGGCACGCCGGTGGAGACGCTGATCTCGGGCACCCGCGGTGCCATCCGCCACATCATGGGCGGGCAGGACGACCGGCTGCTGGTGATCATCGGCCCGTGCTCGATCCACGACCCCGCCGCGGCGATGGAGTACGCCCGCCGCCTGAAAGCCGTGCGCGAGCAGCACCAAGGCGAGCTCGAAGTCGTGATGCGGGTGTATTTCGAGAAGCCGCGCACCACGGTGGGCTGGAAGGGCCTGATCAACGACCCGTACCTCGACGAGAGCTACCGCATCCATGAAGGCCTGCGCATCGCGCGGCAGCTGCTGGTGGACATCAACCGGCTGGGCGTGCCGGCCGGCAGCGAGTTCCTGGACGTCATCAGCCCGCAGTACATCGGCGACTTGATCGCCTGGGGCGCGATCGGCGCGCGCACCACCGAGAGCCAGGTCCACCGCGAGCTGGCCAGCGGCCTGTCGGCGCCGGTGGGCTTCAAGAACGGCACCGACGGCAACATCAGGATCGCCACCGACGCCATCCAGGCCGCGGCGCGGCCGCACCACTTCCTGTCGGTGCACAAGAACGGCCAGGTGGCCATCGTGCAGACCAAGGGCAACAAGGACTGCCACGTCATCCTGCGCGGCGGCAAGGCGCCCAACTACGACGCCGCCAGCGTCGCCGCCGCCTGCAAGGAGATCGAAGCCGCCAAGCTCGAATGCAAGCTGATGATCGACGCCAGCCACGCCAACAGCAGCAAGCAGCACCAGCGCCAGATCGAGGTCATGAAGGACGTCGGTGCGCAGATCGCGGCCGGCAGCCGCTGCATCTTCGGCGTCATGGTCGAAAGCCACCTGCACGACGGCGCGCAGAAGTTCACGCCGGGCAAGGACGACCCGGCGCAGCTGACCTACGGCCAGAGCATCACCGACGCGTGCATCGCGTGGGACGACTCGGTCGAGCTGATGGAGGGCCTTGCGAAAGCGGTCAAGGCGCGCCGCAGACGCTGAGCGGCTTGGCGGCGGCGATCAGGCCTCTGAGCCCACGGGCCGCAGTTGCTGCAGCAGCGTCGGCACCAGCTCGCTCACCGTCGGGTGGATGTGCATGGCGCGCGAGATGACGGTGAAAGGCTGCTGGGCCGCCATCACGTCCAGCAAGCCGTGGATCACCTCGTCGCCGCTCAGGCCCAGGATCGTCGCGCCCAGCAGGCGCTGGCTCTCGGCATCGACGACCACCTTCATGAAACCCAGCGTCTCGCCGGCCTCGCGGGCACGGCCCACACGCTGCATCGGCAGCTTGGCGCGCAGCAGCCGCTTGCCGCTGGCGCGGGCTTCGGTCTCGCTCAGGCCGATGCGGGCCAGCGGCGGGTCGATGAAGAGCGCGTAGCAGGGGATGCGGTCGGCGATGCGCCGCGGGTCGTTGTCGAACAGGTTGGCGACGACGATCTCGTGGTCGTTCCACGAGGTGTGCGTGAAGGCGCCGCGGCCGTTGCAGTCGCCCACCGCCCACACGCCGTCGGCGCTGCTGCGGCATTGGTCGTCGACGACGATGTAGCCGCGCTCGTCGGTGCGGATGCCGGCGGTGTCGAGCCCCAGGCCGTCGGTGTTGGGCCGCCGGCCCACCGCCAGCAGCACGTGGCTGCCGACGATGCCCGGCTGCTCGGTGGCACAGGCCGCGCCGACGGCGATGCGCTCGCCGTCGCGCGCCAGCGAGATGCATTCCGAGCCCATCGCGAAGCGCACGCCTTCGCCTTCCAGGATCGCGCGGACGGCGTCGGAGACGTCCTCGTCCTCGCGCGGCAGCAGGCGCGGCGCGCGCTCGACCACCGTCACCGCGGCGCCGAAGCGGCGCATCATCTGCGCAAACTCCAGGCCGATGTAGCTGCCGCCGACGATGACCAGGTGCTCGGGCACCGCGTCGAGTTCCATGATCGAGACGTTGTCCAGCGTCGGCACGGTGTCGATGCCGGGCAGGTCGGGGCGCACCGCGCGGGCACCGAGGTTGAGGAAGATGCGCGGCGCGCTCAGGCCCCGGCCGTTGACTTCGAGCGTGGCGGCAGCGACGAAGCGCGCCGCGCCGACGATCGTCTCGGTGTGCTTCAAGCCGCGCATCCAGGTCTCGACGCCTTCGCGCGAGTGCTGCACGACGCCGTTCTTGCGCGCCATCACGCGCGCCATGTCGACGCGGATGTCGCCGCTCGAGAAGCCGTACTCCTCGCCGCGCCGCGCCTGGTGCACGGCCCGCGCGCTGGCCACCAGGGTCTTGGTCGGCACGCAGCCGACGTTGACGCAGGTGCCGCCGAAAGCGCCGCGCTCGATGACCACCGTGCGCAGCCCCTGCTGGCTGCAGCGCGCCGCGATGGCAGGGCCGGCCTGGCCGGCGCCGACGACGATGGCGTCGAAGTGTTCGATGGACATGGCGCCCCCTGCGGTGGCTCTGTAAAGCGAACAAGTATCCGCCTGCGCTGGCACGAAAGCCCGCCATGGCGGAACATGGCGGTCCGAGCGACCGAGGGACAGACCATGACATCCAGCCGTTTCGGCCTCCAGCCGCCGGGTCAGCCGGCTCCACCTTGGCAGACCTCCGAGTGGTTCCATGCCGCGGCTGCGATGCAACCGCAGGACCTGCGCGGCCGTGTCGTCGTGCTGCACGCCTTCCAGATGCTGTGCCCGGGCTGCGTGCAGCACGGCCTGCCGCAGGCGCAGCGCATCCAGGCCACCTTCGCGGCGCAGGACGTGGCCGTGATCGGCCTGCACACCGTGTTCGAGCACCACGCGGCCATGACCCCGGTCAGCCTGCGCGCCTTCCTGCACGAGTACCGGGTGGACTTCCCGGTGGCCGTGGACGCGCGAGCCGCCGATGCGCGCGACCCGATCCCGGCCACGATGCGCGCCTACGGCATGCAGGGCACGCCGAGCCTGGTGCTGATCGACCGCCGCGGCGATGTGCGCCTGCACGCCTTTGGCGCGGCCGAAGACCTGGCCGTGGGTGCTGCGATCGCGGCGCTGGTCGGCGAGCCGGCGTGAATCGCGCCGGCTCCCGGCTCGGGGCGCCACAGCGCGTGGCGCCTAGAACGCGCGCCCGGCCGTCAGGTAGCCGCGGGTGTCGCGCGGCCCGTCGAGTGCACGCGCCACGCCCAGGCGCAGCTGCAGGCCCAGCGCATACAGCAGCTTGACCTCGCCCAGCAGCTCGACACCGACGCTGCGGCTCCAGTTGGCCGGGCCGTTGCCGCTGCTCCAGGCGCCGCCGACGTCGGCAAAGACAGCGGCCGACAACCGGTTGATGCCCACCGCCGGCACCATCGCGTGGCGGTCGATGTCGGCCAGCGGCAGCCGCCACTCGACGGTGGCCACGCGCGCGTTGACGCCGCGCAGGCCGGGCTCGTCGCCGCGGTAGCCGCGCAGCGACAGCCGACGCACGTTGAGCGCCGGGCCGAGTTGCAGCACCTCGTCGGTGGCGCCGCCGAGCTCGAAGGGTTCGGTGCGGCCACTCGCGCGTGCTTCGGTCAAGCGCAGCGCCAGCACGCTGCGCCGCACCAGCGCGCCGGTGCCGAGGTAGCCGCGCAGGTCGGCGCGCACCACGGTGCCGTCGTAGCGGCGCGCATCGCCGCCGGCCAGCGGCTTGTAGCTCTCGACCAGCAGCGAGCCCTGCGCGCCGCGGTTGGCGCCTTCGCTGAACCAGTCGCCGTTGCTCCAGTCGACGTCGACCAGCGCCGCCAGCAGGCGCTCGTCGCGGCGGCGCGTCGTCGTGCGCGCGCCGAGGTCGACGCGGTCGACCCACTCGCCGGCGGCGCCCACGCCCAGGTGCACGCGGCGCTCCAGGCGCGAGAACGGGAACCGGCTCAGCCACTGCAGCTTGGTGCTGCGGTCGTAGCTGAGGACGGTGTCCTTGTCGCCGGCGGTGGACCAGGTCTGCGCCGAGAGTTCGCGCTGCACCGCCAGAGCGTGGCTGCCGACGAACTGGTACTCGAGCGCGCCGACAAGCTCCTTCTGGGAGGTCTCCCACATCGCCAGCGCGGCGTAGCGGTGCCAGCCCAGCGCGTCGCCGCCCGAGGTGCTGGCGCCGTAGGACGCGAGGCCGTGGTCGGCCACGACCGCCGGCAGCCAGGCGCG
Organism: Rubrivivax sp.; assembly: GCA_043760065.1. Lineage (GTDB taxonomy): Bacteria > Pseudomonadota > Gammaproteobacteria > Burkholderiales > Burkholderiaceae_C > Rubrivivax. Next base: position 4,438 of record JAYUPN010000168.1, read on the forward strand.
CGGGCGCAGCGCCCGCAGCGCCGAGTAGCGGCTGCCGGCACCGAGCTCGACAGCGGCAGCGGCCGGCGCGTCGGGTGCGGGCGCAGCGGCGGCACCGTCGGCGGCCAGCGTCTGCAGCACCACCGGCTGCGCCAGGCGGTGCAACGTGTAGCCCTTGGCCGCGATGACCACGCTCAGCAGCGAGCCGTCGCCGGCCGTGCCGGCGTGGGCGATCACCGAGGTGTGGCTGTGCGTCAGCCGCTGCATCGCGCCGCCCGCGAGCCGCCAGACGTTGCCGACGCCGTCTTCGGCGGTGATGAACTCGATACCGGCGCTGCCGTGGCGCAGACCCGACAGCGGCGTGGCACGGCGCAGCAGCAGCCGCGGCGCGGCCTGCGGCTGTTCAAGGTCGACCTCCAGCAGCTGCCAGTCGCCGCCGCGGCGGCTGATGACGGTGGCGCGGCGGCCATCGGGCGCCGCCGCCAGCTCGGTCAGGTCGGTGCCCGGCACGGCCGCCAGCAGCACGCGCGGGTTGCGGCCTTCGGCGTCGAGCTGCACCAGCTGGGTCTGTCCGGCGTCGACCTGCAGCGCCAGCACCGACGCGCCGGCCGCCACGGCGCGGCGCAGGCGTGCGCAATTCGTCAGCTGCTGCAGCCGGCCACCCTGCAGCCGGTACACGTCGTAGGCCAGGTTGAGCGTGTCGCAGACGTCGGGCTGGGTGACGAGCGCGCTGCCGTCGGCGGCGGCTTCGACGCGTGCGCCGCGGTTGACGCGCATCAGTCGCTGGCGCGATCCGTCGGCGGCCCAGCGCATCAGCTGGGCGCCGTTTTCGCCGTCCTCGACCACGACCAGCCAGCCGCCGCCGGCGGATGCGGGCAGGGCGCTGACGCTGGCAACGTCGAACCAGGGCCCGCCCAGCGCCACGCCCACCGCCTCGGGCTGGGCGCGCAGCGTTGCGGCGCGGCCGTCGACCTGCTGCGTCAGGTCGGCCAGGAACTCGGGCCACAGCTCGTCCATCATCTTGCCGGTGGCGCCGTAAGGGCCGCTGTGCAGCCGCGGCACGATGTTGCCGCTGTACTGGTGCACGAAGGCGGTGATCTTGTCGGCGCCATAGCGGCGCGCCATGAAGTCCATGAAGTAGGCGCCGTACAGGTACTGCTTGTTCAGCGGCAGCGTGCGGCCGTCGGCGTTGATCTCGGCCAGCGACAGGAAGCCGGCCGCACGCTCGGTGCGCAGCCAGGCCTCGAAGGCCGGGCCGCGCAGGCGGCCGCGGCCGCGCGCCGGGTCGCTCTCGGCCCAGGTCGCCAGGCCCTCGACCACCCAGCCGGGCTGGAACAGGTTGGGGATGAACCACGGCACGTTGCCGAAGATGCGCTGCAGCACGCCCGGCACGCCTCGCACCTTGTCCAGGTGCACCGCGTGCGTGAACTCGTGCACCAGCAGCAGGTCGATCCAGGCCGTGTTGTCGAGCAGTTCACCCTCGTCGGGCGGGGCCAGGAAGATGCCCATGAAGTTGTAGGGCAGCGGCGTGGCGAAGCCGTTGGCGCGGTCGAACTCGCTGTACAGCACGATCTCGGTGCGCGTGCGCGGCTCCCACTCCAGCAGCTTCGTCACCTTGGGATAGACCTGCTCGGCGGCGCGCGCCACGGCCTGCGCCTGCGCGCGCTGCGAGCTGCGGTAGTGGATGCGGAAGTGCGCGCTGTCGGCGCTCTGCCAGTCCACGCGCGGGTCGGCCAGCGGCTGCGCCTGCACGGCCGTGGCGGTGAGCGCGCCCAGCAGCCAGCCCAGCAGCAGCCAGCAGACGCGGGCCCAGCGCGACAGTCCGGGGCATCGGGGCGCGGCAACGGACATGAAGGCTTCCTGGGTTCGGGTGGGCGGCCTATTTCACCACCGCTTGCGAGTCAGCCCGGCCTGGCCCGCGGCAGGAGCCTGCAGAAAGCGGCGACCGCGCCCTCGGCGCAGCAGCCGGGCGGCGCGGCCATGCAGAATCGCCCTTCGCCCAACCCCTGCCGCGCCGTGCCCGCGGCCGCGTGTCGCTATGGAATCCCACATGGAAGTCCCGACCCTGGAAACGCAGCCGGCCACCAAGGTCCACCTCATCGGTGGCGAGAAGGGGGGCGTCGGCAAGTCGCTGGTGGCGCGCTTGCTGGCGCAGCACTTCATCGACCTCAAGCTGCCCTTCATCGGCTACGACACCGACCGCTCGCACGGCAGCCTGCTGCGCTTCTACGCCGGCTACGCCAGCCCGGTGCTGGTCGACCGCTACGAGGCGCTGGACCACATCATCGAGAGCGCGATCGAGCAGCCCGGCCGCCGCGTGCTGGTCGACCTGGCGGCCCAGACGCACGACCCGCTGGTGCGCTGGATGGACGAATCGGGCGTGCTCGACATGGCCGACCTGCAGGGCATCACGCTGCAGTACTGGCACGTCATGGACTCGGGGCGCGACTCGGTCGACCTGCTGGAGCGGCTGCTCGACCGCTTCGGCCAGCGCCTGCACTACGTGCTGGTGTGCAACGAACTGCGCGGCGACGACTTCAGCATGCTGCAGCGCTCGGGGCAGCTCGACCGCGCCAAGGGGCTGGGTGCCAAGGCCATCAGCATCCGCCGCCTGCAGGACACGGTGGTGCAGAAGATCGACGCCCGCAACGCCAGCTTCTGGGCCGCCGGCCACGTCACCGGCGCCGAGGGCCCGGGCCTGGGCCTGATGGAGCGCCAGCGGCTGAAGCTGTGGCTGCACCACGCCTACGCGCAGATCGGCAAGGTCGAGCCTTGAGTGCCTGAGCAGCGGCTTCAGCCGTCGCGCGCCAGCTTCTCGCTCTTCCAGTACACGTCGTCGCCACCCAGCCCGTCGAGGTTGGCGCGGTTGAGCACGCGCGCGAGCACGAACATCAGGTCCGACAGGCGGTTGAGGTACTGCCGCGGCGCCTCGTTGACCTTCTCCGCCGCCGCCAGCGCCACCACCGCGCGTTCGGCGCGCCGCGCCACCGTGCGGCAGACGTGCGCCAGCGCCGCGCTGCGCGTGCCGGCGGGCAGGATGAATTCCTTCAGCCGCGGCAAGGCGGCGTTGTGCTCGGCCAGCGCCTCGTCCAGCTGCAGCACGGCCGCCGGCTTGAGCAGTTCGTAACCCGGTATCGACAACTCGCCGCCGAGATTGAAGAGCTCGTGCTGGATGACCCCCAGCAACTCGCGCACGGCCTGCGGCAGCGGCTCGGCGAGCAGCACGCCGATGCTGGAGTTGAGCTCGTCGACGTCGCCCATCGCCGCCACCCGCAGGTGGCTCTTGGGCACCCGCGTGCCGTCGCCCAGGCCGGTGCTGCCGTCGTCTCCGGTGCGGGTGGCGATCTGGGTCAGGCGGTTGGACATGGTGCGGCGGGCGGGCGGGTGCTGAAGGCCGCTATTGGACCATCGGCAAGGCTGCGCGGTCGGGCGGCACGCTGGCGCGCCGCCCGACCGTGACCTCAGCTCACCGGCTCGGCAACAGCAGCGCGCGCTGGCGCAGCGCGTTCTTCGCGTGCAGCAAGTCGCCGTCGTCGACGTAGCGGTCCTTGAGGACCGGCGTCTTGCAGCTGAAATTGGCCGCGTCGTCGATGCTGCCGGCGCCCGAGTACACGGCCTGCGCCGGGTACGGACACACCGGCCGCTGGCGCAGCAGCGCCCCGCTGGTACTGAAGCGGGAGGCGACGATCTTCTCCGGCGCCACGCCCTGCTCGACCCACTTGATGACGGCGCTGACGGCGTGCGTCTCGGCGGTGCGGTACGCAGCCGGCGGCTCGGGCGCGCCGCCGCCGATGGCGCTCGGCCCGGTGCTGCCGCCGCAGTGGCCCACCGCGGGCAGCATGAACAGCCGGTGGTACTGGCGCACGCGGTCGCCGAAGGCCTGGCCGTGGGCCGCCAGCACCTGGGGTTTGAGATTCTCGATCTGGCGGTCGGCCACCGCCGTGGGCAGGTTCTGCAGGTGCTCGAACGCGGCCAGCGCATGGAAGTAACCGATCGAACCGTCAGGCGGCACCACCGAGTCGTTCCAGCCGTGGTACTGGACGATCTTGCCGCCGCGGCCGGTGAAGGCGCGCAGGTCGGGGCTCGGTGCCGCGGTGATGGGGGTCAGGCTCGTCTTCACGACGTCGTAGACGTTGGAGAAGTTGATGTCACGCCGCCAGTCGAAGGGCGGTGTGTTGAGCGAGTAGACGTAGTGCCCGATGAAGGGCCCGTAGCCGCCGTTGTCGGCGAACAGCGGGCTCCAGTCGGCCTCGGAGCCGGCCCGCGCGCCGGTGTAGCGTTGCACGCCGGACTCGCTGGTGGTGCCGGCGTACATGGCCTTGAACACTGCCAGCTCGGCGGCAGTGAGGGTGCCGTCGCCGGCCGGGCCCATCGTGTCGATGTCGAAGCTGCAGGCGCGCGGGTTGGTCAGCTGCCCGTCGACCAGGCCGTCGCCCGCGTCGCAGGCCTGCAGCACGCGCGCCGTGACGGCCTGCCGCTTGGCCAGGCTCACCGACGGCGGCCCGAAAGGCGCCGAAGGCGTCAGCTGCTTGCCCGTCCACAGCAGCCACATCAGCAGGTCGGGGTAGAAGTTGGACGGCGCGCCGGCGACGATGCCGTCGAAGAGCTGCGGGTAGTTCTGCGCCATCATCAGCGCCTGCCGGCCGCCATTGGAGCAGCCCTCGAAGTACGAATGCCGCACCGGGCTGCCGTAGAAAGCCTGGCTCAGCGTCTTGGCCGCGGTGGCCACCGAGTAGTGCGCGCGCAGGCCCCAGTCCTTGACCTTCTCGGGCCGGCCCAGCGTCCAGCTCGCCGACTCGCCGCCGTCGTGGCCCATGTTGCTGCCGGCGCTGACGAAGCCGTCGCCGACGTCCTGGGCCAGCCGCGCAATGGGCACCGCGCCGGCATAACCGCCGGTGCCGTTGACCTTCATGCGGCCGCTCCAGGCGAGCGCGGTGGGCGGCAGCCAGACTTCGAACTTGATCTCCGAATCGCTCGAAGGCCGCGCCACGCCTTGCACGCGGCAGAAAGGCACGCTCACGGTGACGCCGCCAATGACGACCGGCGAGGTGATCGAGGTCGCCGCGCCCATCGTGGCGTCGGCCGTCGTCACCGCGACGAGACCGGCGCAGTCCATCGCTGCATGCGCCAACCCGGCCGCGCCCCACAGGCCGGCCGCCAGCGCCAGCCACCGCGCCGTCGTCGGCGATGGCCCGGAATGTCTCTTCTTCATGCCCGCTCCTTTGAGTGACCGGGCGCTGCAAGGGGCGTCCGCGTCACGGCCGACTCTGCGCCAGCAGGGGCCGCGGCAACAGGGGGGTTTGTGCCCATCGGACGCCGACGCGGCGTCTTGGCCTACGATGCGCACTGGCCCTGTCAGCCGGAGTCCCGCCCATGAACGCCCCCCTGCCCGACCACGTACTGCCCCGCGTCGAACTGCGCCCGATGCCGGCGGCGATGCTCGATGCGCTGCGCCGCCACTTCGGCGAGCGCTGCAGCACCGCCGCCGCGGTGCGCGACCAGCACGGCCGCGGCGAGAGCGTCTACGAAGCCGCGCCGCCCGAGGCGGTGATCTTCTGCGAGAGCAACGACGACGTCGTCTTCGTCGTCGGACAAGCGCACGAACACGCCGTGCCGGTGATCCCATACGGCACCGGCAGTTCGCTCGAAGGCCACCTGCTGGCGGTGCAGGGCGGCGTCAGCGTCGACGTCTCGCGCCTGGACAAGATCCTCAGCATCAACGCCGACGACCTGACGGTCACCGTGCAGGCCGGCGTCACGCGCGAGCAGCTCAACCGCGAGATCAAGGACACGGGCCTCTTCTTCCCCATCGACCCCGGCGCCAATGCGAGTCTCGGCGGCATGGCCGCCACGCGCGCCAGTGGCACCAACGCCGTGCGCTACGGCACGATGCGCGAGAACGTGCTCGGCCTGACGGTGGTCACCGCGCAGGGCGAACTCATCCACACCGGCACGCGGGCCAGGAAGAGCAGCGCCGGCTACGACCTGACGCGGCTGATGGTCGGCAGCGAAGGCACGCTGGGCGTGATGACCGAGGTCACGCTCAAGCTCTTCCCGCTGCCCGAGGCGGTGAGCGCGGCGGTATGCAACTTTCCGAGCATCGACGCCGCGGTGCAGACCACGATCCAGATCATCCAGATGGGCGTGCCGATCGCGCGCTGCGAGCTGCTCGACGCCAACGCCATCCGCGC
>JAYUPN010000169.1:0-10569 GCA_043760065.1 Rubrivivax sp.
CCCGTACTACTTCGTTCCCGCGCCGTCGCAGTACCCGGTGATGGTGGCCTTTGGCCTGTTCCTGATGATCCTGGGCGGCGGCCAGTGGATCAACGGCGCGGGCTGGGGCGCGTACTCGCTGCTGGCCGGCGTCATCGTCTGGCTGACGGTGCTGTTCTTCTGGTTCCGCCAGGCCATCGCCGAGAGCGAAGGCGGCCTTTACTCGGACCGCATCGACGTCTCGTTCCGCTGGAGCATGAGCTGGTTCATCTTCAGCGAAGTGATGTTCTTCGCCGCCTTCTTCGGCGCGCTGTACTGGGCCCGCGTGCACGCGCTGCCGATGCTGGGCAACCTGGACCACCAGATCCTGTGGCCCGACTTCAAGGCCATCTGGCCCAGCGCCGGTGGCGGCATCACGGCCTCGCCGGCCGACACGGTCGAGCCCTTCACCACCATGGGCCCGTGGCCGCTGCCGACGATCAACACCGCGCTGCTGCTGACGTCGGGCGTGACGCTGACGATCGCGCACCATGCGCTCATCGCCGGCCAGCGCGCCAAGACCATCGCCTGGATGTGGATCACGGTGATCCTGGGTGCCACCTTCGTCTGCGTGCAGGCCTACGAGTACATACACGCCTACCGCGACTTGAACCTCAAGCTGTCCAGCGGCATCTTCGGCAGCACCTTCTTCTTGCTGACCGGCTTCCACGGCTTCCACGTCTTCGTCGGCATGCTGATGCTGACCTTCATCACGTTGCGCCTGATGAAGGGCCACTTCACGCCCGAGCGGCACTTCGGCTTCGAAGGCGCGGCCTGGTACTGGCACTTCGTCGACGTGGTGTGGGTGGGTCTGTACTTCCTGGTCTACTGGCTCTGAGCCTGGCGGCCGGCAAGACACAAACGCCGCTTCGAGCGGCGTTTGTGCTTTTGCGGCCCGCCGGGCGCCGCGTTCAGCGGCCGATCGGCAGGCCCGTCGGTCGCACCCACCCCATGTACCAGCTGAGCAGGATGAAAAGGAACAGCGCCACCGACAGCGCCACACGCAGCGCCAGCGCGCGCGCCATGTGCTTGCTGGCGGGCTCGCCGCCTCGCCGCTTGCGCAGCATGAACACGCCCGCGCTGGCCAAGGCCACCAGCACCGCCGCCAGCATCATCACTATCACGGTTTTCATCGCTGCGGATTATCCGCGGGCTGACCGTTCATGCGGCTGAACCGCTGGCTGCTCCTGGCTGCCATCGGGGTGGCTCTGCTGACGGCCCGCCTGGGCTGGTGGCAGCTCGACCGCGCGGCGCAGAAGCAGCAGCTGCAGCAGTCGCTGGATGAGCGCCGTGCGCTGCCGGCCCTCGGTTTCGCGGAGCTGCCAGCAAAGGCCGCCGACGTGGCCGCGGCGCGCTACCGCCGCGCCGTCCTGCAGGGCCGCTGGCTGGCCGAGCAGACGGTGGCGCTCGACAACCGGCCGATGAACGCCCGCACCGGCTTCTATGTCGTGACGCCGCTGCTGCTGGAAGACGGCACCGCGGTGCTGGTGCAGCGCGGCTGGTTGCCGCGCGACCAGCAGGACCGCACGCGGCTGGCGCCGTTCAACACGCCCACGGCCGCCGTCGAGGTGCACGGCCACATCGCCCCCGCGCTGTCGCGGTTGTACGAGTTCGAAGCGGCGGCATCAGGGCCGATCCGGCAAAATCTCGACCTTGATGCCTACGCGCGAGAAGCCCGGCTGGCATTGCGCCCCTGGGTGCTGGTGCAGGAAGGCAGCGCCGCAGCGCCGGCCGACGGCCTGCTGCGGCAATGGCCGGCTCCGGCCACCGGCGTGCACAAGCACTACGGCTATGCCTTCCAGTGGTTCTCACTCTGCGCGTTGACACTCGTCCTCTATGCCTGGTTCCAATTCATCCGCCCCCGTCGACGCCCGAGCCGATGAGCCGCTGGCGCTGACGGTGCACACCGTCGGCACGCCCGACCTCGCCGACCCGGTGCAGGCCGCGGCGCGGCGCACGGCGCTGGGGCGGCTGAAGATGCTGCTGGTGCTGCTGATCTGTGCCGCGCCGGTGGTGGCTTCGTACCTGACGTACTTCGTCATCCGGCCCGAGGGCCGCACCAACTACAGCAGCCTGATCCTGCCCAGCCGCGGCATGCCGGCGGACCTGCCGCTGCGCGCGCTGGACGGGCAGGCGGTCCAGGCGGCCGGCCTGCGCGGCCAGTGGCTGCTGGTGGTGGTGGCGCCCGCGGCCTGCGATGCCGACTGCGAGAAGCGCCTCTTCCTGCAGCGGCAGTTGCGCGAGATGCTCGGCCGCGACCGCGACCGCCTGGACAAGCTCTGGCTCATCACCGACGAAGGCGCGCCTGCGCCGCGCTTGCGCCAGGCGACGCAGGAAAGCCCGGTGCCCGTGACCACGCTGCGCGTGCCGCGCGAACGGCTCGCGGCCTGGCTGAGTCCCGAGCCGGGCCAAGCGCTGGAGGACCATCTCTACCTCGTCGACCCGATGGGCGAATGGATGATGCGCATGCCCGCCAGGCCCGAGCCGGGCCGGCTCAAGCGCGACCTGGAACGCGTGCTGCGCGCATCCGCGAGCTGGGACAAGGCGGGGCGCTGAAGCGCACGGCACCGGCATGGACGGCACACATCCGCAATCGCTCGTCGACCTGGCGCCGCTGGCGCGCCTGGCGCTGCTGGCGCTGGCCATCGCCGCGCTGCCGCTGGCCTGGTGGTGGCTGCGCCAGCGCGGCGCCGACGCACGCACGCGGCTGGCGGCGCTGACCGCGCTGACGCTGTTCCTGACCTTCGACCTCATCGTCTTCGGCGCCTTCACGCGCCTGAGCGACTCGGGCCTGGGCTGCCCGGACTGGCCCGGCTGCTACGGCGAGGTCACGCCGCTGGGCGCGCGCGCCGACATCCACGCCGCGCAGGCCGCCGCACCGGGCGGCCCGGTGACCTGGTCCAAGGCCTGGATCGAGATGATCCACCGTTACCTGGCGATGACGGTCGGTGTGCTGATCGTGGCCATGACCGCCTTCGCCTGGCGCGAACGCCGCGCGCTGCCCCTGTCGCCATGGTGGCCGACGCTGACGCTGGTGTGGGTTGTCGTGCAGGGCCTGTTCGGCAAGTACACGGTGACGCTCAAGCTCTACCCGGCCATCGTCACGCTGCACCTGCTGGGCGGCCTCGCGCTGCTGGCGCTGCTGGCGGCGCAGCACGTGGCCTTGCGCCAGCAGCAGTCGGCGCTGCCGCCGGCGCTGCGGGCAGGCGCCTGGGGCGCGGCGGTGCTGCTGCTGCTGCAGGTCACCTTGGGCGGCTGGGTCAGCACCAATTACGCCGTGCTGGCCTGCACCGGGTTCCCGGCGTGCAACGGCCAGTGGTGGCCCGAGATGGACTTCGGCAACGGCTTCACGCTGCTGCGCGGCCTGGGCGAAGCCGGGCCCGGCGGCGCGCGCACGCTGCCGGCCCTGGTGGCGATCCACATGGCGCACCGGCTGCTCGCCGTGGCGGCGGTGTGCGCGCTGCTGGCGCTGGCCTGGGCGCTGTGGCGGCGGCGCGCGGGCGATGCGGCGCTCGCGCGCTTCGCCGTCGCGCTGGCGCTGCTGGTGCTGGCGCAGGTGGCCAGCGGCTTGTCCAACGTCGTGCTCGGCTGGCCGCTCGCGGCAGCGCTGGGCCACTCGGCGGGCGCGGCGGCGCTGGTGCTCTCGCTGGCGCTGCTGCTGGCGCGTACGCGGCCGCTGCCCGCGGCATCCGTGCGCCGGCCGCTGGCCTGGGCTGCCTAGAATCGCACCCTCCCATGGCCCAGACCCTTGCCGCCCCCCGCTCTGCCGCCACGTTGTGGGGCCAGTTCTACGCGCTGACCAAACCGCGCGTCGTGCAGCTGATCGTCTTCTGCGCGCTCATCGGCATGCTGCTGGCCGAACCCGGCTGGCCCGACTGGCGGCTGGCCGCTGCCGCCACCGCCGGCATCTGGCTCGTGGCCGCCGCCGCCGCGGCCTTCAACTGCCTGGTCGAGCAGCAGATCGACCGCCGCATGGCGCGCACCGCCTGGCGCCCCACCGCCAAGGGCGAGCTGACGACGGCGCAGGCGCTGGCCTTCTCGATGCTGCTGTGCGCTGCCGGCAGCGCCGTGCTGTACCTGTGGGTCAACGCGCTGACGATGTGGCTGACTTTCGCCACCTTCGTCGGTTATGCGGTGGTCTACACCGTGGTGCTCAAGCCGCTGACGCCGCAGAACATCGTCATCGGCGGCGCCTCGGGCGCGATGCCGCCGGTGCTGGGCTGGGCGGCGATGCGCGGCGACGTCGGGCACGAGGCGCTGATGCTGTGCCTGATCATCTTCCTGTGGACGCCGCCGCACTTCTGGGCGCTGGCGCTGTACCGCGCCGAAGACTACCGCAAGGCCGGCCTGCCGATGCTGCCCATCACCCACGGCCCGGAGTTCACGCGGCTGCAGGTGCTGCTGTACACGATCGTGCTCTTCGCCGCGACGCTGCTGCCCTTCGTCTTCCGCATGAGCGGGCTGCTGTACCTGGTGGCGGCGGTGATCCTGGGCGTGGGCTTCATGGCCTACGGCTGGCAGCTCTGGCGCGATTACAGTGACGCGCTGGCGCGGCGCACCTTCCGCTTCTCGATCTGGCACCTGTCGCTGCTGTTCGCCGCCTTGCTCGTCGACCACTACCTGAACCCATGGCTCTTTCCCGGCGCCGTCTGATCCTCAATGGCCTGTCAGGCCTGGCTGCGGCCGGCCTGGCGGCGTGCGACCGCGGCCCGGCCGGTGGTGCGGGCTTCAAGGCCGTCGACATCACCGGGGCCGAGTACGGCCGCGACTTCGAGCTCAGCGATGCCGACGGCAAGGTGCGCCGGCTGGCCGACTTCAAGGGCCAGGTGGTGGTCGTCTTCTTCGGCTTCACGCACTGCCCGGACGTCTGCCCGACGACGCTGCTGGAACTGGCGGCCGTGAAGAAGGCGCTGGGCGCCGACGGCGCGCGCGTGCAGGGCGTCTTCATCACCGTCGACCCCGACCGCGACACGCCGGCGCTGTTGAAGGCCTACGTCGACAACTTCGGCGCCGGCTTCGTGGCGCTGCGCGGCACACCGGAGCAGACCCAGGCCGTGGCGCGGCAGTTCAAGGTCTTCTACGCCAAGGTGCCGGGCTCGACCGAGTCCAGCTACTCGGTGGACCACACCGCCGGCAGCTACGTCTTCGACGCCAAGGGCCGGCTGCGCCTGTTCACGCGCTACGGCACCGGCGCCGAGGCGCTGACGCAGGACATCAAGCTGCTGCTGGCCGAAGCCTGAGCCGCAGCGCGGTGCTCGTCAAGGCGCCGGGCTGGTCTCCAGCGCCTTGCGCATCTTCTTCAGCGCCGCGACTTCGATCTGCCGGATGCGCTCGGCGCTGACGCCGTACTCGGCCGCCAGCTCGTGCAGCGTCATGCCGCCCGAGGAGTCGTCGTTGACCTTCAGCCAGCGCTCCTCGACGACGCGGCGGCTGCGCGCGTCCAGCACCGCCAGCGCGCTGCCGATGCCGTCACTGGACAGCCAGTCGCGGTGCATCGCTTCCAGGCGCTGCGTCGGCTCGTGGCGGTCGTCGGCCAGGTAGGCGATCGGGGCGTAGCTCTCTTCGCCGTCGTCGGTCTGCGGCTCCAGCGCCACGTCGCCGCCGGACAGGCGGGTTTCCATCTCGACGACTTCTTCGGGCTTGACGTTGAGCTCGCGCGCCATGTGCTGCACCTCGGCCGGTGTCAGCGTGTTGCGAAAGGTCTGCGCATCGGCGTCCTCGCCCATGCCTTGCTTCAGGCCCTGCTTCATCGAACGCAGGTTGAAAAACAGCTTGCGCTGCGCCTTGGTGGTGGCGACCTTGACCATGCGCCAGTTCTTCAGGATGTACTCGTGGATCTCGGCCTTGATCCAGTGCATGGCGTAGCTCACCAGCCGCACGCCCTGTTCGGGGTCGAAGCGCTTGACGGCCTTCATCAGGCCGACGTTGCCTTCCTGGATCAGGTCGCCCTGCGGCAGGCCGTAGCCCATGTACTGGCGCGAGATCGACACCACCAGGCGCAGGTGCGACAGCACCAGGCGTCCGGCGGCCTGCACGTCGGCCTGGTCGCGCAGCGCGCGGCCGAGCTCGACCTCCTCGGTCTGCGTCAGCATCGGCAGGCGGTTGACCGCCGACACGTAGGCGTCCAGGTTGCCCAGCGAGGGCACCAGGGACCAGGGGTCGCGCAGCGTCAGGGCAGTGGTGTTGACAGCATTCATGGGGACTCGGATGACCTCCGGGAGAACTCGGTTCCACAAATATTAGCACTCTCGGGGACCGAGTGCTGATGGAGCAGGCTGGCCTTTCGATCCGTCAGGCAATTCCCGTCGAATGCGAGTCATTGCTGAGAGTGTTCACTCACATTCCCCAACGGGTGTCGACGCTTTCCAGCGCGTCGTCGACCAGCGTCAGGAACGAGGCCACCTCCAGCGGCTTGGTCACGTAGTGCAGCGCACCCAGCGTCAGGGCCTTCTCCATCTGCCCGGGAGTGGCGTCGGCGGAGACGACGATGACCGGGATGTCGGCCACGTCGTCGTCCTGCTTGAGGTGGCGCAGCAGTTCCAGACCGCTGATGTCGGGCAACTGCATGTCCAGCAGGATCAGGTCGGGCCGCTCGCGCCGGATGGCGCCCAGGCCGTCGAGCGCCAGCATCGAGGTGTGCAACTCGACCTGCGAACGCCGGGCGAGCACGCCGCGCATGACCTCGATGTTGGTCTCGTTGTCTTCCACGTAGTGCACCAGCCGGCGCCGGTAGGGTGCGTCGCTGGTCTTGCTGACCGCCAGCGGGGTGCCGTCCGCGGCCGCGGCGGCCGGCAGCGTCAGCGTGAAGGTCGAGCCCTGGCCGGCGCGGCTCGTCACGGCCATCGTGCCGCCCATCAGCTCGGTGAGCCGCCGGCTGATGACGAGGCCGATGCCGGTGCCCTCGATGCCGCTGTCCTCGCGGCCGAGCCGGTTGTAGGGCTGGAACAGCGCCTCGACCTGGCCCTCGCTCATGCCCAGTCCGGTGTCGCTGATGGCGATCTCGACCCGGCCTTGCGCCGCCGGGCGGACGGCGATGTGCACCTGGCCGCCCTCGCGGTTGTACTTGACGGCATTGCTGAGCAGGTTGGTCAGCACCTGTTTCAGGCGCGTGGCGTCGGCCAGCACGGCGGGCGCCTCGTCGCTGAGCGACTCGCTGACCCGCACCGAGCGCTGGCCGGCGTGGCCGGACACGAGGTCGCGGCAGCCCGCCAGCAGCGGCGCCAGTGCCAGCGGCTCCAGTGCGAGCTGCAGCGAACCGGACTCGATGCGCGACAGGTCCAGCGTCTCGTTGATCATCTCCAGCAGGTGCCAGCCGGCGCGCTGGATCTGCAGCGTCCACTCGCGCTGGTGCGGTGCCAGGCCGGGCTCGCGGTCCAGCCCCAGCAACTGGGAGAAGCCGATCATCGCGTTCAGCGGCGTGCGCAGCTCGTGGCTCATGCGCGAGAGGAACTCGTTCTTGGCCCGGTTGGCGGCCTCGGCGCGGTGCAGGGCGCGCTCCGAGGCTTCCAGGCGCAAATGCTCGGTGATGTCTTCGACCACGCCCACCAGGCGGACGGCGCGGCCGTCCGGGCCGCGCAGCGCGCTGGCGTTGAGGCGGGCGGTGATCTCGCCGCCGCGGGTCTGCAGCCGGATCGACTCGCTGGCCGAGGTGACGTGCGCCTTGAGCAGGTCGTGCCGCATGCGCCGGATCGTGCGCCCGTCGTCGGCATGCACAAACTCGGTGACCAGGCGCCCCAGCAGCTCGGCCGGGCCGCGACCGAGCATCTCGCACAGGCGCCGGTTGCACTCAAGCAGGTGGCCCTGCGGGTCCATGAAGATGACGCCCAGCGGCACGTTGTCGAGGATGCTGCGCAGCCGCTCGCCGGTCTCGCGCAGCGCAGCCTCGGCCTTGGTGCGTTCGTCGACTTCGTTGCGCAGTTCCTGGGTGCCGGCGTGCACGGCGAGCTCGGTGCGGCGGGCATGCCCGGTGACGGTGAGCAGCAGCGCGCCGAGCATGGCAGCGGCGGCCATGCCCGACAGCGCCAGCAACCAGGTCGACTCGCGCTGGTTGCCGGGCACCGCGCTGGGATCGGCCCAGATGCGGACGGCAAACGTGCGGCCGCCGATCTGCAGCATGCGCTCCAGCCGGAACTCGTCGTGCGCGGCCTGGCGCGACAGGCAATTTGCGGCACCGGCCAGGCGCTGGCGCGCGGCCGTCATGTCGCGGTCGACCACGCACCATTGCAGGAAGGAGAGACCCGACTTGGACAGGTCGGCCAGCGCGCGCTCGGCGCGCAGCGTCACGAAGACCACGCCCTGGAAGCGGGCTTCGCGCGCCGCGCTGTCGGTGGTGTCGCCGCCGTAAAGCGCCTGGTAGATCACCAGGCCGGATTCGTCCGTCTGCGACTGCGTCAACCGGAAGGCCGCAGTCGCCGCCGGTTCGCCGCTCTGTCGCGTACGCGTGATGGCCTCGCGCGCTGCCGGAATCGACATCGCATTGACCCCGAGCGCCGCCGCGTTGTCGGCCTCGGGCTCGATGTGGCGGATGGCCACGACCTCGCCGCCGGCGGCGCGCTGGCGGCCCTCGTCGCGGTCGAAGACGCGGTAGTCGGGCTGACCCTGGGCGCGCGTCTCGGCCTCGAATGCCGCAACCTGGTCGGCCGGCACACGCACGCTGTAGCCGGTGGCCTGCAGCTGGATCGGCTGCGCCAACCACCAGCGCGAGACGGTGCGCAGCGCCTCGCGGTCCAGGCCGGCGTTGACGTGCGCCGCGCCGTGCAACGCCTGCAGGGCGTGCAGCGCAGCGTCCAGCCGGCCCTGGGCCTCCGCGCCCAGCCGCTCGGCCTCGCGTTCGAACACGGCGAGCTGGCGGGCGCGGTTGAGCTGGCCGGCCTCCATCATCGCCACCGCCACCAGTGCGGTGGCGGCCAGCAGCGGCAGCGCCAGCGTGCGCCGGCGTGGCCGCCAGTCGGCGGCGGGCTGCCCGACGAGGGTCAGGCCCAGCGGCGCCGCGATCAGCACGCCCAGCGTGTCGCCGCTCCACCAGGTCAGCCAGTTGGACAGGGCGCCGGAAGCACTCACGGTGCCGGCCCAGACCAGCGCCGCGGTGGCGATGGTCGGGCTGATGGTGCAGGCCAGCAGGCCGCCGAGCAGCCCCGCCTTGGCGATCTCGCGCGGCCCGTTCAGCACCAGCACCGACCCGACGAAGCGGCGCAGCAGCGCAGCGGCGGCCCAGGCCTGGAGCATGGCGCCGCCCGAGATGAGCAGCGGCATCAGCCACTGGATGCCGCCATCGCCGGCGCGCAGCCAGCTCAAGCCCCCGTTGACAAACAGCGCGCCCAGGAACACCCCGGGCAGCGCCGCTCGGCCGTAGGTGAGCACCGCCACCAGCGCGATGCCCGCCGGTGGAAACAGCGGCGCGGCGTAGCCGGGCGGACCCGCCAGCAGCAGGGCCAGGCTGCCGACGGCGCCGTACAGCACCGCCGTGACCAGCGCCACGCGCAGCGCCGACGCGGCGCCGCGGTGAGGATCAGACATTGAACAGGAAGTTCAGCACATCACCGTCCTTGACCACGTATTCCTTGCCTTCAGCGCGCATCTTGCCCGCATCCTTGGCCCCTTGTTCGCCCTTGAAGGCGACGAAGTCGTCGAAGGCGATGGTCTGGGCGCGGATGAAGCCGCGTTCGAAGTCGGTGTGGATCACGCCGGCGGCCTGCGGCGCGGTGTCGCCGACGTGGATCGTCCAGGCGCGCACCTCCTTGACGCCGGCGGTGAAGTAGGTCTGCAGCCCCAGCAGCGTGAACGCGGCACGGATCAGGCGGTTCAGGCCCGGCTCGTCCTGCCCCATCTCGTGCAGGAAGAGGGCCTTGTCCTCGTCGCCCATGTCGGCCAGTTCGGCCTCGGTCTTGGCGCAGATGGCGACCACGGGTGCATTGTGCTTGGCGGCATATTCGCGCAGGCGGTCCAGGAAAGGGTTGTTCTCGAAGCCGGTTTCGCTGACGTTGCCGACGAACATCGCCGGCTTGGCGGTGATCAGACACAGCGGCTTGAGGATCACGAGCTCCTCCTTCGAGAAGCTGATGCCGCGCACCGGCTGCGCCTGGTCGAGCGCCGCCTGGCACTTCTCCAGCACCTTGACGAGCGCCGCCGCTTCCTTGTCGTTGCCCGAGCGCGCGGCCTTGACGTAGCGGTGCAGGCTCTTTTCCACCGTCGCCAGGTCGGCCAGGCAGAGCTCGGTCTGGATGATCTCGATGTCGGCGACCGGGTCGACGCGGCCGACGACGTGGATCACGTTCTCGTCCTCGAAACACCGCACGACGCCCACGATGGCGTCGGTCTCGCGGATGTGGCTCAGGAACTGGTTTCCCAGGCCCTCGCCCTTGCTGGCTCCGGCCACCAGGCCGGCGATGTCGACGAATTCGACGATCGCCGGCACCACGCGCTCGGGCTTGACGATGGCGCTGAGCTTGGCCAGCCGCGGGTCGGGCAACTCGACGATGCCGACGTTGGGTTCGATGGTGCAGAAGGGGTAGTTCTCGGCGGCGATGCCGGCCTTGGTCAGGGCATTGAAGA
>JAYUPN010000170.1:0-10564 GCA_043760065.1 Rubrivivax sp.
ACCCTCACTGCCGTGACGCTGGCATTGGCCACGCTGGGCTATGCCACGCTGGCCAGCGCGCAAGAGACCATCAAGGTCGGCGTGCTGCACTCGCTGAGCGGCACCATGGCCATCAGTGAAACCGTTCTGAAGGACGTGGCCCTGATGGCCATCGAAGAAATCAACGCCAAGGGCGGCGTGCTGGGCAAGAAGCTGGAACCGGTGGTGGTGGACCCAGCCTCCAACTGGCCGCTGTTCGCTGAAAAAGCCAAGCAGCTGATCAGCCAGGACAAGGTGGCCGCCGTTTTTGGCTGCTGGACCAGCGTGTCGCGCAAGAGCGTGCTGCCGGTGTTCGAGAGCAGCAACGCACTGCTGTTCTACCCCGTGCAGTACGAAGGCGAAGAGCTCAGCAAGAACGTCTTCTACACCGGCGCCGCGCCCAACCAGCAGGCCATTCCCGCGGTGGAGTACCTGATGAGCAAGGACGGCGGCAGCGCCAAGCGCTGGGTGCTGCTGGGCACCGACTACGTCTACCCGCGCACGACCAACAAGATCCTGCGCGCCTTCCTCAAGGCCAAGGGCGTTGCCGATGCCGACATCATGGAGGAGTACACCCCCTTCGGCCATGCCGACTACCAGACCATCATCGCCAAGATCAAGAAGTTTGCCGGCGAAGGCAAGAAGACCGCAGTCGTCTCGACCATCAACGGCGACAGCAACGTGCCCTTCTACAAGGAACTGGGCAACCAGGGCCTGAAGGCAACGGACGTGCCGGTGGTGGCCTTCAGCGTGGGTGAAGAAGAACTGCGCGGCGTCGACACCAAGCCGCTGGTCGGCCACCTGGCGGCGTGGAACTACTTCATGAGCCTGAAGAACCCGGCCAACACCGAGTTCGTGGCCAAGTGGACGGCCTACGCCAAGGCCAAGGGCATCGCCGGCCACAAGGACCGGCCGCTGACCAACGACCCGATGGAAGCGACCTACATCGGCATCCACAGGTGGGCGCAGGCGGTGACCAAGGCCAAGAGCACCGACACCGACAAGGTCATCAAGGCCATGGCCGGCCAGACCTTCAAGGCGCCGGGCGGCTTCGTCAGCACGATGGACGTCGAGAACCACCACCTGCACAAGCCGGTGTTCATCGGCGAGATCAAGGCCGACGGCCAGTTCAACGTGGTCTGGAAGACCAAGGGCCCGGTGGTCGCCGACCCCTGGAGCGACTACATCCCCGAGAACAAGGGCAAGAAGAACTCGGCTGCCATGTGATGGTGTGCGGGGGGCGCGGCCGTGGGCTGCGCCACCCCTTTTGATCCCGGACCTTGCATCTTCCGTGCTGCGACTTGTCTGCTGTTTCCTGTTCTGCTGCTGCATGGGGCTCGATGCCCGGGCCCTGACGCCCGAGCAGGCCGGCCGCCTGGCATCCGGCGACAGCGATGAACGCATCGCTGCGCTCGACGAGGCCGTGACGGCCGTCGACCCGGCCCTCGGGCCGCTGCTGGAAGCGCTGCTCGCCGACCAGGTCAAGGTCGCCGCCGGCCGCGCCTTCATCGTGCGCGACGGCCAGGCCGTCGACGCCGCCACCGGCGCGGCTGCCACGCTGCCCGCCGACGCCGAAGAGGTGGTCAACAACAACCGCGTGCGGCGGGCCTTCGAGGCTGCGCTGGCGGCGCTGCGACTCTTCTCGCCCGACGCCGGCGTGCGCGCCAAGGCCATCGACGAGCTGCGCGACGGCGCTGACGAAGGCAAGCTCGGCGTCATCGAGAAGGCCATCGCCGCCGAGCAGGACGCTGGGCTCAAGGCGCTGCTCGAACTGCTGAGGGCGGCGGTGATGATCTCCTCCAGCGACAAGGCCAAGCGGCTGGCTGCCGCGCGCCTGCTGGCCGACAGCGAGCAGCCGGTCACGCGTTCTCTGCTGATCGAGAAATTCGCCGCCGAACCCGACGCCGAGGTCAAGGCCGCCATCGGTGCGTCGCTCGCCGAGGTGCAGTCGCGCCTGGTCTGGGGCGAGCGGCTCGGCGTGCTGTTCTCGGGCCTCAGCCTGGGCAGCATCCTGCTGCTGGTGGCGCTGGGCCTGGCCATCACCTACGGCCTGATGGGCGTCATCAACATGGCGCACGGCGAGCTGATGATGATCGGCGCCTACGCCACCTACCTGGTGCAGAACGCCTTCAAGGCCTGGTGGCCGGGCGCCTTCGACGCCTACGTGGTGGTGGCGATTCCGCTCAGTTTCCTGGCCGCGGCCGCGGTCGGTGCGCTGATGGAGCGCACGGTGATCCGCTGGCTCTATGGCCGGCCGCTGGAGACGCTGCTGGCCACCTGGGGCATCAGCCTGATCCTGATGCAGAGCGTGCGCAGCCTGTTCGGCGCGCAGAACGTCGGCGTCGAAAACCCGGGCTGGCTGTCCGGCGGCCTGCAGGTGCTGCCCAACCTGACGCTGCCCTACAACCGCATCGCCATCGTCGTCTTCGCCGCGCTCGTGCTGGCTGGCGTGGCGCTGCTGATCAGCCGCACGCGGCTGGGCCTGTTCGTGCGCGGCGTGACGCAGAACCGCCGCATGGCGGCCTGCGTCGGCGTCAACACCGCGCGTGTCGACACCTACGCCTTCGCACTCGGCGCCGGCATCGCCGGGCTCGCCGGCTGCGCGCTCAGCCAGGTCGGCAACGTCGGCCCCGACCTGGGCCAGGGCTACATCGTCGACAGCTTCATGGTCGTCGTGCTGGGCGGCGTGGGGCAGCTCGCCGGCACGGTCTACGCAGGGCTCGGATTGGGCGTGCTGAACAAGCTGCTCGAAGGCTGGCAGGGCGCGGTGCTGGCCAAGATCATGGTGCTGGTGTTCATCGTCATCTTCATCCAGAAGCGGCCGCAGGGGATCTTTGCCTTGAAGGGCCGGAGCGCTGAATGAACAGCACTTCCCTGGGCCCCAAAGGATGGACCGGCGTGTTGGCCGCGGTGCTCGTCATCGCCGTGCTGGTGCCGGCGCTGAACCTGCTGGTGCCTGCCGGCCACGCGCTGCACCTGGACGACTTCTACGTCAGCCTGGCCGGCAAGATCCTGTGCTACGCCATCTGCGCGCTGGCGATGGACCTGATCTGGGGCTACGCCGGCATCCTGTCGCTCGGCCACGGCCTGTTCTTCGCGCTCGGCGGCTACGCGATGGGCATGTACCTGATGCGCCAGATCGGCACCGACGGCCAGTACAAGTCCGACATGCCCGACTTCATGGTGTTCCTGAACTGGAAAGAGTTTCCGTGGACCTGGGCGTTGAGCGACAGCTTCGCCGCGCAGATGCTGCTGGTGGTGCTGGTGCCGGGGCTGCTGGCCTTCGTCTTCGGCTTCTTCGCCTTCCGCTCGCGCATCAAGGGCGTGTACTTCTCGATCATCACGCAGGCGCTGACCTACG
Organism: Rubrivivax sp.; assembly: GCA_043760065.1. Classification (GTDB taxonomy): domain Bacteria; phylum Pseudomonadota; class Gammaproteobacteria; order Burkholderiales; family Burkholderiaceae_C; genus Rubrivivax. The sequence continues at coordinate 3,380 of JAYUPN010000170.1, forward strand.
CCGCGATGCTGCTGTTCTTCCGCAACGAGACCGGCTTCGGCGGCAACAACGGCTTCACCGACTTCAAGCGCATCCTGGGTCTGCCGATCGACCAGCCGATGAAGGTGCTGCTGTTCGTGTTGAGCGGCCTCACGCTGGTGGGCTTCTACCTGCTGGCGCGCGCCATCGTGCACAGCAAGGCCGGGCGCGTGCTGCAGGCCATCCGCGACGCCGAGACGCGCGTCATGTTCAGCGGCTACGACCCCATCGCCTACAAGCTGGCGATCTGGACGCTGTCGGCCGTGATGTGCGGCGTGGCCGGCGCGCTGTACGTGCCGCAGGTGGGCATCATCAACCCGAGCGAGATGAGCCCGGCGGCCGGCATCGAGATCGCGATCTGGGCCGCCGTGGGCGGCCGCGGCACGCTGATCGGTCCGATCCTGGGTGCGTTTTTCGTCAACGGCGCCAAGAGTTGGTTCACGGTGGCGTTCCCGGAGTTCTGGCTGTTCTTTCTGGGCTTGCTGTTCATCGCCGTGACCTTGTTTCTGCCGCAAGGATTGCTGGGGCTGTGGCGCCGGCTGCGGGAGAAACGCGCATGACGCCCGACCTGATGGAAGCCGGCGCGCAGCGTCGCGCGGCTTACGAAAAACGTGTGCAGAAGACGCACGCCGGCGGCTACGGCCGGCCGCTGGCCAGCGGCGAGGCGGTGTTCACGCAGGGCGTGGCGCTGTACCTGCAGGACGTGACGGTCAGCTTCGACGGCTTCAAGGCGTTGAATGCGCTCAGCCTGGCCATCGACGTCGGCGAGCTGCGCTGCATCATCGGCCCCAACGGCGCCGGCAAGACGACGATGATGGACTGCATCACCGGCAAGACGCGGCCCGACGCCGGCCGCGTCTTCTTCGGCAGCAACATCGACCTGCTGCGCCTGAACGAGCCCGACATCGCACGCGCCGGCGTCGGCCGCAAGTTCCAGAAGCCCACCGTCTACGAGCAGCTCAGCGTGTTTCAGAACCTCGAGCTGTCGCTGCGCGCCGACCGCCGCGTCAAGGCCAGCCTGTTCTCGCGCCTGAGCGGCGAGCAGCTCGACCGCCTGGGCGAGCTGCTGACGCTGATCCAGCTCAAGGGCGAGGCGCAGCGCACGGCGGGCCTGCTCAGCCACGGCCAGAAGCAGTGGCTCGAGATCGGCATGCTGCTGGCGCAGGACCCCAAGCTGCTGCTGCTGGACGAGCCGGTGGCCGGCATGACCGACGAGGAGACCGAGCGCACGGCCGAGCTCTTCCTGACGCTGGAAGGCCAGCACTCGCTGGTGGTGGTGGAGCACGACATGAAGTTCGTCGAGCAGCTCACCGAAGGCCGCAAGAAGGTGACGGTGCTGCACGAGGGCAGCGTGCTGGCCGAAGGGCTGCTGTCGGACGTGCAGGCCAACGACAAAGTCGTCGAGGTGTATCTTGGTCGCTGAAGGTGCGCCAGTGCTCAGGGTGGAGGGCCTGAACCAGTACTACGGCGGCAGCCACATCCTGCGCAACCTGGGCTTCGAAGCCCGGCTCGGCGAGGTCACGGTGATCCTGGGCCGCAACGGCGTCGGCAAGACGACGCTGCTGAAGAGCCTGATGGGCGTGGTGCCGGTGAAGACCGGCAGCGTGCAGCTGGCAGGCACCGACATCACGCGCAGCACGTCCTACGACCGCTTGCGGCTGGGCTGCGGCTACGTGCCGCAGGGGCGCGAGATCTTCGGCCGCCTGACGGTCGACGACAACCTGCGCATGGGCCTGGCGTCGCGGCCGGGCGGCAGCGAGGTGCCGGCCGAGCTGTTCGAGCTCTTTCCGGTGCTCAAGCAGATGATCGGCCGCCGCGGGGGCGACCTCTCGGGCGGCCAGCAGCAGCAGCTGGCGATCGCGCGCGCGCTGGCGGCAGGGCCGCAGCTGCTGATGCTCGACGAGCCGACCGAGGGCATCCAGCCCAGCATCATCAAGGACATCGGCCGCGTCATCCGCATGCTGGCCGACCGCAAGACGATGGCCATCGTGCTGGTCGAGCAGTACGTCGATTTCGCGGCCGAACTGGCCGACCAGTACCTGGTGTTGGAGCGCGGCGAGATCGTGATGCGCGGCGCCGGCGCCGACATGGCGGCCGATGGGGTGCGACAGCGGCTGGCGATCTGAGGCCCTCCAGCGGCAAACGTCTCGCCGGCACCACGCCGTGCGCGTGAGAAAGCGGCAAGCCAACGATTTGTCACCACCTGGTCGCTGGCACCGCAGATCGGCGGCGACAGAATGCCGGCGATGCTGCACCTCGCGGCCCAACCCTGGAGCACCATGCGCGCCACTCGTTTTTTCTTTGCTGCTGCCACGCTGCTGGCTACCGCCGCCCAAGCCGCCGACTTCAACGCCATCGGACTGCTCACCCAAAGCGAGTTCCGCGCCTTCAGCGAGGACGTGGCTTCGGCCGTCTCATACAAGGGCATGATCCCCTCGGAAGGCCTGGGCATCACCGGCTTCGACCTCGGCGTCAGCGCTTCGGCCACCGAGGTCGCCCACCGCGCGACGCTGAGCAAGGCCGCCGGCGGCGCCAGCGTGCCCAAGGCCCTGCCGGTGGCCGCGGTGCGCGCGGTCAAGGGCCTGCCCTTCGACATCGACATCGGCGTCGTGCAGATGAGCCTGCCCGAGACCAACGTGCGCGCCACCGGCGGCGAGCTGCGCTGGGCTTTCATCGGCGGCAACACGGTGCTGCCGGCGGTGGCGCTGCGCGTCTCGGGCACCAGCCTGTCGGGCGTGCCGCAGCTGAAGATGCGCACGCTCAGCGGCGACATCTCGATCTCCAAGGGCTTTGCCTTCCTGACGCCGTACGCCGGCGTGGGCTCGGTCGAGGTCAAGTCCTCGGCGCCCGGCACCACGCTGCGCGAGGAGAACTTCCGCCAGAGCAAGGCCTTCGTCGGCCTGAACATCGCGCTCACGCCGCTGGCCCTGGTGATCGAAGCCGACAAGACCGGCGACGCCGCCAGTTACGGCGTCAAGCTGGCCCTGCGCTGGTGAGCTGCGAGCGGGCCGCGGGCGATAATGGCGCCGTGAAGCAGACCAGACCGCCGCTGGTGCGAGCGTGGAAACACGGCACTGGAGGAAGGTCCGGACTGCACAGAGCAGCGTAGCAGTTAACGGCTGCCCACCGCGAGGTGAGGATCAGAGCAACAGAGACGAGCCGATTCAGTTCGGGTGAAACGGGCAATCTCTACGCGCAGCAACACCAAGTAGGCCGACGTTGAGGCGGCTCGCGGAGTCGGCGGGTAGGTGGCACCGAGCCGGGGGGTGACCCTCGGCCCAGAGGAATGGCGGTCACGGCGGGGTCTGGCAACAGGCCTCGGCGCACAGAATCCGGCCTATCGGTCTGCTTCACACTTTTGATCTCAGGCCGGCACGATGAGCGTGTGCGTGGCCACCCAGCGCAGGCCGCTGTCGGCCGGCGCGGTTTGAAGCGACAGCTCCAGTGCTGCGCGCTGGGCCTGCGGCACCCCGCGCCACAGGAAGTCGCGCGCATTGCCGGGGTCGCCGGCCAGGAACAGCTGAGAAGTGAGTTCGCCGAAAGCCGCGTGGCGCAGCTTGACGTGGATGTGCGGCGTGCGGCCCGGGTAGGGCACGGGTTTGATCGTGCGCAGGCTCAGGCCGCCGTCTTTGCCGCTGCGGGCCGCGCCAAAACCCTGGAAGCCTTCGTCATAGCGCCCAGCGGCCAGGCTCACGTCGGGATGGCGGTACTGCGAGAAGGTGTCGCATTGCCAGAATTCGACCTCGGCATCGTCGATCATCCTGTCCTGGGTGTCGGCGACGCGAAACTGCAGCCCGAGGAACTCGCCCCGCGCCTGGAGCACGCGGCCCGCACGCTGCACGCGCGTCAGGTCGGCGTCCCAGTCGCCGGCCAGCGGCCCCTTGTCGCGCCAGGCGCGTGGCGGGTAGAAGGGGCCATCGGTCATGGCCGCCAGCGCGCGGCGCGAACGGGCCATTGCGGGCAGCGCGAGGGCTGCGCAACCGGCCATGCCGGAAGCTGCGGTGGACAAGAGGAGTCGACGTCGAGGGTTCATGTCGGGCATTGAAGCACTGTTGCGGCGACCCGAACAGTCTCCATCCATGGCCCCTTCGGCGAACCGCGCCTCTTCTCACCTTCGTTACCGTCCACGCCGCAGGGCGCCAGAGTCGGCGCAAGACGCGACCAAGTGGCGCCAACAAAGAAAGCTTGCGCCAGGAGGCTACTCCCCAAGACCTTTCGGCGCGAACTCAACCCCAACTTCCTGGGGTGTCCATGGACACCATCGCGCCGCTCTGGCTGAGGATCTTTTTCTCTGCGCGGTTCTCGCCGCGCTGTTTGCCGACTTCGTCGTGCTGAACAAGCAAGGCACGCCGGTCGTCACCGTGAAGCAGGCTGGCAACAGGTCGATCGTCTGGGTGCTGCTCAGCTTCGCATTCAACGGGTTTTTCTGGTTCGCAGTCTATCTGGACCATGTCACGGCACTCGCCAACACCAAGAGCATGGAGTTCCTCACCGGCTATCTCATCGAGAAGAGCCTGGCGGTGGATAGGATCTTCGTGTTCCTGATGATCTTCACCTGCTTCGCGGTGCCGCCGGAATGCAGGAAGCCGGTGCCGATGATCGGCATCATCGGCGCCATCGTGCTGCGCACGGTGATGATCCAGCTCGGTGCCTGGCTCGTCGCGCAATTCCACTGGGTGCTCTATGTCTTCGGCGCCTTCCTCGTGCTCACCGGCATCAAGATGGGGTGGGCGGCGGACAAGGAACCCGACCTCGAAAGCAACCCGGCGCTGAAGCTGCTGCGCAAGCCGATGCCGGTGGGCAAGAGCTTCGACGGCGAGAAGTTTTTCACCGTGGAAACCGGTAAGAAGATCGCCACGCCGCTCTTCCTGGTGATCTGCCTGGTGGCCCTGACTGACGTGATCTTCGCGGTGGACAGCACCCCGCCATCTTCGCCATCACGATAGACCCATTCATCGTGCTGACGAGCAACATCTTCGCCATCCCGAGCCTGCGCGCGATGTACTTTTTGCTCGCGGCGGTGGCGGCCAAGTTCCATCTGCTGAGCTGCGGCCTGGCGGTGGTGCTGGTCTTCATCGGCACCAAGATACCGTTGATCGACGTCATCAAGATTCCTGTGCTGATCTCGCTGGGCGTGGTGGTGGCCGTTCTTGCCGCCACGATGGTGTGGAGCGTGAAGACGGCGCCCAAGATCGCCGCGAAACAAGCAGGCTGACCCCTGCCAGACGCGGGCCGGCGCACGGCCCCGCGAGCTTGCACTTCGGCACACGCCGCCACGCCCCCAGCGCTCGCGGCGCTTTTGTTGGGGCGCGGCCGATACGGTGGAGTACGGGGTGATTAAACGGCAGCCGTCGCCGCCGCGCGCGCCGAACGGCGCTGCCGCAGATCGTCGCCCAGCTGCGAGATCACTTCGGTGGCCGCGGCGATGATCCGGCGTTCGTCGAAGCCGGCGCTGCACAGTTCGCGGTAGAACGAAGAGGCGATCCGCCGCGCCATAGCGTCGGCGTCGGCCAGCCCCACAGGTGACAGCCCGCTGGGGCCGGCACCGCCCGGCCCGCCCTGGATCAACGCCAGTTGCGCGTAATTCGAACGCAACAGGCCGCGCAGGCGGGCCAGATGCAGCGCGTTGCCGATCAGCATCGCGCTCAGCCGCGCCAGCGTCGCCTGGCCGTCGGAGAAGGGCCGCGCCCGCGGGCCGTCGCGGCGCAGGTGCAGCACGCTGTCGACGGCGCCGTCGACAGCCACCGGCACCGTCAGCGCGTGCCGGTGGCCGCGTGACTCGCGCAGCGGCTCTGCGCCCGTCGTCGGGTTGGCGCGATCTGCCAGCAATTGGCGCACCACCGAACTGCCTCGGATCATCGCGCGGCGGGCCGCGATCGACAGCGGCCGCTCCTGCACGGTGGCGCTGATGCGCAACCGGTCCTTGGCGCCGCGGTCGCGCACGACCACGCAGCAGAAATCGGCTTCGAGCATCGCGGCCAGCAGCGTCGCCAGCCGCGAGCCGCCCTCGTCGCTCTGCGGCGCGCCTTGCGCCAGCAGTTCGATGACGTCGAACAGGGCTTCGGGCAACGACCGCTCGGCGGAGCTGCCGGCCGACGCATCGCCAGGCGAAACGGCAGCAGCGGCGCGGTGTTCAACGGTTTCGTTCGACATTTGGGTGACCTCCAGGCTCATTTGACATTCGCTCGTAATGAGCAGCATCGACCATCACATGCATTGCGCGAAGGAGGCACTTTGTGACACCGAATGACAAATGGCCGTCCGCATGGTCATCGCAGCGGTGGCTCATATCGCCACGCACATTCGCCTTTCCCTATTCCCAAGCGTTTATGTGTTCGATTTCGCAAATTACTCGTTCTTCGAAAGCTCCCACCACACCTCGTCAGGCTGCGTGGGCGCCCTCGGCCGCAAGGGGCTGGAGGACGACTGCCGGTGTGGACGGGGTATCGCCTTCTTCGGCGGTCAGCGCGGCCACGGTGCGGGCCGAACAGCGGATCTGTGCCGCCACCAGTAGGCCAGCAGCGCTGCGTAGCGGCGGACCCAGGCGCTGGATCTCGACACCCCAGCGATGAGCCAGCCGCTCGATGGCCACCGTTGTACAGAAAACCATATCCCGGGCACCCTGGCCCGACACATGGCGCACAGCCGCCAGCAGCAGCCGCTTGCCCACGCGAGTCTGGGCTGCAGGGTCGGTTGCATCGGCCTGGCCAACCGCAGCCGACGTGAAGCGCGACAGCTCCCAGACATCAGGGGAGCACGGTGCGGCGCGGCCGTTGAGCAGTTGTGGGAAGTGCTTGGCCAGCAGGTAGGTGTGGGTGGTGGGCAGCAGCCGGGCGTAGCCGTTGACCTGCTCGCGGCCGTCCGTCGCCACCAAGTGGACGGCGCCCTGTCGGTCGAACTCGTCCTGCTCGTAACCCTCGGCGCAGGACAGCTCCCACTTCAGGAGCCGGACGAACACCTCGTGGCGGTAGCGCGCCACATCGGCACGCAGCGCCGGGTACAGGGAGTCATCGTCGAACCGCCGGATTACCATCTCTTGACCTCGATGCTGATTTCGGAGTGGGTTCATCCTAAGAACCGCAGTTGAACCTGCGCCGTAGCCGATTTCTTCAGCGCTGGCGCGGGGTTGAGTTGATTTGGCACACTCACCCGATGGGTGAATCTGCT
>JAYUPN010000171.1:0-3963 GCA_043760065.1 Rubrivivax sp.
CGCGCGCTGCTCGGCGTGTACCTGTCGCGCTTCGTGCGCCCGGCCAGCGGCGAGGACGTGACTTACCTGCGGCTGGCCTACAGCGGCAGCGTCGGCGAGCCGCAGCCGGGCCGCGCGCTGGACACCGGCATCGTGCGCACGCTGTGGCTGACGGTGGAGGAACTGCGCGCCAGCGCGGCGCGGCACCGCAGCCCGCTGGTGCTGCAGTGCATCGAAGACCAACTCGCCGGGCGGCGTTATCCGCTGGACGTGGTGACGGCGGACGGCAGCGTGGTGGTGCCGGAGGTCAAACGCTGAAGCCGTTCACCCGCCGTCGTCGGGGCTCGACAGCCGAAGATCCAGCGACCGCAGCCACTTGAGCACCACCGCGCTCACGCGCTGCGGCTGCTCCATCGTCAGCATGTGCCCGGCGCCGGGCACCATCTCCAGCCGCGCGTGCGGCATCAACGCGGCCATCTCGCGGGCGTGTTCTGGCGTGGTCAGCTGGTCGGCCTCGCCGCACACCACCAGCACCGGGCAGCGCACCGTCGCCAGGTGCGGCCGGCTGTCGACACGCGCCATCACGGCGCGGTTCTGCGTGATCAGCTGCCCGGGCCCGGCGCGGCCGATCATCGCCAGGTAGCGGTCCACCAGCCCCGGCGCGCGCGCCAGCGTGGGGTGGAAGGCGAACAGCACGTTGGCGCGCAGCACCTCGTCCATGCGACCGGCGGCGAACATCCTGCACGCCTGCGTGCGCAGCGCGATCAGCTCCGGCGTGTCGGGCCGCGCGGTGGTGCCCAGCAGGCCCAGCGCCTGCACGCGCTGCGGTGCCTGGCGATGCATCTCCATCGCCACCATGCCGCCCATCGACGCGCCCACCAGCACGTGGCGGCCGGGGTGTTCGGCCAGCAGCGTGGCGGCCATCTGCGGCAGCGTCGCGCGGCGGCTGTGGGCCGTGCTGACGTGGACACGCGCGCCGGCTTCGGCCAGCGCCTGCGCCTGGGGGTGGAAGAGTTCTTCGTCGCAGGCCAGGCCGGGCAGCAGGATCACCGAAAGCATCGCCTCAGTGTGCCAGAGCCCCTGCCGACGCCGCCGTGCGCGCGGGTATGCTGCAAGGATGCAGCAGATCACTCCCTTCCACCTGGCTTTCCCGGTCGACGACCTGGCCGCCGCGCGCAACTTCTACGGCAGCCTGATGGGCCGCCACAGCCAGGTGGGCGAGCAGGCGACGATGTTCTTCCACGACCCGGCCGGCAACGCGCTGGAGTTCAAGAGCTTGCGCGACCGCAGCCAGCTGTTCGCCAAGTGAAGCACCTGCCTTGACCGAACTGCTCTTCATCCGCCACGGCGAGACCGACTGGAACCTGCAGCAGCGCTTCCAGGGCCAGATCGACGTGCCGCTCAACGCCACCGGGCTGGCCCAGGCGGCGCGACTGGGCCAGCGCCTGGCCGCCGAGCCGCACGACGCGCTCTTCAGCAGCGACCTCGTGCGTGCGCAGCAGACCGCCGCGCCGCTGGCCGCGGCCTGGGAGCTGCCCCTGAAGCTGGTGCCGGGCCTGCGCGAGCAGAGCTTCGGCGTGCTCGAAGGGCTGGACGTGCCGACCATCCAGCAGCGCCACGCCGACCTGTGGCAGCAGTGGCTGGAACATCGCGGTGACTTCGCGCTGCCCGGCGGCGAGAGCCTGCGCCAGTTCCACGCCCGCGTCATGGCCGCCGTGCGCGAGCTGGCCGCAGCCGGCGCGGGCCGGCGGCTGGCCATCGTCACCCACGGCGGCGTGCTCGACATGCTGTGGCGCACCGCGCACGGCCTGTCGCTGGACGGGCTGCGCGACTGCGAGATCCCCAACACCGGCTTGAACCGCCTGCGCTGGGCCGGCGACACGCTGCACATCGACCGCTGGGCCGACGACGAGCACCTCGGCGGGCTGCCGCCGCAGCCGCCGACGAAGGCCGGCGAGCGCTAGGTTCCGGATCCGGGTTGCCCGGTCCGGAACGCACCCCCTCGGGGGGCGCGAGCGCAGCGAGCTGGGGGCCTGCCTATTGCCAACTCATCGCCGCGACGTCGTTGACGAACAGCGGCATGTCCTTCCACAGCCCCTTCAGCCGCGCGTTGGCGACGGTGATCCACGTCGGCTGGTACAGGTAGGCGGCGACAGCGTCGCGCGCCACCAGCTCCTGCGCCTGGCGCATCAGCTGCTGGCGCTCCTCGGGCTTGATCGTCGCCTGCACCTGCGCCCACAGCGCGTTGAACTCGGGCGACTCGTAGCCCCAGTAGTAGTTGGGGCGCGCGAAGTTGCCGAAGTCCAGCGGCTCGACGTGCGAGATCACCGTCAGGTCGTAGGCCTTCTGGCCGTATACGCCGCTGAGCCACTGCGCCCACTCGACGTTTTCGATCCTGGCGTTGATGCCGACCTTGGCCAGCTGCGCCGCAATGACCTCGCCACCCTGGCGTGCGTACGGCGTCGGCGGCAGCTTCATCGTCAGCTCCAGCGGCAGCGCCACGCCGGCCTGGTGCAGCAGCGCGCGCGCCTTGGCGATGTCGAAGCCGTTCATGCCCGTCAGGTCGACATAGCCCGGCGTGCCCGGCACCAGGTAGCTGCCGATCGGCACGCCGAAGCCGTCGGCCGCGCCTTCGATCACCGCCTTGCGGTCGATGGCGTGCGCGATGGCGCGCCGCACCAGCACGTTGTCGAGCGGCTTTCTCTTGTTGTTGATGGCCAGGATGGTCTTGGCGCGGCTGCCGCCGATCAGCACCTGGTACTTCTTGTTCGACTGGAACTGCTGCAGGCTGCGCGCCGCCGACACGCGCGGGAACACGTCGACGTCGCCCGACAGCAGCGCCGCCACCTGCGCCGCCGGGTCGCTGATGAAGCGCATCGTGACGCGCCGCAGCTTGACGTCCTTGGCGCTGCGGTGGCCGTCCCAGCGCGCCAGCGTCACCGCCGAACCCTTGGCCCAGTTGTCCAGCCGGTAGGGGCCGGTGCCGGTGGGCTGGGTGTTGTTGGTGGCGGCGCTCTTGGGCTCGACCATCACCGCGGTGGCCTGACCGAGCTTGAACAGCAGGTCGGGGTCGCCGTTCTTCAGGTTCAGCACCACGGTCGCCGCGTCCGGCGTGTCGATGCGCTCGATGTTGTTGAAGGTGGCCTTGTCCTTGTTGGTGCTGGTCTTGTCGACCGCACGCTCGAAGCTGTACTTGACGGTCGCGGCGCCGAAGGGCTCGCCGTTGTGGAACGTCACGCCGCTGCGCAGCTTGAAGCTCCAGCTCTTGAGGTCGGGGCTGACGGTCCAGCTCTCGGCCAGCAGCGGCGTGGTGCGGCCGTCGCTGCCGATCTTGGTCAGGGTCTCGTAGATGTTGTACAGCGTGATCTCGGCGATCGCGCTGGCGGCGCCGGCGGTCGGGTCCAGGCCCGGCGGCTCCAGCGTCATCGCCAGCACGGCGCTGTCCTTGCGCGGCTGCGCGGCCGCCGGCAGCGGCAGCAGCGTGGCGGCCAGCAGCGCGGCGGCCAGGCTGCCCAGCAAGCGGGGGGTGGCGGTCGGGTTCATGAAGCCTCCGGTGGCGGGGTGCAAACGGGCATCGGGACAGCGGGCATCGGGACAGCGGCAAGACCGCGCGAAGGCGCCGCGCGCGGCATCTTAACGGCCGCTAACGGCGCGCGCGAGGGCCGTCTGTCAGGCGCCGACGGGCTGGATCGCCGCCACCGGCTCCGGGGCCAGCAGCGTGCCGGCGCGCAGGCCGCGCACGGTGGCCAGCAGCAGCGCGGCGACGAGCAGTGTCGTCAGCGCAAGCAGTGCGATACCTGCCGCTGCCATGGTGCTGCCGGGCGTGGCCAGGCGCAGCGTCAGCGCGGTGAAGACCGCGAGCGGAAACGACAGCCCCCAGTGCGGCACCGCAAAGGGCTGCGCCGCGATGGCGCGCAGCTGCGCGGCAGCCCACAACAGGCAGAACAGCGCCATGCCCCAGCAGGCCCAGGCGAACGCCGGCGC
>JAYUPN010000172.1:0-10551 GCA_043760065.1 Rubrivivax sp.
CGAGGCGGCCGTGCTCTACGCGAGCGATGCCGTCGCCTGGACGCTCGGCGATACCTTCCACGTCCTGCGCGGCGGCACCCAGCGCGCCACCGGGCTGCAAAGCCGGATCGAGGTCCATCCCATCGTCGCCGTGCGCGGCGCGGTGCCCAGCCGGGCCTGGCGACAGGCACCGGCGCTGAGCAACCCCAAACTCTTCGTGCGCGACCGCCAGATCTGCGCCTACTGCGGCGGCCACTTCCACCTCGACGACCTGACGCGCGAGCACATCGTGCCGGTGTCGCGCGGCGGGCACGACACCTGGATGAACTGCATCACGGCCTGCCGCGCCTGCAACGGCCACAAGGGCAGCCGTCTGCCCGAGGAAGCACGCATGTCGCTGCTTTTCCTGCCCTACGTGCCCAGCCTGCACGAGGACATGATCCTGCGCGGCCGCCGCATCGTCGCCGACCAGATGGACTTCCTGCTCGCTTCGGTGCCGCGCAGTTCACGGCTGCACGCCTGAACGCCGGGCCCCGGCCAGGGGCGGTCGAGGCCCCGCGACCGTCGAGCCGGGGTTGGGGTTGGGGTTGGGGTTGGGGTTGGGGTTGGGGTTGGGGTCGCTGGCCGACGATGCCATCGATTCCAAGCACACGAGACCCAGTCCGCGCATCGGGATCATCGACACCCCGTCCCCGGGGGCCAGCGGGCCGGCCGTGGAGGACAATCGTGGCTGACTCGACATCAAGTCTCCACGACCTGATCTTCGCCGTCTTCCAGTGGCCGCACCGTGTCGTACTCCCGGTCGTCCACCCGCTTGCCTGCTGAAGCCACCGATGCGCCTGCTGTACCTCGAAGACGACCCCCGCGACGCCGATCTCGTGCGGAGCGCGCTGGCAGCCGACACGCCGGGCGCTCAGGTCGAGGTGGTGGCCACGCTGGAGCAGGCCCGTGCGTGCCTGCGCGGCAGCAATTCCCACGACGCGGTGCTGACCCGCGTGCATTCGGGCGAAGGCCCGGGCGTCGAGCTGATCCGCGAGATCCGGCAGCTGAAGCTGCCCGTGGCGGTGGTGGCGCTCATCGAAGACGGCGACGCGGGCCTCGTGCTGTCGGTGCTGAAGGCCGGTGCCGACGGCTACCTGTCCAGGTCCGACGACCTGCCGCGGCGCCTGCCGCGCACGCTGCGCGCGGCGCTGGCGCGCTGGCGGGACGGGCCGGCGCGCAGCACACGCACCCTGCGCGTGCTGTACGCCGATCGCGACCCGGTGGCCATCGATCTCACCGCCCGCCACTTCGAGCGTGCCGCGCCGCATCTGCAGCTGTACATCGTGCACGACGCCGCCGCCGCGCTGGCACACCTGCCGCGACAACCCTCGCTGCCACCGGTCTTCGACATCGTGCTGCTGGACCACCGGCTCACCGGCGACAACGGCCTGGAGCTGCTGAGGGCGCTGCGCGATGACTGCGGCCTCGACCATCCGCTGGTGATGCTCATCGGCGAGGACAGCGAAGAGCTCGTGGCGCACGCGCTGCGGCTCGGCGCCACCGACTGCATCGTCAAGCGCGACCACTACCTGGACGCGCTGCCCGCGCTGCTCGACAACGCCTGCCACCGCGTGCAGGCGGCGCGCCAACAGGCCGCGCTGCAGCGCTCCGAGGAGCGCCTGGCCGGCCTGGAAGCTCGGCTGCGCGAACGCACGGCCGAGCTGCAGCAGGCGCTGCGCACGGCCGACAGCGCCAGCCGCGCCAAGGGCGAGTTCCTGTCGCACATGAGCCACGAGCTGCGCACGCCGATGAACGCGATCCTCGGCTTCGCGCAGATCATCGAGATCTCCGAGCCGACGCCGCGGCAGCTCAAGTGGGCCGGCGAGATCCGCCGCGCCGGCAGCCACCTGCTGCTGATGATCGAGGACCTGCTGGACCTGGCGCGCGTCGAGGTCGGCAAGATAAACATCCGGCTCGAGGTGCTGGAGATCGAGGGCATCCTGGCCGAGTCGCTGGCCATCGTCGAGCCCTTGATCGAAGCCCGCGGCTTGCGCCTGGTGCAGGACCTGGGCCAGGTTCGGGTGCCGGTCAGGGCCGACCGCCTGCGCCTGCGCCAGGTGCTCGTCAACCTGCTGTCCAACGCCGCCAAGTACAACCGCGATCGCGGCACGATCACCATGCGCTGCCAGCAGCTCGGCGATCGTCTGCGGCTGTCGGTGGCCGACGAAGGCATGGGCATCGCGCCGAACAAGCTGGCCCACCTGTTCCAGCCTTTCGATCGTCTGGGCGCCGAGCACGGCAAGGTCGAAGGCACCGGCATCGGGTTGGCGCTGTCGAGCCAGCTGGCGCGCTTGATGGACGCCGAACTGGGCGTCGACAGCAGCCAGGGCGTGGGCTCGACTTTCTGGATCGACCTGCCGATCGCCCCGGCCGACCGGCCCGACGCCCCGGCCGCCGCGCCGCCAGAGCAGGCACGGGCCAAGACGGCCTTCGACGTGCTCTACGTCGAGGACAACGAATCCAACGTGGAGGTCATCGCGGCCTTCATGGCGCAGCAACCGAACGTGCGCCTGGCCACGGCCGGCGACGGCCCCGCCGGCCTGGCGCTGGCGCGCGCCAACCGACCCGACATCATCCTGCTCGACATCCACCTGCCCGGCCCCGATGGCTACGAGGTGCTCGCGCAACTGCGCGCCGACCCCCAGCTGCGCGCCACGCCGGTGGTCGCCCTGTCCGCCGACGCGATGCCCTACGACATCCAGCGCGGACTGAGCGCCGGCTTCGACCGCTACCTGGCCAAGCCGGTCGACCTCGCGGAGCTGCTGCAGACGCTGCACGGGCTGCTGCCGGCGCGAGTGGCCGGGCCCTAGCCGGGGCGACCAGCGCGGCGCGCCGCGGGTGCAGGGCCCGGCCGGTGCTGGGCCGCTGTGGCGCAAGCGCGCACTGCGCACTCCCTTCACCCACCGGGCACTGCTCAAGCCGGTGATTCGGTGCGGTGCGGCACGCCGAAGTGCGACTTGCTGGGCATCGACCCATCACTCGGTCTGGCGAAACCGTTGGCAACTGACGAACAAAATGGCTTCGGGCAAGTCGTGCGGGGAGAGAACAATGATGATCGATGACGTTGGGGCCGCTGCGCGCATCGCTGCAGGGTTGAAGGCCGCCGCCGTGTCGCTGCTGCTGGCCGCAACGCTTGCGCATGCAGACGAACCGATCAAGCCGGTGCCGGTGCCGGCCAGCCTGGACGCCAAGAAAGTCGCGCTGGGCCGGCTGCTCTTCAACGACAAGCGCATGTCGCGCGACAACAGCATCTCGTGCGCAAGCTGCCACGACCTGGCGCGCGGCGGCGCCGACGGCAAGGTGATGCCGGTGGGCATCGGGGGCGCGAAAGGCGTGCTGAACACGCCCACCGTCTTCAACAGCGCGCTGAACTTCCGCCAGTTCTGGGACGGGCGCGCGGCCTCGCTCGAAGAACAGGTGAACGGCCCTGTCCACGACGTGCGGGAGCTGGGCAGCAACTGGGCCGAGGTGACGGCCAAGCTGGCGCAGGACAGCCAGCTGCGCGCGCAGTTCGGCCAGAGCTACCGCGACGGCATCACGGTGCGCAACATCCAGGACGCGATCGCGCACTTCGAGCGCACGCTCGTGACGCCCAACGCCCGCCTGGACAAATACCTCCGGGGCGACAAGTCGGCGCTGTCGGCCGACGAACAGCGAGGCTTCCAGCTGTTCAAGAACTACGGCTGCATCGCCTGCCACCAGGGGGCCAACGTCGGCGGCAACATGTACCAGACCTTCGGCGTGCTGGGCGACTACTTCAAGCAGCGCGGTGGCGTCACCACGGCCGACCTGGGGCGCTTCAACGTCACCAAGAACGAGTCAGACCGTCACGTCTTCAAGGTGCCCAGCCTGCGCAACGTGGCGCTCACCGCACCCTACTTCCACGACGGCTCGGCCGCCACGCTGGCCGATGCAGTGGAGGTGATGTTCAGGTTCCAGCTCGGCCGCAGCGCCTCGGCGCAGGACAAGGAACTGATCGTCAAGTTCCTGCACACGCTGACCGGCGAACTGGATGGCAAGCCCCTGGCGCCCGCCGTGACGACAGCACTCAAGTAGCCACCCGGAGGCGTTGATGAACAAGACGAAGATGGCCTATGCCGCGATCGCGGCCCTGGTGCTGGCGCTGCTGGGGCTGCTGGTCGCGAAGACGCGCGGCGTCGACTTCGACGGCCACAATGAAGTGCTGGCCCTGCTGCGCCAGCTCAAGCAGATCGACGCCGAATGGAACGTCGACGTGCTGCGCTCGCGCACCGGCTTGAACGCCAGCTACGACCCCGTGGCCAGCCCGCTGCCGGTGCTGGAGTCGCTGGAGGCGGCCTTGCGCAGCAAGAGCGACGAGCTCTGGAGCACGCAGGACCAGAGCGGCACGCGGGTGCAGTCACTGCTGGACGCCTACCGGCGCACGATGGACGAGAAGGTCACGCTCATCGAGCGCTTCAAGTCGCAGAACTCGATCCTGCGCAACTCCTCGCGCTTCCTGCCCGTGGCGGCGCAGGACCTGGTCGAAGCCGCCGGCGCCAGCCGGGTCGGTGCGAACGCGCTCGACGACACCGGGCGCGCGCTCAATGCATTGCTCACCGCCACGATGACCTACGTGCAGACGCCCGACGCGGCGCTGCGCGAAAGCATCGAGGCGGGTTCGCGCAACCTGCAGCAGCTGGTCAGCGCCATGGCGCCCGACGTGCGCGACACCGCGACGACCTTGGTGCGCCACGTCGACACCGTGCTCAAGCAGCAGGAGGCGACGAACCGCCTGCTGATCGAACTGGCCGCGGTGCCCACGGCGCGGGCGGTCGACGACCTCGCCGATGCCGCCCGCCAGGAGCACGAAGCCGTGCTGGCCACCCAGCAGAGCTATCGCAACCTGCTGGTGCTGTACTCGGGTTTTCTGCTCGCGCTGCTGGCCTGGCTGGGCTGGCGACTGTTCCGCAACTTCAGGCTGCTGCACAAGTCCAACACCGCGCTGCGCGAAAGCCACGACGCGCTCAAGGAGTCGCAGTCGCAGCTGGTGCAGGCCGAGAAGATGTCGGCGCTGGGCCAGATGGTGGCCGGCATCGCGCACGAAATCAACACGCCGCTGGCGTATGTCAAGGGTACCTTCGACGTGCTCAAGGAGCAGCTCGCGCCGGTGCATGCCCTGGCGGTGCAGAACCAAGACTTCACCGAGCACATGCGGCGCGACAAACACGACCAGCCGGCGCTGTCGCAGAAGTTCCTGCGCATCGAGTCCAGCACCAAGAGCCTGCTCGACCGCGGCTTGTTCACCGAGATGGGACAACTGCTGTCCGACGGTGTCCACGGCATCGAGCAGATCTCGGAGATCGTGCTCAACCTGAAGAACTTCAGCCGCATCGACCGCGCCAAGGTCACCGAGTACTCGGTGCGCGCCGGCTTGCAGAGCACCTTGCTGCTGGCGCGCAACCTGCTGAAGAACCGGGTCGAGATCCGCGAGGAGCACGGCGAGGTACCCGACATCGAGTGTTCACCCTCGCAGATCAACCAGGTGTTCCTGAACATCATCACGAATGCCGTGCATGCCATCCCGCCCGAGCGCAAGGCCTGCATCACGCTGCGCACCGCGATCGAAGACGCCAACACCGTGCGCGTGGAGATCCAGGACAACGGCAGCGGCATCGAGCCCGATGTGCTGACGAAGATCTTCGATCCGTTCTTCACCACCAAGCCGATCGGCCGCGGCACGGGCCTCGGGCTGTCGATCTCCTACAAGATCATCCAGGACCACGGCGGCCGCATCGTCGTCGACACCGAGCTCGGCGTGGGCACCGTCTTCACGGTGCTGCTGCCGGTGCATGCCGCCGCGGCCCCGGACGCCCTGATCGAAGAAGAAGCGCTGTTTGCCGCATGAACAAGAACCCACGCCCCACCTTGCTCTTCGTCGACGACGAAGAACGCATCATCAACCTGCTGCGGCTGGTGTTTCGCACCGACTACGAGGTCTGCACCGCCACCTCGGCTGCCGACGCCCTGCAAGTGCTGCAGACCCGTCGCGTCGACGTGATCGTCAGCGACCAGCGCATGCCCGGCATGCAGGGCGTCGAGCTGCTGGCCGAGGTGCGCCAGCGCTGGCCGGCGACGATGCGCATCCTGCTCACCGGCTACTCGGACCTCGCCGCGATCGTCGGCTCGGTCAACGAAGGCGCGGTCTACCGCTTCATCAGCAAACCCTGGGACCAGCAGGAGATGAAGGCCATCGTCGCCGAGGCAGCCGAAGCCGCGCTGCTCACGCGTGAGCACTTGCTCACCACCGCCAACGACTCGGCGTTCACCGCGTCGAGTCAGTTCGACGACGCACCCGAGCTGTTGATCGTCGACGACAGCGCGGCCGACCGCGAAGCGCTGCGGCGCTTCTTCGAAGCCGACTACCAGGTCCACACCGCAGGCAGCGTCACCGAGGCGCTGGCGGTGCTGGAGCAGCGTGACATCGGCGTCATCGTGTCCGAGGCCCGCGTCGGCGGCCAGGACGCCGGCAAGCTGCTGCGCGCACTCAAGCAGCACTACCCGGCCATCACCACCGTGATGTTGAGCCGCGCTGCCGACGCCGACCTCGTGATCAAGCTCATCAACCAGGCGCAGATCTACCGTTTCGCGAGCAAGCCGATACGCACCGGGCCGTTCCAGCTGGCGGTGTCGGCAGCAATGAAAGAGCACAAGCGCCTGCGCGTGTCGCCCTCGCTGCTCAGGCGCCACCGGGTCGCCCAGTCGGCCGAGCCCGAGGACCACTCGCTCGTCGCCAGCGTGGTCAGGAGCCTGGGCAGCTGGCGCGCCCGGCTGTCGCGTCTGGTGGCCCAGCGTTCGTCGGGCACAAGCCGCAACGCGTCGCGCCGCTGACGGCGGTGCCGGCCGCGAAGTGCGGCCGCTGCCGACCGGCATCGCGAGCGGGCGCCTGCAGCGCCGCCAAAACGGCGCGCGGTCGTCGCGCGCCTGCAGGCTGCGAGGGCTCAGGTTCCCCGCCACGGCACCGATATCTTCGCGATGAACATGTTCGCGCAACTCCGAATCGGTGCCCGCCTCAGCCTGGGCTTTGCCAGCTTGCTGGTCTTGATGCTGGTCATGGCCGCAGCGGCAGTGGTGCAGCTGCGGGTGATCACCACCCTCAACGCCCAGCGCGCCGATCTGGCCCACCAGGCCACGACGATCGAAAACTGGGAGGGTGCGGCGATGCTGAACCTGACCCGCGCGCTCGGCGTGGGTGCGTCCGGCTACCACCCGGCCACCGTGGCTTTCCTGGAGCCACCGATGAAGGAGACGTCGGCCACCATCACCCGGCTGCAGGACAGCGTCGACAAGACGCTCGTCGACGCCAAGGACCGGGCGCTTTTCGACGCTGTCGGCGCCAAGCGCAAGAGCTACGTCGAGGTGCGTGCGAAGGCGGCCGCTGCCTTCAAGGCCGGCAACGCCGACGAAGGCCACCAGCTCGTCAACGGTCCGATGATGGCCGGCGCCAAGTCCTACCTCGACGCCATCGGTGCGCTGCAGGTGCACGTGCAGGCCACGGCCGACGCCAAGGAAGTCGAGGCCACGCGCCACTCGCAACTGGCGCAGACGGTGCTGCTGGTGCTGGCCGCGCTGGCGCTGGTGCTGGGCGCGGGCCTGGCCTGGGGCATCACGCGATCGGTGACGCGGCCGCTGCGGCAGGCCATCGACACCGCCGAGCGCATCGCCGACAAGGACCTGTCGGTGCCGGTCGTCGGCGTCACGCGGGGTGACGAAATCGGTGCCCTGCAGC
The DNA here is from genome assembly GCA_043760065.1 of Rubrivivax sp. Classification (GTDB taxonomy): domain Bacteria; phylum Pseudomonadota; class Gammaproteobacteria; order Burkholderiales; family Burkholderiaceae_C; genus Rubrivivax. Next base: position 7,769 of record JAYUPN010000172.1, read on the forward strand.
GCGCACTGGGCCAGATGCAGCTCAGCCTGACGGACATGGTGCAGCAGATCCGCGTCGGCACCACCAGCGTGGCCAGTGCCAGCGCCGAGATCGCGGCGGCCAGCACCGACCTCAGCCAGCGCACGGAAGAGACCTCGGGTTCGCTGCAGCAGACCGCCAGCTCGATGGAGCAGATCACCGCCACCGTGAACCAGACGGCCGACTCGGCGCGCACCGCCAACCAACTGGCCTCTTCGGCCAGGGACGTGGCGCGCCGGGGCGGCGAGGTCGTCGAGCAGGTCGTCGCGACGATGGGCGCCATCAACGCCAGCAGCAAGCAGATCGGCGACATCATCGGCACCATCGACGGCATCGCCTTCCAGACCAACATCCTGGCGCTGAACGCCGCGGTGGAGGCCGCCCGTGCCGGCGACCAAGGCCGCGGTTTTGCCGTCGTGGCCAGCGAGGTGCGATCGCTGGCGCAGCGCAGCGCCGAGGCGGCCAAGCAGATCAAGGGCCTGATCGGCACCAGCGTGGACCGTGTCGAGTCGGGCACGCGGCTGGTCAGCGACGCGGGCAGCACGATGGTCGAAATCGTGGCCAGCGTGCAGCGGGTCAGCGACATCATCGGCGAGGTGATGGCCGCCGCCGGCGAACAAAGCCAGGGCATTGCCCAGGTCAACGAGTCGGTGGCCACGCTGGACCAGATGACGCAGCAGAACGCCGCACTGGTGGAAGAGAGCGCTGCCGCTGCCGAGTCCTTAAAGGACCAGGCCCACCGGCTGGCGAACCTGGTGTCCACGTTCCGGCTCGGCGCGCAAGCCCCGGCCGTGGCGGCCGCCACCATCGCCGCTGTTCGGCATGCGGCTGCCGCGCCGGCCCCGCGGCGCACGTCGGGCGCGCCGCGCGGCGCGCGGGCAGGCGCGTCGGCCTCGACCTGGGAGTCTTTCTGAGCGGCGCACCGCTTGCGGAGCGGGCAGCGCGCCCACGCGAGCGACGCCTGCGCTGAGCGGCCGGCTCGAGTGCACGCGGGTTCAAGAACACCGTCGATCGGCACCCAGTGACGGACACACCGGCGCTGGCCGGTTCGACAGCGCCGACAAGGGACCGCGGGCCGCTGGCGCGGGCGTGGGTCTCCGGGCAAACGCCGGCGGCGCTGAGACCATCGGGCGAACAAGGTCTGCGCCACAGGGCATCCTGCGCGATCTGGAGGCAGCCATGGTCGGAAACCTGCGCAACCCGCGATACCTGCGATCCCCTGGTCATCTCGTCGCCCTGATCCGCCTCGTCGGCATCGCGGCCTTGTGGCTGCTGACAGGCACCACGCACGCGCAGCGCGACGAGGCCCAGATGCGCGCGCTCGAACGCGCCGGCAACGCCGTGCTCGGGCTCGAGGTGAACGTGGTGGAAGACGCCCACTCCGCCGCGACGCTGGGGCAGCGCCGCCAGGGTTCCGGGGTGCTGATTGGCGACGACCTGGTGCTGACCATCGGTTACCTGGTGCTCGAGGCCGAGACGATCGAACTCGTGCACAACGATGGCCGCCGCGTCCCCGCACGGCGGCTGGCCTATGACCTGGCCACCGGCTTCGGCCTGGTGCAGGCACTGGCGCCGCTGAAACTGGAGCCTGTGCCACTGGGTGCATCAAACGCCCTGGCCGACGACGAGCCGCTGATCGTCTCCAGCGGCGGCCGGCAGGGCGCTGCCAGCCTGGCGCGGCTGCTGTCGCGGCGCGACTTTGCCGGCTACTGGGAGTACCACATCGAAGGCGCGCTGTTCACCCATCCGCCGCACGGCGACCACAGCGGCGCTGGCCTGTTCAACGCCCGTGGTGAGCTGGTGGGCATCGGCTCCCTGGCGCTGGCCAACGCCGCGGCGCCGGGCCAGGTGCGTCGCCCGGGCAACATGTTCGTGCCGGTCGATCTGCTCAAGCCGGTGCTGGCCGAACTCCGCGAGCGGGGGAGTTCGCGCGCCAGCACCCGCGCCTGGCTGGGCTTGAACTGCGCCGAGCACGAGGGCGTGGTGCGCGTGCTGCGCATCAGTGCCGAAAGCCCGGCCGAAGCGGTCGGCCTGCGCGCCGGCGACCGCATCGTGCGCATCGACGGCACCGCCGTGACCGACGTCGCCCATCTGTGGAAGGCGCTCTGGGCAGGCGGCTCGGCCGAGCGTGAGGTGCGGCTGGAGATCGAGCGCGGCGGCCAGGCGCAGACGTTGATGTTGCAGTCGGTTGACCGCTCGCAGGTGCTGCGTCGCGCCAGCGGCATCTGAGAACCTTGCCGCCGCCCGTGCGGCCTTGCCCACCGCTGCTCAGGCCCTGCTCGATGGTGGGGTGACGCAGCCGCAGCTCGCGCTTGAGCCGCGTGTTGACGAGCCGTCGGCCGGGGATGCGCAGGATGCTCACACCGCGCCGCTGCGGCGGCCGAACCTATGCGACGGGCGAGCGCTATCGACCTGCTGCGATCCTTTGCACCGCTAGCAGGAGTGACTGCTTTGCAGCGATTGCGGTCAGCGGTGGCGGCACCGTCAACTCACGGACTTTGACACTTGCGGCCATCAATTCGCGACAGAGCTTGACTTGGCCAAGCTAGAGCAGCGACGCAAAACTGCGGCGCGCGGTTTCCAGTTCCGGCAACAGGCGCTCGATCACCTGATCGCGCGTCATGCGGCTGGTCGAGACCGACAGGCTCATCGCCGCGATCAGTTCGCCGCGCCCGGTGCGCACGGGCACCGCGAGCGAGCGCAGTCCGATCTCGAGTTCCTCGTCGCTGATGGCATAGCCGTTTGAACGCACGAGCGCTATCTCG